>CAYRZI010000090.1:0-11604 GCA_964428605.1 uncultured Woeseiaceae bacterium
GTATCCATCGCCGCGACCTTTTGTCGGGAGCAAGATGGATACCCCCGCAGGGCGGTCACAAAAGAAGGTGCAGGCGTCGGAGCAGTCGGGCCTGAAGGCCCTCCTACACCGATGTCGGGGGGAAGACGGTGTTGGCGTCGAAGACCGGCCCGTCCACGCAGACGCGCTTCATCGCCGGGCCTTCCGGGGTCTGCACCTCCACGGCGCAGCCGGCGCAGCCGCCCACCGCGCAGGCCATGTACTCCTCCAGCGAGACCTGGCAGGGGATGGCGAAGCGGCGTGCCACGGCGGCCGCCGCGGCCAGCATGGGTGTGGGACCGCAGGCGAACATCTCGACGCCGGCAAGTTCCGTCTCGTCCAGATTCGCAAGCCATTCGCCTGCCAGTTCGGTCACGAAGCCCCGGTAGCAGCCGTCGAAGCCGGCGCCGCTGGCGAGACGGGACGGCACGCCGATGGACTCCAGCAGGGGCATCACCGAACACACGTCCGCGGCAATACCGGGCACCTCCGCGGTGGCCCGGAGGAGTTCGAAGGGGAACGGAATCTCCGAGCCCATCAGCACCAGCGGCTGCCAGTCCACGCTCCGGTCGGCCTGCAGTGCCTCGGCCAGGAAGACCATCGGCGGTATGCCGACGCCGCCGCCGACTAGCAGAGCGCGGGGGCGCTCCGGATCCGGACGGAACGGCTGACCGATGGGCCCGAGTACGCTCACCCGGTCCCCCGGCCGGTGGCGGCTCAGCAGCCGCAGGCCTTCGCCGACGATCTTGTAGAGAAACTCGATCCAGCCCTCGGCGGCATTGGCCCGCATGATGGAAAGCGGCCGGCGCATGGGCAGGGATTCGTCGCAGGTGACGTGGGCGAAGCTGCCCGGACGGGCATGGGCCGCGCACTTCGGCGATCTCACCCGCACGATGTACTGCTCGCCCGGGTACTCGCGCACCTCCAGCACCTCGCCGTCCTCGACGAAGATGGTACCGCGGTGGGGCCGGTCGGGGCGGGCAGCGGTGTCGGTCTGTGTCTCGGTGCTCATGCCGGGGCGGATTCTATCACCCCGCGGCTCCGCGTCGGCCCGCTCAGTGGCGGGCGAGCCACTGCTCGGCGATGATCCGGGCGGACAGGCTGTCGACGTCCGCCTTGCGCACGCGGCGCCGGCGGGCGCCGCTGCGCCGTTCGGCGGCCAGGCGGGACTGAGCCTCGGCGGACGAGAATTGCTCGTCCACCAGCTCCACGGGGATGCCGAAGGCCTCGAGACGACGCCGGAACCGCTCGAGGGGCCGCTCCAGCACCGAGGTCTCTCCCGCGGCGAGCGGCATGCCGAGCAGCAGGCGGTCCGGCCGCCATTCGCCGATCAGTCGGGCGAGGGCGTCGCCGTCGGGTTCGCCCTCTACGGCCGGCAGCGTCGTCAGCGCGGTCGCGCTGCGGGTGACGGCCTGGCCGACGGCTACGCCGATGCGGCGCAGGCCGAAGTCGAAGGCCAGGACCGTGCGGGGTGCTGCGGTTTCCTCCGCCGAGCCGGCGGCGGCGTCAGGCGTGTCCCGCATCGCTGGCCAGACGGGTGATGTCGATCCCCAGCTGCCGTGCCGCGGCCTGCCAGCGCTGGTCGAAGGGGACGTCGAACACGATGTCCGGCGTGGCGGTGACGTTCAGCCAGGCATTCGCCATCATCTCGGATTCGAGCTGCCCGGCGTCCCAGCCGGCGTAACCCAGAGCCACCAGCGAGCGGCCGGGGCCGGTGCCGGCGGCGATGGCCGCGAGGATGTCGCGGGAGAACGTCACGCGGATTTCGTCGGAAACGTCCAGCGTGGCTTCCCATTCCTGGCCGGCGGGGTGGAGCACGAAGCCACGCTCGTGGCCCACGGGGCCGCCCGCCAGTACCCGGCTGGCGCCGATCTCCTCGCTCTCGGCCGTGAGTTCCAGCTGATCGAGTACGTCGGCCAGCCGGAGATCCAGCGGCCGGTTGATGACGATGCCGAGCGCGCCGTCCTCGGTATGCTCGCAGACCAGCGTGACCGTGGTCTCGAAGTTCGGATCCTGCATGCCGGGCATGGCGATCAGCAGCTGATTGACGTAGTTCGGCTGACTCATGGCTGACCAGTATCGGTATTCCGGCCGGCATCGACAAGCGTGCCGGGGCGCGGGCCGAAGGGACCGGCTGCAGGGGCGGCGCTGCAGGGATCGGGCCTCAAGGGATCGGGCCTGAAGGGATCGGGCCTGAAGGCCCTCCTACCGGGTGGTGGCGATGCGCGGGCGGCTGCCGTCGCGGTCGAACTGCCACTGGTAGGCGAAGCGCAGCTCGTCGTAGTCCTCGCGCAGCTCGTCCGGGAACGGGTCGAAGGGCGCGGCGCGGCGCAGGATGTTCAGCGCCGCCTGATCGAGCAGGCCGTGGCCCGAGGAACGCCGCACCACGATGTCGGTGAGTTCGCCGTCGGCGTCGATCGCCACCTCCAGCACCGGGTTGCCGGTCATCCCGCGGGTGCGGGCCTGCTCCGGGAAATTCAGCGTGCCCACCCGCTCGACCTTGCGCTTCCAGCGGTCCAGGTAACCGGCAATGCGCGACTCACGGGTGTCGGCGCTGATCACCAGCTGGCGCGGGTCGTCGTCGTGGATCAGGAGGTTCGCCTGCTCTTCGACCGGCAGCGGCAGGCTGCGCGGCTCGCTCGGCGGCGCCGCCTGCACCGTGCTTTGCTCGGGGCTCGGCGCCGGGCTGGTGTCCTCCGGCGCGTAGTCCCGGCGGTTGGACGGAGAGCGGGAGACGACGGTCGTGCGGGGGTCCGTCTCGCCGGGCGCGGACTCCGCCGGCGTCTCGCCCGCAACCTCCTCCGGGAAGGGTCGGGCCTGAGCCGCCCGCGGCCGGGCCCCCGGGCGCACCTGCTCGGTGGTGTTGCCGCTGCCGCGCTGGTTCGCCTGGGCGAGGTAGTCGGCGTCCTCGCTGGCCTCGATGTGCTGGTTGGAATCCGCGACGATGGTCACCTCCAGCGTGGTCGCCTCGCTGCCGCCGAGGGGGACGGCCTCGAAGGTGATGCCGAGGATCAGCACCGCATGGAACAGGGCCGCCAGGAAGAGCATCGGCGGCAGCCGGTCCGGGGTCGCCGGAGCGGCGGGGAGCATGTCCCTTGTCAAACTCGGCCTGGTCTCTGCCACGTGGCGTCTGCTCCGCTGTCTCCCTGTCCGGTGTATCCCTGTCCGGTGCGACCGTCCCGGCTCATTCTAACCTTTCCGGCACCAACGGAAATGCGACGGGGTTCACCCGCGGCCGGTATCGTCACCGGTATCGTCACCGGCATCTCACCGGCGCCGGCCGAGGCGGTCCTCGATGGCATCGAACAGCAGCCCTGCGATGTTGATGCCGAACTCCCGATCCAGTTCGCGGATGCCCGTCGGGCTGGTGACGTTGATCTCGGTGAGGTATTCGCCGATCACGTCCAGCCCCGCGAACAGCACACCCTCGCGCTTCAGCACGGCGCCCACGGCCGTTGCGATCTCCCGGTCGCGCTCGCTCAGTTCCCGGCCGACACCCTTGGCGCCCATCACCAGATTGCCGCGGCCGTCTGCCTCGGTGGGGATGCGGGCGAGGGCGTAGGGGACCGGTTCGCCGTCGACGATGATCACGCGCTTGTCGCCTTCCGTGATCTCGGGGATGAACTGCTGGGCCATGGCGTAGCGGTGGCCGTGGCCGGTCAGCGTCTCCAGGATCACGTTGGTGTTCGCTTCGCCGCTGCGGACCGAGAAGATGGAGCGTCCGCCCATGCCGTCCAGCGGCTTGACCACCATGCGCCCGACCTCGTCGAGGAAGCCGCGCATCCGTTCCATGGAGCGTGTGATGACCGTGCGCGGCACGAACTCCGGAAACCAGGCGGTGTAGGCCTTCTCGTTCATGTCCCTGAGCGCGCCCGGACGGTTCACCACCAGGCAACCGGCTTCCCGCGCACGGTCGAGTATGTAGGTGGTATAGACGTACTCCATGTCGAACGGCGGGTCCTTGCGCATGAGGATGACGTCGAGCTCGCCGAGCGGCCGGTGCGCCGCCTCGCCGAGGGTGTACCAGCGCTCCGGGTCGTCGGCCACCTCCAGGGGCCGCATCTCGCCCCGGGCCGTGCCGCTGTCCAGCCACAGCCCGCCCTGCTCCATGTAATGGATCTCGTGACCCCGCGCCCGGGCCTCCAGCAGCATGGCGAGGGTAGAGTCCTTCTTCGGCGTGATGCCGGCGATGGGGTCCATCACGACGCCCAGCCGGATCTTTCTGGTGCTCATAGGTGCTCCTGCAGGTATCGCGATCGAACTATACCGCGCCCGCCCCGCGGCGACGACGTTGCGCCCGTCCCCGATTGCGGGTGTCACCGGGTGCCATTACCATCGGACGAAATCAGCCGATGGACCGCCCGCCCATGATCTCCACAGACCGACACACTCTATTCATCGTTGCCGCCCTCGCGCTGCTGCTCGCGTCCGGCCCCGCCGCCGCACGCGACCTGGACGGGATACGCGAGGCCGGCGTACTGCGGGTGGGCGTGTCCCTGTTCACGCCGTGGACGATACGCGCCGGCGAGGACCGGCTGATCGGATTCGAGGCCGATGTCGCCCGCAAGCTGGCGGCCGACATGGGCGTGGAGCCCCAGCTGAAGGTGTATCCCTGGAAGGAGCTGATCGACGCGCTGCAGGACGGCGAGATCGACCTCATCGCCGCCGGCATGTCCGTAACGCCCGCGCGGGCGCTCAGGGTATGGTTCAGCGACGCCTATCACGAGAGCGGCATCACGCTGGCCACCAACACGGCGAAGACCGCGGACGTGGTCCGGCTCGACGACCTGAACGATCCGCGCTACCGCATCGGCGCGGTGAAGGGCACGGTCTCCGAGGACCTGGCCCGGCGCGTGTTCGCCGAGGCGAAGATCAGGGTGTTCGAACAGGACGACGAGGCCTCGGAGGCCCTGCTGGCCGGGCGCATCGACGGCTATCTGGAGAGCTACCCGGGGCCCCAGTTCCTGGCGCTGGAGAATCCCGAGCGTATCGACACACCGCTGGCCAAGCCGCTGCTCGTCACCCGTTCGGCGTTCGCAGTGGCTAAGGGCAACGCGGATCTGATGTATTTCCTGAATGCCTGGATCACGGCCCGGCAGGCGGACACCTGGCTGCCCTCCACCGAGTCGTACTGGTTCCGCAGCCTGCGCTGGAGGGAGCGGCTTGAGGATTAACCCGCGTCGCTGGCCGCTCGCGGCCGTGTGGCTCCTGCTGATGGCGGCGACCGGGCACGCCCAGGCGCCGGCCGAAGAGGAGGCGGGCGAAGCCGGCGACGGGCCCGGTGAGGTCCCGTTCGAGCCGGCGCCCCGCGCGGACGAGGACGTGATCGAGGAGATCATCGTCTACGGGCGGCGGGACGAATGGCGCCTGCCGGACATGGGCGACGAGCTGCGGCGCGAGCGCGAGGAGCTCGAGAAGGCGAAGGTTGGCGAGGTGGACTTCGAGTTCCTGCCGCTCTACGACCCGGAACAGGCGGCGCGGGAGCCGGACCTGTTCCGTATGGACGATCCGCTGCAGCGCGTGGGCAAGGTCGAGCTGTTCCGGTTCCGTTTCGGAGGAGAGCCGGCCAGGCGGTGAGGGGTGCGCGGGGCCCTGGCCGGGGCCCGTCAGCAGAGTATCCGGGGAGCCGGGGCGGCGGCTGGGCCGTTCCGTGCACCGCTTCGTGGCAGCAGTCAAAACAATATGTTAAAAGTGCCCGGGTTGCGTCAGGGACAGAATGTGCGCTGTTCCACACCTGCCGGGTGGGCGGCGTGTTAGAACGCGATGCGGGGTGCAGGGAGATTTCTCAGGTGGCGAATCCAGAAACGGGCGGTCGGTCGGCCGATCTCAAGGGCCTGAAGATACTGGTCATCGACGACAGCAAGACCATCCGGCGTACGGCCGAAACGCTGCTCAGCAAGGAAGGTTGCGACGTATTCACGGCCGTGGACGGCTTCGATGCGCTGTCGAAGATCGCCGATCACCAGCCCGACATCATCTTCGTCGACATCATGATGCCGCGGCTGGACGGCTACCAGACCTGCTCGCTGATCAAGCACAACAAGGCGTTCCGGGACACGCCGGTGATCATGCTCTCCAGCAAGGACGGGCTGTTCGACCGGGCCCGGGGGCGTATCGTGGGTTCGGAGCGCTATCTGACCAAGCCGTTCACGAAGGACGAATTGCTGGGAGCTATCGCGAGCCAGATGCAGGGTTGAGGCGCCGCCCGCAACAGGAGAACCGATATGCCGACGGTACTGATCGTGGATGATTCGCCGACGGAGCTGCACGTGTTCCAGAAGATGCTCGAGAAGAACGGCTTCGCGACGCTGCTGGCGACGGACGGCGAGGAGGGTCTGGAGAAGGCCCGCGCCGAGCGTCCCGACATCGTCCTGATGGACGTCGTGATGCCGGGCATGAACGGTTTCCAGGCCACCCGGCGCATGACCCGCAGTCCGGAGACCGCCGACATACCGGTGATCATGGTCACCACCAAGGACCAGGAGACCGACAAGATCTGGGGCATCCGTCAGGGCGCGGCGGACTACCTCGTGAAGCCGGTCTCGGAGAAGGAGCTGGTCGCGAAGATCAACGCGGTGCTGGCCGGCTGACATGGCCGAAGCGCAGACACTGGAAGCGCTCCGCGACCAGCCTTTCGAGCTGCTGAAAGAACTCGAGCGGCGTAGCCGCGCGGCACTGGCCGGCCAGTCGGCGGCGGCCGGCAGCGCCGAGGAATGGGTGGGGGTTGGTTTCCGCATCGGCAGCGAGAACTTCGTGGCTTCCCGTGACGAGGTGCGCGAGGTGCTGATGGTGCCGGAGACGGTGACCCGGGTACCGGGATCCAAGCGCTGGGTGCTGGGTCTGGCGAACGTGCGCGGTCATCTGCTGCCGCTGATCGATCTGAAGATGTTCCTCGGCGGCGGCCGCACGGGCACCGGCCGTACGGCGCGGCTGATCAGCGTCAACCACCGGGAGATGCCGGCCGGGCTGCTGGTGGACGAGGTGGTGGGTTTCCGCCGCTTCATGACGAGCGAGTTCTCGGAAGACTGGTCGCCGACCATCCTGCGCTGCGAGCAATACCTCACGGGTTCGTTCCGGCGCGGGCCGGAGTCCTGGCCCGTATTCGGCCTCCACCTGCTGGTGGAGAGCCCACAGTTCCTGCAGGCCGCCGCGGACTGACAGGCCAGGCGATTAGCAAGACGGATTGAGCTGGTATGGCACAGACAACAACTGGATCACGGACGTTCTTATTCCTGGCCGTGGCGCTGCCGGTGACCCTGGTGGCCGCCGCCCTGGTCGCCTGGCTCGCCCTGGGCCCCGAGGGGCTGGGCGGGGGCTGGCAGCCCGCTGCGCTGTTCGGCCTGCTCGGGCTCGCCGTGATACTGGGGATCGGTCTGCTGGTCTCCTCGATCCGGGCCGCCAGGCTGGCGAGTTCCGCCATCCTGCAGGCCGATCAGAACGAGCGTAACCAGCAGGCCATCCTGCGCCTCCTCGACGAACTCGGCAGCCTGGCCGACGGCGACCTCACCGTCGAGGCCACGGTGACCGAGGACATCACGGGCGCCATCGCGGACTCCATCAACTACGCCATCGAGGCGCTGCGCGACCTGGTGACCACCATCAACGAGACGGCGATCATGGTGGATTCCGCCGCCAAGCAGACCGAGAGTACGGCCACCGAGATGAGCCGCGCCGCGCAGAAGCAGTCGCAGGAGGTCAGCGCGGCCTCCGAGTCGATCGCGGCCATGGCCGGCTCCATCGAGGAGGTGTCCGGTAATGCCGAGCGCTCCGCCGACGTCGCCAGGCACTCGGTTGACGTGGCCCACAAGGGCGGCGAGGCCGTGCGGCGCACCATCGACGGCATGAATACCATCCGCGAGACCATCCAGGAGACCTCGAAGCGCATCAAGCGTCTGGGCGAGAGCTCCCAGGAGATCGGCAACATCGTGGAGCTGATCAACGACATCGCCGAGCAGACCAATATCCTGGCGCTGAACGCCTCCATCCAGGCCTCCATGGCCGGCGAGGCGGGACGCGGTTTCGCGGTGGTGGCGGACGAGGTGCAGCGGCTCGCCGAGCGTTCCACAAACGCCACCAAGCAGATCGAGGTGCTGGTGCGCACGATCCAGAGCGACACCAACGAGGCGGTGGTGTCCATGGAACGCAGCACCACCGACGTGGTGGGCGGTGCGCTTCTGGCCGAGAACGCCGGCGCGGCGCTGGACGAGATCGAGCAGGTGTCGAACCAGATCGCCTCGCTGGTGCAGAACATCTCCAGCTCGGCGCGGGAACAGGCCACCGCGGCGACCGACATCACCCGGCGCACCCGGGTGCTGCGCGACATCAGCGCCCAGACGGGCCGCGCCACCAGTGCAACGACGTCGTCGATCTCCAAGCTCTCCGGGCTGGCCAGCCAGCTGCGCCAGACGGTGGCCGGGTTCCGCCTGCCCGGCGGCGGCCGGGGAGAGGAGGAGACGCCGGCGGCCGGCGAGGAACCGGTCGGCTCGGGCACTTTCCCGCGGGTGGACGCGGAGGCTGACGGAGGCGAGGAGCCCGGCGAACTGCAGCCGCATGCCGCCGAACGGGCGGCGGGTCAGGGATGAGCGGCGGAGTCACGAAACGGAGCGAAGCCGGCGGTGAATGAGGCGGCAGCACAGACGGCCCAGGCGCTGAATGTCGTCAGCGACGAGCTGACCGAGACGCTGAAGCAGGCGCGGGTAGCACTGGAGGAGGCCGTCGAGGGGCAGGGCAGCCGGGAAGCGCTGCTTCGCGCCGGGCGGCGTCTGCACGAGGTGGCCGGCGTCCTGAAGATGGTGGAGGTCTACGGCGGCGCGCTGCTGGCCGAGGAGATGGAGGCCGTCTGCCGCTACCTCGCGGATCTGCGCCCCGGGGCGAAGGGCCAGCAGGATGGCCTGGATGCGATCACCCGGGCGATGGTGCAGCTGCCGAGTTACCTGGACCGCCTGCTCGGCGGCGGCCGGGACATCGCGCTGGTGCTGCTGCCCCTGCTGAACGACCTGCGGGCGGTCCGCGGCAAGCCGCTCATGTCGGAGAGCACGCTGCTGCTGCTGAACCTCACGCCCGATCAGCGTGTGAGCGTCGCCGACAGGCCGGAGCCGCCGAAAGAAGACATCGTGGAGCTTGCCCGCAAGGCCAGGCCCGCCTTCCAGCTGGCGCTGCTCGGCTGGATACAGGGCCAGCAGCCGGGCATGCATCTGGAGAAGCTGCGCCACATCGCGCTGGCGCTGGAGCAGGCTGCGGACCGGGACCAGATCTACCAGCTCTGGTGGGTGGTCGTCGGCGTCCTCGAGGCGCTGGCCGAAGGCGGCCTCGAGACCAGCGTCTCGCTGAAGCGCCTGCTCGGCCACGCCGACCGGCAGCTGAAGCGCCTCATCGACGAGGGGTCGGAGGCCCTGGAACGGGACCCGCCCACCGACCTGCTGAACAACCTGCTCTACTACATTGCGCGTTCGGGCACCGCAGGCGAGCGGGTCAGCGCCATCCGCCGGGCCTTCAACCTCTCCGAGCTGCTGCCTGGCGACGAGCAGGTGGTCCATGCCCGCGAGAGCCTGGCCGCTCCCAGCATCCGACTGATGGAGACGGTGGGCACGGCCATCAGGGAAGACCTGGGCAAGGTCAAGGACGTGCTGGACATCTACGTGCGCACCGGCATGGACGACGTGGCCGACCTCGCGCCCCAGGTGGACATGCTGAAGAAGATCAGCGACACGCTGGGTGTCCTCGGCCTGGGCGATCTCCGGGGCGACATCCAGGCCGAGATCGAGCGGCTGCGCAACATCGTCGGGGAATCTGTCGCCGCCGACGAGGGGATCCTGCTGGAGATCGCATCCACACTGCTGCAGGTGGAAGACAGCCTGGATGCCAAGCTCAAGCGCCTGATCCGTCCGGCGGGGGCCGAGGGCGGCGAGGCGGGTGCCGCCGGGGATACGGGGGACGTGGACTACCGCCAGGTCACCGAGGCGGTGCTGCGCGAGTGCATCGTCAACATGGCGCGGGTGAAGGAGGCCATCACCCAGGTCACCAGCGACAGCGGCGATCCGATGGCCATCGACAACGTGCCAAACCTGATCCGGGGCGTGAAGGCCGGCCTGGTCATGCTGGACAAGAACCGCGCCGCCGAGGTGGTCGAGCGCCTCGGCCGATTCGTCACCGAGGCGATGAGGGCCGGCCGTCAGGGCCTGGACGCTGAGCACCTGGACCGGCTGGCCGATGCAGTGGTAAGCATCGAGTACTACATGGAGACCGTGCAGGCCGGCAGGCGCGATCCCTGGTACATGCTGGACAACGCCGAGGCCTGCCTGGACGCGCTGTCCGGCGTGCTGGACGAGATGAAGGGCCGGGCCGAGCAGATCGAGGAAACCCTGGTGGCGAGCCAGCGGCTGCGCACGATCTCCGAGCCGGAGCAGCCGGCCCGGGCCGGCACGCCGGGGGATGCCACCGAGATCATCCAGATCCCGGTGGTCGCCCAGGATGCCGAGCACCTGGATCCGGAGCTGCTGGAACTCTTCATCGAGGAGTCCAAGGAGGAGATCGCCTCCATCCGCAAGCAGTTGCCGCGCTGGGCCGAGAACGCCGACGACATGGAGGCGCTGATTACCGTGCGCCGCTCGTTCCACACGCTGAAGGGCAGCGGCCGCATGGTGGGTGCCGAACGCATCGGTGATTTCTGCTGGCACATCGAGGACCTGCTGAACCGGCTGATCAACCGCACGCTGACGCGCACCCCGCCCATGGTGGAGTTCATCCAGCGCGCCGCGGCCGCGCTGCCCGAGCTGGTCGAGCAGCTGGAAACGGGCATCGAGCCCGCCGTGGATACGCGCCAGCTGGTGGTCCAGGCGAGCGCTTTCGCCGAGGGGGACCCGAACGCGGCCAACCTGACGCTCGCCCCTGCGGAGGAAGAGGCCCCGGCGCCGGTGGAAATGGACCCGGTACTGCTGGACATCTTCGCCAAGGAGACGGCGGCCCATCTCGGGGTCATCAAGAGCTATATCGACGCCTGCCGGGAGGAGGAGCCGCCCTATCCCATACCGGATAACCTGCACCGGGCCTGCCACACGCTGCACGGCAGCGTGAACATGGCCGACGTCGATCGGGGCGTGACCGTGACGGCGAGCCTGAACCAGTACGTGCGCCGCCTCTACGATGCCGGTCAGGGCATGGATACGGACGGACTCGCGGCGGTGGAAGCCGCCGTGAAGGCCATCGAGAGTATTGTCGCGGGCATCAACCAGCCGGGTGCCCGGGACGAGGATTATCAGCCGCTGGTCGAGCGGCTGCGCGAACTGACCGCCCAGGTGGACAGCCGGCCCGCGCCGGCGGAGGAGACGGGCGAGTTCACGGGTGTCGTGCCGACGCTGCAGCCGGAGGCCGGAGAGGCGCAGCCGCCCGCGGGGGCGGAGCCGCCGACCGACACGCCGCCCGCCGCGGAGGAAGGCGCCGGCCCGGAGCCGGCCGGCGTGGAGCCTTCTGCGCCCGAGCGCGCAGAGCCCGGCGAGCCTGCCGGGGCCGCCGAAGCGCCGTCGCCGGAAGAGGCCGACTACGACGCCGAGATCGCCGCCATCTTCACCGAGGAGGCCGGCGAGATCC
>CAYRZI010000091.1:0-11512 GCA_964428605.1 uncultured Woeseiaceae bacterium
GCCGGGGGACATCGAAAACGCCCGGGCGCTGCTGGTTCTGGGAGACTCCGTCACCACCGACCACATTTCGCCCGCCGGGGCGATTCCGGAACATTATCCGGCCGGACGCTACCTGATGGAAAAAGGCGTCGCAAAAGCGGACTTCAACTCCTACGGCTCGCGGCGCGGCAACCACGAGGTCATGATGCGGGGCACCTTCGCCAACATCCGCCTGCGTAACAAGCTCGCACCCGGCACCGAGGGCGGCTGGACCCGCCATCAGCCCTCCGGCGAGGAGATGACCATCTACGACGCCTCGCTGCGCTACCGTGAAGAGGGGGTGCCGCTGGTGGTCATCGCCGGCAAGGAATACGGTACCGGCTCCTCCCGGGACTGGGCGGCCAAGGGTACCCTGCTGCTGGGCGTGAAGGCGGTCATCGCCGAGAGTTTCGAGCGCATCCACCGCTCCAACCTGATCGGCATGGGCGTGCTGCCGCTGCAGTTCAGGGAGGGCGATAGCGCCGAGAGCCTCGGTCTGGACGGCACCGAGACCTACGATATCACCGGCCTGGCGGATCGCTCCGGCAAGACGGTGAAGGTCACCGCCACGCCTGCCAAGGCGGAGCCCGTCGAGTTCGAAGCCATCGTGCGCATCGACACGCCGAAGGAACAGGACTACTACGCCAACGGCGGCATCCTGCACTACGTGCTGCGCCAGCTGGCCGGCAGCCAGAAGGCCGCCTGATCGGCGTGTCCGCCCCCGGCATTCCCGCAGCGCTCGTGCGGGCGCTGCAGGACTCGCGCCACCTGATGGTGCTGTGCGGCTCCGGCGTGTCGGCGGAGAGCGGCGTGCCGACCTTCCGTGACGCGATGACGGGCCTGTGGGAGTCCTACGACCCCATGCAGCTCGCCACGCCCGAGGCCTTCGCCAGCGACCCCGCCCTGGTCTGGCAGTGGTACCGGTGGCGCCGGCAGCTGGTGCACGAGGTGGCGCCCAATCCCGCGCATTATGCGCTGGCGGAGCTGGAGCGACTGCTGCCCCGGCTCACGCTGATTACCCAGAACGTGGACGGCCTGCACCAGCGCGCCGGCAGCACCGACGTCGTGGAGTTCCACGGCAACCTGCTCACCGACATCTGCTCGGCGCCGGGCTGCGGCTACCGGGGCCACGCCGGCGAGCCGACTGACGAGGCGAGCGGGCCGCCGCCGTGCCCGGAGTGCGGCGCCGGGCTGCGGCCGGCCGTGGTCTGGTTCGGCGAGGCGATACCCGGAGACGCGCTGGACCGCGCCTTCGCCGCGGTAACCGACTGCGACCTCTTCTTCTCCGTGGGCACCTCGTCGCTCGTCTATCCGGCTGCGGGACTCGCCGAGCAGGCGCTGGCCGCGGGCGTGCCGGTGGTCGAGATCAACCCGAACCCCACGCCCCTCACGCCGGCCGCGGATCATGTAATCTCGGGTCCGGCGGGAACCGTGCTGCCCGCCGTGGTCGAAGCACTGCAGCAACCGGCGCCGCGGAGCCAGGGCCGGGGGCAGGACCAGGCGAACGGGAAGGACCAGCGGAAAAGAGAATAAAGAGGAAGGGCGATGGTGATGGAGAAACTGAAACCGGGCAACATGCCGGCGGGCGTTCGCAATACCGGGCTGATCGTGCTCGGCATCGTCCTGGTCTTCATGCTGGGGCTGTCCTGGTACTGGTCACGCACCCCCGACGTCTTCTGGGTGCAGGCCGAGATCGACGGCGAACCCGCCCCGCTCGGCTATGCGACGGCGGACACGCTGATCCGGGTGGCCGAGACGATGCTGGAGAAGCCCGGGGGCTACCTGACCAATGACGTGGCGCCGCCGGGCGTCTTCCTGGACAACATCCCCAACTGGGAATTCGGCGTGCTCACCCAGGTGCGCGACCTGGCCCGCGTGATGCGCAACGACTACAGCCGCTCCCAGTCCCAGTCCACCGAGGACCCCGACCTGGCCGTGGCCGAGCCCAAGTTCTTCTTCGACAACGACTCCTGGATACTGCCGACCACCGAGAGCCGGTACCGGGAAGCCATCGCCGGGTTCGCGAGCTACCGGGACCGGCTCACCGGGGCCGAGAGCCCCGAGGCACGCTTCTTCGCCCGCGCCGACAACCTGCGCGAGTGGCTGGCCCAGATCGAGAAACGTCTGGGCAGCCTGTCCCAGCGGCTCACCGCCAGCGTGGGCCAGAGCCGGGTCAACACGGACACCGCCGGCGAGCACGCCGCCGCCGTCAGCCCGGGTGGCGGCGACGAGGTGGTGGTGAAGACGCCCTGGCTGGAACTCGACGACGTCTTCTTCGAGGCACGGGGCAATGCCTGGGCGCTGATCCACTTCCTGCGCGCCGCCCAGATCGACTTCGCCGACGTGCTCGACGACAAGAACGCCACGGTGAGCCTGCGCCAGATCATCCGGGAGCTGGAGGCGAGCCTGGCACCGCTGCGCAGCCCCGTCGTCCTGAACGGGGGCGGGTTCGGCATCTTCGCCAACCACTCCCTGGTGATGGCCTCCTACCTCTCGCGCGCGAATGCGGCGGTCATCGACCTGAGGGACCTGCTCGATCAGGGCTGAGGTTCGACCTCAACAATCGCGCCTAAGCTATTGTTCTCTATAACTTCGCTGATCTGAGACGCCCAGACTTCGTAGGCGAGGTCGGAGGGGTGATAGCCATCCTCGGCCAGGTAGCGGGGTTCGGTCGGGAAGTCTCCTTCCATCACGATCACCCGACCGGGCTCGGCCAGCGCCCGCCGGGCCGCGCACAGCGCCAGGCCCCGGTGACCCAGCAGCCAGCGCAGCGGATAGGGCAGCAGCCGGAACAGGTGGAATGGCGGCACCGGCGCCACGAGTATCCGTCCGCAGCGCTCGCGCAGCAGGTCCAGCACCGCGCCGAGATCCCGTCGCCAGCGCCGCAGGCGCGTGAGACCGCTGGTATCGTTGGCGCCGAGCAGGACGACGGCGAAGTCGGCAGCGAGCAGCTGCCGGTGCCGGACGAGTTTCGCGGCCAGCCCTGCCGCCCGGATGCCGTTCTCCCCCACCACCTGCCAGTGCACCGCCCGGCCTTCTTGCCGGGCGAGGGCCTCCGCCAGACGGGGCGCGAGGGCCGCCCCCGGCCGGGTGGCGCCGACGCCGACGGCCGTCGATTCCCCCACCACCAGCAGCCGCAGTGCCGGCTCGTCGCCGGCGACGGCGCCGGCTGCGGTGTCCTCCAGGACCGGCGGCAGCCGCAGGGCATGGCGGCGGGCCCACAGGCCCTGCCCCACCGCCAGCGGCGCGAGCACGGGCATGGCGGCCCAGAAACGCAGCAGGTGATCGCGCCGGCTACGCCGTTTCAATACAGCCCCAGCCAGGCCGGTACCCGGGTCCAGGCCTCCCCCAGCTCCCGGTCCAGCCGCCGGTAATCGGGTTCCAGGCGCCCGACAAGCTGCCAGAAGCGCCGGGAATGATCCATGTGGCGGGCGTGACAGAGCTCGTGGATCAGCAAATAGCGCACCAGCTCCGGGCCCAGGAACAGCAGGCAGCAGTTCAGGCTGATGGTGCCCCGGCCCGAATGGCTGCCCCAGCAGGTGCGCTGGGCCCGAATCTGCAGGCGCCGGTAGCCGAGCCCGGTCGTCGCCGAGAGCTGCTCCAGCTGACGGCCGAGGTGCTCGCGGGCCCGGGCGGCCAGCCAACGGCGCAGCGCATGGACCACCAGTGCGTCGTCTTCCACCCGCCCGCTCAGCACCAGCCGGTCGCCGAGGTCCCGGCAGCGCACGCTGCGTCCTGCCCGGGCGCGGTAATGCACCCGCCAGGCGCTCTGCAGCGCAGCGAGCTCGATCCGTTCGGGCGGCGCCGGGTCAGCGGCCGGGTAGCGTGCTGCGAACTCGGCCCGGGCGCGGTCGATCCAGGCCCGGTTCTCGCGCACGAAGGCCTCCACGTCCCGGGGCCGGGCGCGCCGGGGCGTCACCACCTCCACCCGGCCGCGGGGGAATACCTTGATGGACATGCGGCGCGCCCGCGCGCTCTCGCGCACCACGAAATCGTCGCCCACGGCCGCCGGCGCCGGCCCCGCGAACAGCGACAGCTGGTCCGGCTTCACTGCAGGTTGGGCTCCGGTCCGGCGAAGCGCACGATGTCCTGCTCGGTCAGCACGCCCTGCACGCCGCCGATCTCCGCCTCCTCGCTGACGTAAACCTCTGCGTCGTCCCCGAACTCCAGCACCCCCTCCACGCGGCTGCCCGGCCCGATGACGATGCGCGGGACGATTTCGCCGATGCCGCCGCGGCTCTCCACGACGAGCCGCCCGGCCACGACGCTGCTGCCGCTGAGGGTGATGTCGGCCGCCACCGTGGTCACGTCCCCGTTCACCTGCGCGTCACGCAGGCGTATGCTGCCGGTGACGGCGCCCACGTTACCGGCGACTTCGGCACCCTGACCGAGCCGGATGTCGCCGTTCACCAGTTCGACCCTGCCGGCGACGCTGGCCGACTCGCCGATGGTGACGTCACCGTTGACCGCGTTGATGTTGCGGGCGCTGGCGCCGGTACCGAGCGTGACAGTGCCATTTACCGTATTGATGCCCGCGACGGCGGCGTCCCGGTCGACATTGATGCGGCCGTTGACGGTGGACAGCTCTCCGGTCACCTCCGCCCCGGCGCCCACGTCGATGCGCCCGTTGACCACCGCCGCCCCGGAGCTGCGTTCGCCGGCGGCGATGATGATGTCCTTGTTGACGCCCACCTCGCACCCGGCCAGAAACAGGGCCAGGGCGCACAGGAACGGTGCCGCACGTGCTGCGCGTATCCGCATGGTTCTCTCCGGTCCCCGGCAATCCGGGAAAGGAAGAAACCCTGCGGCAACTCCGCGCAGGCGTCAAGACTTCGGGGGCGGCACCGGCCGGACTATCTGGCCGATGCGCTCAGTTTCTCGAGCACCGCCATTGGGCGGCGGTAGTCCGGCGCCAGCATGAGGGCGCGCTCCGCGGCATCCCGTGCCGCCAGCACTTCGCCGGCCGCCGCGGCCAGTTCGGCCTGGACGGCGGCCGTCTCCGCCTCGCCCCAGTCGGGTTCGCCCCGCCGCGGCGGCAGGGCCACGGCATAGCGCTCGGCGGCACGGGCGAGCAGCTCTGCCGGCGACGGCCAGCCCTCGACCAGGGAAGGCCGGCGGATCAGGCTCACGGCCGTGAGCAACAGAACGCGAGGGTTGTCGGGCTCCAGCTCCCGGGCAGCGCGCAGATGGCGCCGCGCCCGTGTCGCCGACAGCAGCGCGGTGAGGTTACGGGAGGCATCCAGAGCCGCGCAGGCGCCCGCCAGGGCGAGGGCATCGGCGAACTCCTTCGCCTCGTCCGCGGCGGCCAGCGCCTGCTCCTCGCAGCGCTCGAGATACGGGCTGTCGGCGCGGCCCTCCTCCGGCGCCAGCTCCCCCGCCCGGTAGGCCGCATAGGCGGCCTGGTAGCGGAGCAGCGGCTTCAGGCCGCCCCGGGCCCGCTCTTCCGCCAGCTCCGTGGCCAGTCGGTCGAGGGTGGCGAAATCCGCCTCGAACACGGCGAACTGGATACGGGCGGCCAGGTCGGAGAGTTCGTCCATGTCCACCGCCGACTGCGCCGGCGCCGACAGCGACAGGGCGGCGCCGGCTAATAGCACAGCGAGAAAACGTCTGCGGGAGGGGATGGCCATCCGGGAAGCCTACCCCAGGGGCCGGCGGCGTCCTGTGCGCCACGTCACTTTCCCGGTGCGAGCCTCGCGGCCCTCGCCACTTGTCCGCAAGCGGGGCTGCCATTAGGGTGTGCGTCCACCGGCGGAGAGGCGGACAATGGATCTGATCGACATCGGCGCGAACCTCGCCCACGACAGCTTCGATGACGACCGCGATGCGGTGCTGGAGCGCGCCGCGGCGGCGGGCGTACGCCGCATCGTCGTCACCGGCAGCAGCGTGCAGAGCAGCGCGCGCGCCGCCGACCTTGCGGCGGCCCGGCCGGGCCGCCTGTTCGCGACCTCCGGGATGCATCCCCACCATGCCGACGACTGGGACGACGCCGTCGCCGACGCCCTGCTCGCCACCGCCCGGCGGCCCGGGGTCGTGGCCATGGGTGAATGCGGGCTCGACTATTTCCGCAACTACTCCGCCCGGGACAACCAGCGGCGCGCCTTCGCAGAGCAGCTGGAACTGGCGGCAGAGACGGGCCTGCCCGTGTTCCTGCACCAGCGCGACGCCCACGAGGATTTTCTGCAAGTCCTGCAGCCCCGCCTGCCGTCCCTGTCCCGGGCCGTTGCCCACTGCTTCACTGCCGGCCAGGGCGAGCTGGAGGCCTACCTGGAGCTGGACCTGTACATCGGCATCACCGGCTGGATCTGCGACGAGCGCCGCGGCCTGCACCTGCGCGAGATCGTCTCGCGTATCCCGGCGGACCGGCTGCTGCTGGAGACCGACGCTCCGTACCTGCTGCCGCGTACCATCCGCCCCCGGCCGAAGACCCGGCGCAACGAACCGGCCTGGCTGGCCTGGGTGCTGAAGACGGTGGCCGAGGCCCGGCGGACCTCGCCGGAGGAACTCGCCCGGCAGACCACCGCTAACGCGGAACGCTTCTTTGCCCTGCCCTGAGCCGCCGCTGCGCTCAGCCCGCCAGACTCCCCACCCGCGCGCTGACGGCTTCCCCGCGCAGCCGCTCCCACTGGGGCAGGAACGCCGCCACCCGGCTGCGGTCCCGGTTGCGATCCACGCGCGGGTAGTCCGCCAGGAGGCCGGCCAGGGTGGTCACGTGCCGGGGCCGGCCCTTGCTGAAGTCCGCCGCATCCGGGAACACCACCATCCCATCCACCGGGATCTCGCCCACCACCTGGGCCACGGCCGCGATACGGTCGTACAGCGTGGGCTGGGGGTTGGCGAAGGTGTAGCGCCGGTCGCCGGCCATCACCGTCCAGTCGTCCATGCGGTCGCTGGCGAAGACCACGCCCGCCACCTCCTTGGTCTCCACCACCAGCACGCCGCGCTCCGTGAGCAGGGCGTAGCCAATCTGGATCTCGCCCTCGTCCGCCTTGGGCACGATGATGTCCGTCAGCAGGTCGTGGCTGATGCTCTGCAGCTGCCTCACAGTGGACCGCGCCCGGCGCCGGCGCACGGCGAGCAGCACGAGCAGGAGCACCAGCAGCAGCGCGGCTCCGGTGAACACCGCCCACAGGGCCCAGGCGGGCAGCGTGTCCGGGATGCCGTTCACGCGGCCTCGTCCAGGGCGTGGCCCAGGGCGGCGAGTTCCGGCGGGATCTCGTCGTAGTGGGCCGGCAGAGCCAGCAGCTCCGCCAGTGCGTCGGGCACCGGCACCGTCATGCCGATCAGCGGCTCGACGACCTCCGGGAACTTGGCGGCATGGGCCGTCGCCACCGCGATCCAGTGCCGCCCCGCCCGCCGCTCCTCCGGCAGCGTCTCCCAGACGTGCATGGCGGTGGCCGTGTGGGGGCACTCGACGAGCCCGTGGCGTTCGTAGTCCCGGCGGATCTGCTCGCGGATGATCTCGTCCTCCACCACCCGTGCCTCCACCGTGCCCCGCAGCCGGTCGGCCTCGCCGAAGAGGTTGCGCAGCCGCTCCATGTTGCTCGGGTCGCCCACGTCCATGGCCGAAGCCAGCGTGGGGACGCTGGCGCGGGGCCGGTACTCGCCCTCCTCCAGGTAATCCGCGATGGTGCGGTTGGCATTGGTGGCGAAGATGACGTCGCCGATGGGCAGCCCCATGGCGCGGGCCATCACGGCGGCCAGCCCGTTGCCCAGGTTGCCGGTGGGTACGATGACGGACGAGGGCTCGCCCCCCTGCCGCCAGTGAGCGAGCGCGGCATGGGCGTAGTAGACGCTCTGGGGCAGCAGGCGGCCGATGTTGATGCTGTTGGCGGAGCTGAAGCGGTGGCGCTCCGCCAGCGCTGCATCGGCGAACGCGCCCTTCACGAGGCGCTGGCAGTCGTCGAAGGTGCCGCGCACGGCCACGGAGACCACGTTCTCTCCCCAGCAGGTGAGCTGCTGCTGCTGGCGCGGGGATACCTTGCCGAGCGGGAACAGCACCACCACGCGGAAGCCGGGGCGGCGATGGAAGGCCGCTGCCACGGCGCCGCCGGTATCGCCGGAGGTGGCGACCAGGATGGTCACCGGCCGGTCCCCGCCGCCGGTGTCGATCCGTTGCAGACAGGCGGCCAGGAAGCGGGCGCCGACGTCCTTGAAGGCGGCGGTGGGCCCGTGGAAAAGCTCCAGCATCGACAACGGCATGGTTGCGTCGGCCACCGGGCGCAGCGGGACGTCGAAATCGAAGGTCTCGGCCAGCACGTCCGGGAGGGCGTCTGCCAGCGGGGAATCGGCGAAAAATGGCGCCAGCAGTATCTCGCCCACCGCGGCCGGCGTCGCGGCGCTGTCGAAGTCCTCCGGCGAGAAGGCCGGCAGCGTCTCCGGAACGTACAGCCCCCCGTCCGGGGCGAGGCCCGCGACCAGGGCGGAGACGAGGTCGGCGGAACCGCCGGAGCGGGTGCTCCGGAACCTCATTCGGTGAATTCCACGAAGGCCCCGGGCGCATCCAGCGGATTCACCCAGGACTGGGCCTCGATGCCCGCATCCGCAAACGCGGCCACCATCGCCCCGCGCACGGCCTCGCCGTCCTTCTCCCGGGCCCAGGCGAACACGCTCGGCCCGCTGCCCGACAGCGACCCCCCCAGGGCGCCGGCCTGGAACGCCGCCGCCTTCACCGACTCGAAGCCCGGCACCGCGACGGCCCGCTGGGGCTCGATCAGGATGTCGCGCAGACAGTGGGCGACGAGGTCCGGGTCGTCGTTGTAGCAGCCCGCCAGGAAGCCCGCCAGGCAGCCCTGCTGCTCGACGGCGCTGCGCAGCAGGCATTCGGCGCCGAGCGAGCGCCGGGAATCGGCCGTATGCACGGTCAGGTCGGGGTGCACCAGCACGCAGACCACGCCGGTAGGCACGGGCAGCTGGATCACCCTGGGCAGGAGGCGCGCCGGGCACAGGACCAGGCCGCCGAACAGGCTCGGGGCGACGTTGTCCGCATGCAGGGCCTTGCTCGCGTAGCGCTCGCCCTCCAGGGCATAGCGCAACAGCTCTGCGTGGCCCAGCGGCTCGTCCAGCAGGCCGTTCACGGCCACGGCCGCGGCCACGGCGGAGGCCGCCGAGCTGCCCATGCCGGAGCCGAGCGGGATGCCCTTCTCGATGCTCAGTTCTACCCCGCCTTCCGGCCCGAAGTCCCGCCACAGTGCGGCTGCCGCGATGCCGGCGGTGTTCTCGCCGGGCTCCCGGGACAGCGCCTCGGCGCCGGCGGCCAGCGGCGTCGCCGAGATCCCGGCGATGCTGACCCCGGCTTGCCCGGTGCGCCGGGCGCTCACCCGGTCCCCCACTTCGGCCGCCGCCAGGCCGAGCAGGTCGAAGCCGACGCCGACGTTGCCGACCGAGGCCGGCGCGAATGCGGTCACCCGGGACACGGCGGCGCTCATTCCTCGCCGCCCACGTAGGCGGTGAGGCGCAGCAGGTCGGCGAAGATGCCGGCGGCCGTCACCGCGGGTCCCGCGCCGGGTCCCTGGATCACCAGCGGGTTGGCGGAGTAGCGCTCGCTGACGAACTGCACCACGTTGTCCGTCAGGTTGATGTTGGCGAAGGGGTGGTCGCGATCCAGCTGCACCAGGTCCACGCTGGCGCGTCCGCCCCGCTCCAGCCGCCCGACGTAGCGCAGCACCTTGCCCTCGGCCCGCGCCTCGTCCAGCAGCCGGTGCATGTCATCGTCGTACTCCGGCAGCCGGCGCAGGAAGTCGTCCACGGAACCCGACTGCAGGGCCTCCGGCACCAGGCTGCGGATCTCGAGTTCGGAGACGTCCAGCGCATCGCCCATCTCCCGGGCGAGGATAATCACCTTGCGCGCCACGTCCATACCGGAGAGATCATCCCGCGGGTCCGGCTCCGTGTAGCCGCTGGCCCGTGCCTCGGCCACGATCTCCGAGAACGGCCGGCTGCCGTCGAAGGTGTTGAACAGATACGCCAGCGTGCCGGAGAAAATGCCCTCTACCGTGTCGATGCGGTCGCCCGTTTCGCGCAGGTCCCGCAGCGCCTGGATGACGGGCAGCGCCGCCCCCACCGTGGTCTCGTAGAAATAGTGCGAACTGCCCTCCCGGGCCGCTTCCTGCAGCTCCCGGTAGTACTCGTACCCCACGCTGAACGCCTTCTTGTTCGGCGTGACCACGTGGATGCCCCGCCGCAGCCACTCCGCGTAACGCTCCGCCACCCTGTCGCTGGCCGTGCAGTCGATCAGCACCGAATGAGGCAGATGATCGGCGTGGATATGATCGGCCAGCCGGTCCAGGTCGGTGTCCTCGCCGTGGTCCGCGAGTGCCGCCTGCCAGTCGGTCAGGTCGATGCGGCGGTCGTCCAGCAGCATCTTCGACGAGGTGGCGACGGCGCGGATGCGCAGATCCAGGTTGAACTGCTCGCGCAGCCGGCTCGCCTGCTCCGCGATCTGTGCCAGCAGCGTGGAGCCCACCATGCCCGGGCCGATGATGCCGATGGAGATGGTCTTGGCCGACAGGTAGAAGCCGGAGTGCACGGCCCGGAGTGCCCGCGTCGAGTCCTCCCGCCGCACCACCGCCGAGATGTTGCGTTCCGAGGAACCCTGGGCGATGGCGCTCACGTTGATGCCGGCACGGCCGAGCGTGCTCAGGAAACGCCCGGCGACACCCGGCGTCCCGGACATGCCGTCGCCCACGACGGCGAGGATACTGCAGGCCGGCGTCACCTCCACCCGCTGGATCTGACCGCTCTCCAGTTCCTCGGCGAAGGCCTCCGAGACCACCTCCTGCGCCGTCCCGGCCAGCAGTTCCGGCACCGCGAAGCAGATGGAGTGCTCCGAGCTCGCCTGGGAGATGAGGATGACCGAGACGTCCGCCTCGCGCAGCGCGCCGAAGATCCGGTCGGCGGTGCCGGGCACGCCGATCATGCCGGCGCCCTCCACGTTCACCAGCGCCACGCCGTCGATGGCCGTGATGCCCTTGATGTTGTCCTCGCCGCCGGTGGCCGCCACCACTCGAGTGCCCGGATGCTCCGGCGCGAAGGTATTGCGGATCAGGATGGGGATCTGGTTGGCCACCGCCGGCCCCATGGTCTGGGGATGGATGACCTTCGCGCCGAAATAGGCGAGTTCCATGGCCTCGTTATAGGACAGGGTGTCGATCACCTTCGCCTCGGGCACCCGGCTGGGATCGCCGCTCATGACGCCGTCCACGTCCGTCCAGATGCCGAGCTCGTCGGCATCCAGCAGCACCGCGAAGATGGCGGCCGAATAGTCGCTGCCGTTCCGCCCCAGCGTCGTCTGCAGGCCCTGCTCGTCCTCGGCGATGAAGCCGGTGATCACCAGCACGTCCGGGGAGGCGTCGCCGAGCGCCGCGGCGGTGCGTCGCCGGGACTGGTCCCAGAGCACGCTCGGCCCGAGTTCGGTCTGATGGACCGTGAGCGCGCGGCGGGCGTCCAGCCAGTCCACGGCCTCGCCCTCGAGTTCCTGGTCCAGGAACGCGGCCAG
>CAYRZI010000092.1:0-11380 GCA_964428605.1 uncultured Woeseiaceae bacterium
TGACGGGTATTTTCTATCGCCTGCGCCTCTTTGTCAGGGGTTTTGACACACCCTGAGACGCCCGGCTTTTTTCGTCAGGCGCTTCCTATTTTTCTTCGGGACGCGCCAGCAGCTTGCGGCGTATGACCTCGGAACGAGGCACGTAGAGCAGTTCGCCGATCTTGTGGACCATGGCGTCCTCGTACTTGTCCAGGCGCCCGTCGGCGAACGCCACGGCCCAGAGCCGACCCATGAGTTCCGACTTGCGACGCTCGTCCAGCCGCTCGTGCAGCGTGCGGGTGAACTCGAACAGCGACACCGAGTGCTCGACCCGCTCGCTGGCTTCCTCGCGCAGCAGCGCCGCCTCCTCCTCCGTGAGTTCGTACTCGCGGCGCAGCAACTCCTCCAGCGCGAGAGCCTCCTCGGTATCGAAATCGAAGTCGGCACGAGCCACCTCCACCAGCAGCGCCGCAGCCGCCAGCCGTATGGCGTGTTCCTCGTCCTCGGCCGAGGCGCCTTCCTCCGAGGCGTCCAGCAGGGACTCCAGTTTTCGTGCCAGCCGGTCGAGCATGTTCAGTCCGCGTCTTTCTCCCCACCGCCGAGCAACCCGAGCAGCCGCTCGCGCAGGAGTGTGAGCTTGCCGTGGAAAAAGTGGTCGACCTCCGGCAGGAGCAGGAGTTCCGGCCCCGGTGCCAGCTCGTTCACCCAGGCCACCACGGCATCGGCATCCACGAGTTCGTCTTCCTCGCCCTGGACGATGATCCAGGGGCAGGCCGGCTGGCGCTCGGTGGCGACCGGCAGCCGTCCCACCGGTGGCGCCACGGTGATGAGCCGTGCCGGCGTCTGCCGCGCCGCGGTATGCAGCGCCACCGCCGCGCCGAAGGAGAATCCCGCCAGCCAGGCCTCGCCGTCGTAACGCCGGTGGCCCCATTCCAGCACCGCCAGCGCATCATCCACCTCGCCTACGCCATCGGCATAGCTGCCGCCGCTGGCACCGACTCCTCGGAAGTTGAAGCGGATCGCGGCGAGGCCGCGCTCGTTGAACACGCGGCACAGCGTGTGCACCACCTTGTTGTGCTTGCTGCCGCCGTGCAGGGGATGGGGATGACAGGCGACGCCGAAACCGGCCGTCCCACCCTCGGCCGGCAGTTCCACCACCGCCTCCAGGTCGCCCGCGGGACCCGGGATCAGCGCCTCCTCACGCCGGGGCGGCCTGCGCATCCGCGCCTCCTTCTGCGTTCGCGGTCTTCGGCTTGCCCGGCGCGAAGTAGACGATGGTATCGCCCGGCTTCGGCTCCAGTTCGTGCTGGACGGAGAACAGGTCCACTGCACCGTCCGGACGCATCAGTATGACCTGCATGGCATCGTCCGGCCGTTCGCTCAAAAAGTCGCTGTAGCTGTAGTTCTCCGACAGCTTCGTCTTGTAGAACGCCCAGCCGCGCACGTACAGCCGCCAGAGCCGCTCGAACACCGCCTCCTTGTCGAAGGCAACGTTGCCGCGACGCGGTCGCGCTATCGACTTGGGATCGTCCTCGGTCTCGGCGCCCATGGGCAGCTGGAAGACGTGGCGCTGGCCCACCTCCGGCGCGATCTGGGTGCAGACGAGCGCGTTGTAGGCGTCGTTGCTGGTGGCCGCCAGCACGGACCGGACGTGCGCGAGCTCCACCGACTCTTCGGCGAACTCCGACAGGATGTCGCCGTAGAACACCGGCACCCCGGCCAGCCGGGCCGCACGCAGGTTGTGCCAGGAGGAGTCCGCGACCAGCACGTTGACCTTCAGCTCCTGCAGCGTGCGCGCCAGCTCGATGGTCCAGGGCGAGGCGCCGACGATCACCACGCTGTCGCGATGGCGCGAGGACAGTCCGAGCCGGCCCGCCAGCCAGTTCAGCGACAGGCCGTGGGCGAACACGGTGGCGAATATGACGGCGAACACCAGCGGCAGCAGCACGTCCGCGTCGTAGCCGGCATCCACGAGCCGCGGTCCCATGACACCGGCGGTGGCGGCGGCGACGATACCCCGCGGAGCGATCCACGACAGCAGCAGCCGCTCGCGGAACTCCATGTTCGCCCCCATCGTGGCGAGCATGATCGCGACAGGGCGGGCGATGACCATGATGGCCGCGATGAGTGCCGCGCCGCGCCAGCCGATGGAGGTGAGGGACTCGACGTTCAGGTCCGCGGTCAGCAGGACGAACACCACCGAAACCAGCATGATGGTGATGTATTCCTTGAAGCGTTTCATGTCGCCGATGCCCGGCAGGTTCATATTGGCGACGACGATGCCCATGATGGTCACCGCAAGCAGCCCGGCTTCGTGCTGCATCAGGTTGGAGGCCTCGTAGACGACCAGCACGAGTCCCAGCATCACCGGGCTCTTCAGATACTCCGGTACAAGGCCGGCGCGGAACGCCCGTCCCGTCAGCCAGCCGCCGAGACCGCCGAACACGAGCCCGGAGGTGATGGCGAGGCCGACACCCTGCAGCACCTCGGTCCAGCCGGGGCCCTCGCCGCGGAAGACGAGGAACTGGAATACCAGCACCGCGAGCAGCGCGCCGATGGGATCGTTCACGATGCCTTCCCACTTCAGATACGAGGCCGTGCGGCGGTTCAGCGCACTCTGGCGCAGCAGCGGCATGATCACCGTGGGCCCGGTCACCACCATGATGGCGCCGAATACCAGCGACACCGCCCAGTCCAGGCCGCCGATATAGTGGGCGCAGAGCGTAGCCGCCGCCCAGCCCAGGGGCGCGCCGAGATAGACCAGGCGCTGTACGCCGCGGGCCGCCTCCTTCAGCTCGAGCAGACGCAGGCTCAGGCCGCCCTCGAACAGGATGACGGCCACGCACAGGCTGATGACGGGACGCAGCAGGTCGCCGAGTTCCTCGCTCGGATTGATCCAGCCGAGACCGGGCCCCACGATCAGCCCGGATCCGGCCAGCAGCACGATCGCCGGCAGGCGCAGGCGCCATGCGACCCACTGGGCTGCCACGCCAAGCGCAACGACGCCGACGATGACGAGGACGATCTGATCTTCAGGCATCGGGGATGCTCGTCACGGAACAGCGGCGTACGGTAACGGCCGCGCCTGCCGCCCGCAACAACGGGGCGCTGCCCCGCCTGCGGCGCCAGCCGCCGGCGGCATTCTGGCCGTCCGTCCCCTAAATACCCTAAAATTAAATATTTACAGATTGAAACCCCGGCGGTCGGCAGACCCGGCCGCGGGATGGAGTTCCACAGTGTCCAATCAGCGGATCGAACTCGAGAACACCTACTGTGCGCAGAACTATCACCCGCTGCCGGTGGTGCTCAGCCGCGGCGAGGGCGTCTACGTCTGGGACGACGAGGGCCGCCGGTATCTCGACATGATGAGCGCGTATTCCGCGGTGAGTCACGGTCACGCCCATCCCCGTCTGGTACAGACCCTCGCCCGCCAGGCCGGCGAACTCAGCATCGTCTCCCGGGCGTTTCACACCGACAGACTGGGCCCGTTCCTGCAGCGCGTCTGCGAACTCACGGGTCAGGACCGGGCGCTGCCGATGAACACGGGCGCCGAAGCGGTGGAGACCGCGCTGAAGGCGGCGCGCAAGTGGGCCTACACGGTCAAGGGCGTGGAGCGCGACAAGGCCGAGATCATCGTCTGCCGCAACAACTTCCACGGCCGCACCATCACCATCGTCGGCATGTCCGACGACGAATCATACCGGGAAGGCTTCGGGCCCTTCCCGCCCGGCTTCCGGCTCGTCGACTTCGGCGACGCCGAGGCACTGGAGGCCTCCATCACGTCGAACACGGCCGCCTTCCTGGTGGAGCCGATGCAGGGCGAGGGCGGCATCGTCATCCCGCCGCCCGGCTACCTGGCCGCCTGCCGGGAGATCTGCCGGCGCCACAACGTGCTGCTGATCTGCGACGAGATCCAGACCGGACTGGGCCGTACCGGGCGTTTCCTGGCCTCGGAGCATGACGGTGTGGTCCCGGATGGGCTGATACTCGGCAAGGCCCTGGGCGGCGGTATCCTGCCGGTTTCCATGTTCCTCGCCCGCCGCGATGTCATGGACGTGTTCCGGCCGGGCGACCACGGCAGCACCTTCGGCGGCAACCCGCTGGCCGCCGCCGTAGCGCTGGAGGCCCTGAACATCATCGTCGACGAGGACCTGCCCGCACGCAGCGAGACCATGGGCGCCTTCCTGCTGGAGGCGCTGCGCCGTATCGACAGTCCGCTGGTGAAAGAGGTCCGCGGCAAGGGCCTGTTCGTGGGCCTGGAGATCGACCCGGCCAAGGGCAGCGCCCGGGACGTGGTCGAACGCCTCATGCACAAGGGTCTGCTCAGCAAGGAGACCCACGAGACCGTGGTGCGGCTGGCACCACCGCTATCCATCGCGAGAAACGAGCTCGAGTGGGCGGTGGCACGCATCGGCGAGGTGCTCGCCGACCTGGACCGCCTGCGCAAGGCGTCGTGACGCGGCGCAGGCAGGAGCAACCAGAGCATGCCCGGTCCGCCCCTCCTGATCATCGGCCTGGTGCTGCTCTCGGCGCTGGCCGGCGGTCTGCTGGGGTGGTACCTGCACGCGGAGCGTCACCGCCGCCAGCGCCTCACCATCGCCGCCACCTGGCAGGAGAAGCTGGAGGCCGAGCAGCTCGGCAAGGAACGACTGCGCCGGCAGATACGCAGCCTGGCCGAGCGCCTGGATGCGGCCCGCGAGGCCGACCGGGACGCGCGCCGCCGACTCGCCGCCGCCGAGCGGGAGGTGCGCGGCGCGGCCGCCACGGCGGAGAAGGCCTCCGCCGCCCTCGCCCGCTGCCGGGCGGCGCTGGCCGAGACCAACCGCAGGCGCGACGAGCTGCACGTCCAGCTGCAGCGCCTGCTGGCGCGCAGCCGCGAACTCATGGCCGGCTCCCGGGCGAAGGACGAGAAGATATTCCGGCTCAGCCGCGAACTGGACAGCTGGCAGGAGCGGCTGCCGCCCCTGGTCTACCGCTTCCGGGAAAAGGCGCGCGAGGCCACGGCGGCGCACCAGGCGCTGGACCTCGAGCGGGCGCGCGCCCGGGAACTGGAGGACACCCTGCGCACCCGTATCCTGCCGCTGACCGACCCGCCGGCCACCCGCGACGGCGGGAGCGCACGGCGGACGCCGCGGCGGGACGACCTCAAGCGCATCCGCGGCATCGGCCCGGTGCTGGAGCGGCTGCTGAACGACCTGGGCATCCACCGGCTGCAGCAGATCGCCGAATTCGGCCCGGACGACGTAGAGCGGGTGCAGGCGGCCCTGAAGGACTTTCCGGACCGCGTCGAGCGGGACCACTGGGTGGAGCAGGCCCGCAGACTGATCTCAGAGTACCGGCCCGACGCCGGTGAAACATCCTGGACAGGGAGGACGGAAACATGAACCTGACGACGACGGCTTTCCGGGACGGCGAGCGCATCCCCGACGAGTTCTGCTTCGGCAACCCGGCCGACGAGGGACACATGACCCTGGGTGCGAACCGCAACCCGGACTTCACCTGGGCGAATCTGCCCGAAGGCACCCGTTCGCTGGTACTGCTCTGCGTCGACGTGGACGTGCCGAGCAAGGCCGACGACGTGAACCAGGAAGGACGCACCATCCCCGCCGACCTCCCCCGGGTGGACTTCTATCACTGGGTGATGGTGGACATCCCCACCAGCATCGCCGGCATACCCGCAGCCTCGTGCTCCGACGGCGTGACGCCGCAAGGCAAGAAGGAGCCGGCCGGGCCGGACGGCGCCCGCCAGGGACTGAACGACTACACGAGCTTCATGGCCGGCAACCCGGAGATGGCGGGCGAGTATTTCGGCTACGACGGCCCCTGCCCGCCGTGGAACGACGAACTCCTCCACCACTATCACTTCGTGCTGTATGCCACCGACCTGGAACGGGTGCCGGTCGAAGGCAAGTTCACCGGTCAGGACGTGATGGCGGCACTCGAGGGCCACATCCTCGCCGAGTCGCGGCTGGTGGGAACCTACACGCTGAACCCGGACGTCGGCTGAGGGCGGCCCGCCGCCGGTTCAGGGCACGGCATCCGGGCGGCCGCGGAAGTCCACGATCCGTATCCGGGTGCCGGGCTCTCCCGGCGGGTAGCGCTCAGCCAGCACTTCGGCCAGTGCCTGGTCCTCGTAGACACCGGCCGGCGCGGCCTCCAGCACCCGGGCGTCGACGGGCCGGCCGCGGGCGTCCACCTCCACTTCCACCTGCACGAAACCCCGCACCTCGCGCGCGGGCGCCGTTGGCGGCGGCACCGTCTGCAGCATCGGCGGCGGCGCTTCCAGCTCGGGCATGGCGCGGCGCGGCTCGCCCAGCAGCTCGGCCACGTCGAGGCTGTCGTAGCCCACGAGCAGGTCCAGCGGATGCGCCTCGACCGGTATCTCCTCCTCGCCGGTGGCGCGCTCGAAGCCGCCCCAGAGCTCGACGGCGACCACCAGCATGGCGGCCACCACCACGGAGGCGGCCAGGAAGGAACCGACGAAGCGCAGCACGGCTCAGCCGCTCTCCGGGCCTTCCCCGTCGAAGGACAGCGCGCAGGAGTTGATGCAGAAGCGCATGCCGGTGGGCTCGGGTCCGTCCGGGAAGACGTGGCCGAGATGAGCGCCGCAGGACGCGCACAGGACCTCGTCGCGGATCATACCGTGGCTGGTGTCGCGCTCGGTGCGCACGCGGTCGCCGGCCAGCGGCAGCCAGAAGCTAGGCCAGCCGGAGCCGGAGTCGTACTTGTGCTCGGAGCTGAACAGCGCCGCGCCGCAGACGACGCAGGCATAGGTACCGTCCGCCTTCTGATCCACGTACCGGCCCGAGAACGGCGGCTCCGTGCCTTTCTGCTGGGTCACCCGGTACGCATCCTCGCCGAGGCGCGCGCGCAGTTGCTCTGTGGTCTCGTCCGTCATCGCCTCTCATATCCTCCGTCAGCCCGCACCTTGCGCGGGTATCGATTGCCGGTTGCCGATTCTAGCGCGTCGGCCCGGCCTCATTGCTCCGCGTCACCGGCGAGTTCCAGCAGCAGCCGGTTCATGCGGCGCACGTAGGCGCCCGGGTCCTCGAGCGAGCCCCCCTCGGCCAGCCGGGCCTGATCGAGCAGCACCTTCGCCAGATCCTCGAAACGGCGCTCGGCGCTCTCGGCGGACAGCCGCTGCACCAGCGGATGGGAAGGGTTGATCTCGAAGATGGGCTTCGTCTCCGGCAGCTTCTGCCCGGCCGCCTCCAGCAGCTGGCGCATCTGGCGGCCGACGTCGTGCTCGGAGAGCACCAGGCAGGCGGGGGAATCCACCAGCCGGCGGCTCACGCGCACCGTCTCCACCTGGTCCTTCAGCAGGCGGCGCAACTTCTTCAGGAGCGGCTTCTGCTCCTCGTCCAGCGCCTCCTGTTCCGGACCGCTCTCGCCGCCCGGCAGTTCCGCCCCGCCTCTCGCGACGTCGCTCAGCTTCGTACCCTTGTACTCGGGCAGCTGACCGATCATCCATTCGTCCAGGCGGTCGTGCAGCAACAGCACCTCGATGCCCCGGTCCCGGAACACCTCCAGCTGGGGCGCCGAGCGCGCCTTCTCCAGGCTGTCCGCCACCAGGTAGTAGATGGCGTCCTGGTCCGTCTGCATGCGGCCGAGGTAGTCGTCCAGCGACTGGTCCCGGGCAGCGCCCTCGCTGCGGGTAGTGACGAAGCGGAGCAGCGCGGCCACGCGCTCGGCATTGGCCGGATCTTCACCGATGCCCTCCTTCAGCACATCGCCGAACTCGTCCCAGATCTTCTGATAGGTGTCCGGATCTTCCGCGGCCGTCTTCTCCAGCAATTCCAGCGCACGCCGGGTCAGCGCGCTACGCAGCGCCTCGAGGGTGGGGTGCGACTGCAGCAGCTCCCGGGACACGTTCAGCGGCAGGTCGGCCGTGTCGATCACGCCGCGGACGAAGCGCAGGTACAGCGGCAGGAACTGCTCGGCATCGTCCATGATGAAGACCCGCTGCACGTAGAGCTTCAGCCCCCGCGGCGACTCCCGGTTCCAGAGATCGAACGGCGCGCGGCCGGGGATGTAGAGCAGGCTCGTGTACTGGCGCCTGCCCTCCACGTGGTTGTGCACCCAGGCCAGCGGATCCGTCGGATCGTGGGTGAGATGCTTGTAGAACTCGCGGTATTCCTCGTCGCCGATCTCCGCCCGCGGACGGGTCCACAGCGCCGTGGCCGCATTCACCGTCTCCCGCTCGTCGCCGTCCTCGCCTGCAGGCATGGTGACCGGAAAGGCGATGTGATCGGAGTAGCGGCGGATGAGATAGCGAAGCCGCTCGGCCGCGGCGAACTCCCTTGCATCCTCGCGCAGGTGCAGCACCACCCGGGTGCCCCGCTCCGGCCGTTCCAGGGAGCCGATGCGGAATTCACCCTGACCGTCGGATTCCCAGTGGATGCCCGTGTCCGCCGGCTGCCCGGCGCGCCGGGTGAACACCTCCACCCGGTCGGCGACGATGAACGAGGAATAGAAGCCCACGCCGAACTGGCCGATGAGGCGCGAGTCCTTGCGCGTATCGCCGGTCAGCGACTGCAGGAACTCCGCCGTGCCGGACTTCGCGATGGTGCCGAGATTGGCGATCACCTCGTCCCGGTTCATGCCGATGCCGTTGTCGCTGACCGACACCGTGCCGGCCCCGGCATCGAAATCCACGTCGATCCTGAGCTCGGATTCCTCTTCCATGAGCGCGGGGTCGGCCAGCGCCTCGAAGCGCAGCTTGTCCGCCGCATCGGAAGCATTGGAGATGAGTTCCCTGAGGAAGATCTCCCGGTTGCTGTACAGCGAGTGGATCATCAGGTGAAGCAGCTGCTTCACCTCCGCCTGGAAACCCAGCGTCTCCCGGGCCGTGGTCTCTGCCATGTCGCTCTCTCCCCTGGATGGACCGTCAATTGCCGCATGCCGGCGCGCGGCGGCGCGCTACCGTCGCGCGGGCAGGTCGAGGTGTGGGGACGCCGGGGCTGTTTTCAACCCGCGGGAGCGGGCGTGGCTCAGGTGTGGCGCGCGGTCCAGCGGGCCACGGGCTGGCGTGCCAGCCAGACGACGGCGGCTACCAGGCCGGCCAGCAGCAGGGCGCCGGCGACCAGCGGCAGGACGGAGGCGGCAAGGGCGAGGGCGACACCGATCAGGGCGCCCGCCAGCAGCGCCACCAGGCGCGCGAGCATGCGGCGGACCTGCTCCCAGAGCAGCGGCAGCGACCAGACGAAATCGTCCATGTCATCCATGTACTGCAGCAGCCGTTCCATGTCGCCTTCCGCCGAATCCTCCGACAATCAGTTGATTCTAACGCCTTCTTCGCGTCAGTAGTGTGAAATCCACCATAAAATGCGACGACCGCGCTGCGGCCCGTGGCGGCGCTAACGCACCCGGCGCAGGGCGGGGCGGGAATCCCGGGGGGGCTCCTCGGCCATCTGCATCGCCGTACGGTTCGCCTCCTTGGCGTAGGCGATGGCTTCGTGCACCCACCGCCAGCGCTCGCGGGTTGCCTCGGTCTTGAACAGCGCCAGTTGATCTTCGGCGCCCGGTTTCGGTTTGGCCATAGTTGTCGAGATCGCAGATCGGGAAAGGTAGGGTGTTGTTCTGTCGGTGGGGCACGGCGCCGCGACGGGCGTCAGGAATCCTCGCGGTCGGTGCCGTGACGATCGCTCCAGTTCCTCTTCACCTCTTCCGCCCAGTTGCGGTAGCCCTTCCAGGTATACAGTGAAGGGTCGAGGGCGCCCCGGCCCCGCGGGCGCTCGCCCCGCCGGGAGAGCCACTTGCGATAGGCATCCCAGGATTCGCCGTCACGGCCCTCGTTACGGTCGGCCCCGGACGCCGCCTCGTCGTGCTCGGCGTCTTCGTCGGGGCCCGCAGTCCAGCGGATGTCCTTGTCGTCAGGCATGGCTGATCCCACTCCCAGCAGATGGGCGAACCTTACGCCGGAGGGTGTGTCGGAGCCAGGAACTGCATCACAGTGGTTAGCGTTAAAAAGGCAGTCAAATCAGTAGCTTCAGGCGCACGATTTGACCTAATGGACGGCCGCAGGCCGCGCCGGCCGGGGGTTTTTGACTTAAGCCGAAGGATTAGGGAAAAAGCAGCCGGCGGCGCGTTGCGGCTCAGGTGACCACCTCGTAACAGGGGCTGTAGCTGCCGGACAGCTTCATCCTTCCCTGGGCAACGAAGGCCCGCAGCAACTCGTCCAGCAGCGGCATGATCTGCCCGGAAGCCTCGATGCGGAACGGGCCCCGCTCCTCTATCAGGCGAATCGTATCGTCCCGCACGTTGCCGGAAACGATGCCCGAGAAGGCCCGGCGCAGGTTGACAGCCAGCTCGTGGGGCGACTGGCGCGGATGCAGCGCGAGGGAGGCCATGGCTTCGTGGGTCGCACGGAACGGCACCTGGAAGTCGCGATCGATCTTCAACCGCCAGTTGTAGTAGTAGGCGTCGCTGTGGCGCTGGCGGAAGTCGCGCACGTCGGTGAGGCCGGCCTGGATCGTGTGGGCCACCGCCACCGGATCGTCGATGACGATGCGGTAGCGCGCCCGGGCCGCCTCGCCGAGCGTGGCGGAGACGAACTCGTCGATGCGGCGGAAATAGTCCTCGCTGCCGGCAGGGCCGGTGAAGACCAGCGGGAACGGCATGTCCGCGTTGTCCGGGTGCAGCAACACCCCCAGGATGAACAGGATCTCCTCCGCCGTGCCCACGCCGCCGGGGAACACCACGAAACCGTGGCCGACGCGCACGAACGCCTCGAGCCGCTTCTCCATGTCCGGCATGATCACCAGCTCGTTGACGATGGGGTTCGGCGACTCGGCGGCGATGATGCCCGGCTCCGTGATGCCGATGTAGCGGCCGTCGCGGATGCGCTGCTTGGAGTGGCCGATGGTCGCACCCTTCATCGGCCCCTTCATCGCGCCGGGGCCGCAGCCGGTGCATACCTGCAGGCCGCGCAGGCCCAGTTCGTAACCCACGGTCTTGGTGTAGTCGTATTCCTCCCGGCTGATGGCGTGGCCGCCCCAGCACACGATCACGTTCGTGTCGGCGGGCGCCCGTACGATGCGGGCGTTGCGCAGCACGTGGAAGACGGCGTTGGTGACGGAGTCCGAGCGGGCGAGATCGAACTGCCCGCCCTCGCGCAGCTCGTTGTCCACGAACACCACGTCGCGCAGCACCGAGAACAGCAGTTCCCGGATGCCCCGGATCATGCGGCCATCCACGAAGGCGGAATCCGGCGCGTTGCGCAGCGCGAGGCGCACACCGCGATCCTGCTGGATGATGCCCACCTCGAAGTCCCGATAGCGGGCCAGCAGTGCCCGGGTATCGTCGGTCATGGAACCGGAGGTGAGCACCGCCAGCGCGCACCGCCGCAGCAGGCCGTAGAGGCCGCCCTCGCCGCGGTTGCGCAGCCGGTTCACCTCCTCCT
>CAYRZI010000093.1:0-10348 GCA_964428605.1 uncultured Woeseiaceae bacterium
CCGCCGACGTTTCCGCGGAAACGTCTTTACGCCGGGATGAGGCTCTCGTACGGCAGGCCCAGCCCTTCGTGCAGATTCCGGATCATCCGCAGCGACAGGCCGCGTTTGCGGTTGAGGACCTCCGACACGCGGCCACGCCCGCCGATGTAAGGCTCGAGGTCCTTCGGCTGCAGGCCCATCTGCTCCATGCGAAAGCGTATGGCCTCGACCGGGTCCGGCGCCTCGATAGCCAGATGCCGGTCCTCCCACGCCTCGATCAGCGTCACGAGTACGTCCAGTTCATCGCCTTCGGGCGTATCCGGCCGGGCGTCGAACAGCGATTCCACCCGCTCCAGCGCTTGCTCGTAATCCTGTTCTGTCTTGATCGGCCGTATATCCATCACACTGTCTCGACGTCTATCCGGTCATAGTCGGCGTGAGTGCCGACGAAGCGGATGTAGACGATGCCGTAGCTCCACGCGCAGCGAACGACGAGCCGGTACCGGTTCCCTGCGACACGGAAGATGATCCGGTCACGACCCACGATGCTCGCCGTGCGGTAGCTCGCCGCAACATCATGAGGGCTGCGCCAGTCACCCTGTCTTGCCTCCTGCAGCCACGCCTTGAGTGGTTGCTCTGCTTCAGGGTGCTCCTTCCAGAAGTCACGCAAAGTCCGTTTTGCGATCACCCTCATCGATAGAAATTACCATGTTCCCAAAATGGGAGCAACGGCCAAAAGTGGTTACCGCGTCAATAAACGGGCAGGAGGCCCTGGTAGGAGGGCCTGGTAGGAGGGCCTGGTAGGAGGGGCTTTAGCCCCGATCCCTTAATCAATCGGGGCTAAAGCCCCTCCTACAAGACGATGCGGCGCATATTGCTAAACTCATCTCCATGTCCCCTCACGCGACTCGCCCCTGATGCGCCTCCGCCGCCTCGCCCTCGAGAACTGGCGCGGCATCGACGCCTGCAACGTGCGTTTCGACGACGGCGTCACGATTGTTGAAGGCCCCAACGAGGCCGGTAAATCCACGCTGGTGGAGGCGCTGCTCACGCTCATTCGCGAGCTCGACTCCTCGAAGAAGCAGGCCATCCGGGCGGTGATGCCGGTGGGCCGCGACGTCGGCAGCACGGCGACCGCCGAGATCGAGACCGGCGATTACCGCTTCGTCTATTCCAAGACCTACAACAAATCGCCGCAGACCACGCTGGACATCAGCGCGCCCCGCGCCGAGCAGGTCACCGGCCGCGAGGCCCACGAGCGCGCCGAGGCCATCCTGAACGAGACCGTGGACCTCGCCCTGTGGGAGGCGCTGCTCACCGAGCAGGGCGCGAGCCTGGCGCCCGCCGACCTCCGCGACTCCGAGGGCCTGTCCGGCGCCCTGGACGAGGCCGCCGGCCACGCCGCCGCCGGCGTCGAGGACATGGACCTCTACGATGCCGCCCGCGCCGAGTACGAGCGGTACTACACGCTGAAGACCGGCAAGCCGAAGTTCGCCCGGCTGGAGCAGGACCATGACGCCGCGGTCGCCGCCCGCGAAACCGCCGCGGCCGCGCTGGCCGAAGTGGAACGCGACGCCGCCGAACACGACCGCCTGCAGGCCGACGTGCGCCGCCGGCGCGAGGTCCTGCCCGACCTCCGGGCGAAGCTGGCCGAGCACGAGCGCTCGTGGCAGAGCGTCGCGGAACTCCGCCAGGAACTCGAGCTCGCCGAGACGCGCCTCGCCGGCGTCGCCGCGGAGGCGAGCGCGGCCAGCAAGGCACGCGAAGAGCGTAAGTCACTCGCCGACGCCATAGCCACGGACGAAAAGACCCTGGCCGAGCAGAAACAGAGGCAGCAGCCCCTCGCCGACCGTGCTACAGAACTCGCGAAGAAAGTGGACTCCGCCCATCGCGTCGCCGAAGACAAGCGCAAACACCGCAACGCCGCCCTCGAACGGGTGGAGGCGATCCACCGCGATCTCGCCTACCTGGAGGAGCGCAACCGCCTCACCAACAACGAGAAGCGCCTGCAGGATCACGCCGCCGTCTCGGCACAGCTGAAGCGGGACTCGAAGACGCTGAACGACATCGCCATCGACGACGCCGGCCTGGAGGCCATCCGCAACGCGAGCCACGAACTCGACAAGGCCAGGAGCAAGCGCGACCTCGCCGCGACTGCGGTCACCGTCACCGCCGAGCAGTCGCTGGACTTCACCATCGAGGACGAGGACGTGCGCCTGGTCGAGGGCGACACGGAGAAGCGCTATGTCGCCTCCGGCCTCGAGATCCGCTTCCCCGGCGTCGCCTCCGTGCGCATCGCGCCGCCGCGCACCGCCGCCGAGCTGGAGGCGGACCTGCAGGAGGCCGAGACCGCGCTCGCGAGCGCGCTTGAGCGCTACCGGGTCGCGAGCCTCGCCGAGGCCATCGAGCAGAACGAGACCCGCCGCAATGCCGAAGCCGAGACGAAGCGGCTGCGGGCCCGCGCCGCCGAGATACTGGCGGGCGACAGCGCCGAGGAGATCGGCGAGGCCGTGCGCTCGCTCCGGCGCCGTTGCGACGAGTATCTGGAGAAGCGCGGCGGCGACGAAGGGCTGCCCGAAGACACCATGACCGCCCGGGAAGCGCTGACGAGTGCCGAGAAGGCACTGCGGGACGCCGAGTCGGACTACGAGGCGGCGCGGCAACGCGAGACCGATATCCGCGGGGAACACGCCGAGGCGGACGCGGCCCTGCGCGAGGCGCGCGAAGCGCTCATCGGCCGGGAAGCCACGCTGAGAGACAAGCAGCAGCGCCTCGCCGCCGCCCGCGAGGAGGCCCCGGAAGAGGCGCTGGATGCGAAAGTACGCGATGCTTCCGCCCGCCTGGAGAAGCTGGAAACCGCCGCCGCCGGGCTCCGCGGCCGCCTCGACGAGCTGGACCCGGAATCCGTCGAGGCCCTCTACACCAACGCGCGCGACGCACTCACCCGGGCCGAACGCGACCTGGCCGGCGCCGAGCAGCAACTGGCGGTGCTGCACGACCGCCTCGAACGCGCCCAGGCCGACGGCCGCCACGAGGCCCTGGAGGCTGCCGAACGCAGGGTGGAGCATACCGGCGCCGAACTGGCCGCCACGCGCCGCCGCGCCGCCGCGGCCGAGCGCCTCTGGCTCACGCTGAACAGGCACCGCGACGCCGCCCGCCAGGCCTACGTGGCGCCGCTGAAAGCCGCCGTCGAGCGCCTGGGCCGCATCGTGTTCGGCCAGAGCTTCGAGGTGGCCATCGGCGAGGACTGGAAGCTCGAGTCCCGCACGCTGGACGGCGCCACGCTGCCGTTCGAGTCGCTGAGCATCGGCGCCCGCGAGCAGCTCGGCATCCTGACCCGGCTGGCCGCCGCCCGCATCGTGGCGGAGCAGGGCGGCGTGCCGCTCATCATCGACGACGCCCTCGGCTTCTCGGACCCCTCCCGGCTGGAGACCATGGGCGCGGCCATCGCGGCCGCGGGCCGGGAGTGCCAGATCATCATCCTCACCTGCACGCCGGGGCGCTTCGCCCACGTGGGAAGCGGGCAGGTGGTGGCGCTATAATTCCCCCGCCACGGGCAACGGACACCCCATGAAGATCATCGCCGCCATCGACCGGTCCGACTACGCCGACCGGGTCACCGAATTCACCCGCCGCCTCGCCGAGGGCCGTCAGGCCGAGGTGCTCCTCATCCAGGTTGCGCCGCGCGAGCCGGACGTCTTCGGCCAGCAGCTCGTGCGCAAGGTCATCACCGAGCCGGTGCCGGAGGAGCTGCGGGACCGGCGCGAACTGCTGGACCGCTGCGCCGCCGCGCTGGACGGCGACGGCATCGCCTGCGAGACGCTGCTGATCCGCGGCCGGCCGGCCGCCACCCTCGTCCGCGAGGCCCAGCGCTGGGGCGCCGAGATGATCGTCATCGGCTCCCAGGGCCGGGACATGCTGTATCGCAAGACCCTCGGTAGCGTGAGCGAGGAGGTCGTGCGCAGCGCCCGCTGCCCGGTGCTCGTGGTGCCGCTGCGCGAGGATGCGGGCGACCGTTGATACGGCTGTCAATTGATGCAACTGGCGCTGCAGCTCGTCGGATGAAGCGGCTCCGACCGCCACGCTTTCTCGCGGCCCTCGCCGCCGCCCTGCTGCTGGCCGGCTGCGGCCAACAGGCTACCCGGCCCGCCGCGGAGTCGACGCCCTCGGCCGACTCCGCTGCGGCCGTCGAGTGCGGACTGCGCGACCTGGTGGTATTCGCCCGCGAACCCGCGCTACGGTTCTGTCTTCCCGGGCGCATGGCGCACTACAACGTTCCCGGCGTCAGTCTCACCGTTCTGGCCGACGGCGAAATCGCCTGGTCGGCAGCCTGGGGCGTACGCACCGCAGGCCATACTGCCCCGGTCCGCGGCGATACCCTGTTTCAGGCCGGATCGCTGGCCAAGCCCCTGACGGCGTTCGCCGTCATGCGCATGCGTGAGGCCGGACTGCTCGATCTCGATGTCCATATCGGAACCTATCTGTCCTCCTTCACCATTCCCGCCGGCGCCCAGACACCGGACAACCCTGTCACGTTACGGCATGCCCTCAATCACACGGCGGGCCTGACGCCCGGCGGCTACGAGGGCTATGAGCCGGGCACGGAGCTGCCGAGCGACCAACAGACACTGCGGGGGAGCGCGCCCGCAAACACCCGTCCCCTTGCCGTCGTCGCGCCGCCGGGCACGGCGCTGGCCTATTCCGGTCACGGCTATACGCTGACCGAGCAGGCACTCCAGGACCTGACGGGGGAGGAATTCGGCAGCCTCATGGGAGCCTGGGTGCTCGCACCGCTGGCCCTCGAGAATTCGAGCTTCAGCATGCCGCTGCCGAGCGCCCGCCGGAACAATGCCGCGCGGGGGCACGAAACCGCGGGCCTGCCGCTGGAGGGCGGCTGGCGCCTGCACCCGGAGCAGGCCGCCGCCGGACTCTGGACGACCTCGGCCGATCTGGCGCGTTTTCTGCTCACCCTGCACCACGCATACCAGGGCCGCGGTGAACTCTTTTCCCGCGCAGCCGCGCAGGAGATGTTCACCGAGCACCTCGACGGTCATGCCTTCGGCTGGATTCTGCGGTCGGACGGCTTCGTCGCTCACGGCGGCGGCAATGCCGGCTACCGGGCGTACATGCTGTTAGACCCCGAATCCGGTGATGGCGCGGCGGTGCTGACCAACGGCGACCACGGCAGCGACCTCATCGTGGAGATACTGCGCTCGGTCTCCGATACTTACGGCTGGTCGGCCTTCACGCCCCGTGTCATGGAGCGCTTCACGCCGGACCCCGCTGTGCTGGCCCGTCTCGAGGGCACCTACCGGTTCAGCGGCGGCGCCGCGGTTGCCGTGTTCCATGACGCGACGGACGCTACGCTGGATCTGCGGTTCCCGAACGGAGACGTGTACCGGATGGTGGCGACCCATACGTACTCCTTCGTGCACCCTGCCACCGGGACGCCGGCGCGGTTCGCGATGCTCGAGGATGGTGCCACCCTGGAACTCTACGGTGAGACGGGCGTGCGCGAGACTACAGATAACGCGCGATGAGGTTCTTCTGTATCTCGATCGTGCCGCCCGCATAGAGGCTGAGCAGCGCTTCGCGCTGGTAGCGCGCCATTGGCGTCGCCGCGAGGAAGCCCTCGCCGCCCAGGATGCGCAGCCCCTCCAGCACCAGCCGGTTCACGGTCTCCGCCGCAAAGCTCTTCGCCATGCTGATCTCCTTGCCGGCATCTTCGCCCCGGTCCGCCTTCCAGGCGCCGGCGTAGGTCAGCCACTGCAGCGCCTCGATGGAGGTGGCCATCTCGGCCAGCAGGTGCTGGATGGCCTGGAACTGGCCGATGGGCCGGCCGAACTGCTCGCGCTCGCGGGCATGGGCGGCCGCATCCGCCAGCACCGCCTTGCAGAGGCCCAGCGAACTGGCCGCCACGCACGCCCGTTCCATGCCCCCGGTGATGCGCAGCGCCGACCAGGCACGGTTCAGTCCGTCCTCACCGCCCAGCAGCGCCTCCGGCCCGACACGCACGGAGTCCAGCTTCAGGTCGCAGGAGGCATAGGCGTTGTCGGTGATCTTCTCCACCGGCGAGATCCCGAAGCCCTCCGCATCCGTCGGCACGAGGAACACGCTGATCGCCTGTGAAGCCTTCGCCTGCGGCTCCGTCCGTGTCACCACCAGGACATAGTCGGCGTCCCGGGCGCCGGTGGTGTAGCGCTTCTCGCCATCGAGTATCCACTGGTCGCCGTCCCGGCGGGCCGAGGTGGCGACGGAGGCCGCGTCCGAGCCGGCGCCTGGCTCCGTCAGCGCGAACGCGAGCCGGCACTGGCCCTGCGCCAGCGCGGGGAGCAGGCGCCCGCGCTGCTCGTCGCTGCCGGCGATCATGATGAGGCCGCCGGCGAACACGGTGTTGACCAGGTACATGTTCACCAGCGTGCTGCTCGCCCGGGCCAGCACCTCGCTGACGATGGCCGCACCGGTGAGGCCGGCCTCGTCGCCGCCCACGGCCTTCGGCAGGGCCACCTTCAGCAGGCCGCTGCCCGCGAGCGCCTCCCAGAGATCCGCCGGAAAGGCATCGCTGCGAGCGAGTTCCTGCATGCGTTCGGCGTCGCAGTGGGTATCCAGGAACGCCCGCGCACGATCGCGGATCCCGGCCTGTCGTTCGGTGAATTCGAAGTGCATCCGTCCCCCTTGCCGGCCGGCGTCAGATTACCCGATACACGAGGGGACCGTGGCAGGCCGGGTTTTATTTCATCACCGTTGTGCGAGGCCCCTGCGGCAGACCGCGCCGACACCGGTTTTCCCGTATTGGAATTTCACCGAATCGGAGGAGATTGGTAGTTAACCAGTCAACCTGCTGATTCCGATATGGCCGCCGGCCGCCGCATGACACTCCTGCCCCGTATCCTTGCGGCAGTGGGTCTGTTGCTCGGCGCCAGCGGCGCGCCGGCCGACGACGTGCGGGAGATGCTCGATACGGCCGGCTACCGGCCGTACGCCGCCCATACGGCCGAGTTCGTTGAATCCCTGGACACCGCCACCATTGCCGTCCACCCGACCATGGTCCGCCGGGAGACGAGGACGGCCGTCTCGTTCCGCTCCCAGGCGGAGGTCATCGAGAAGCTGAACGCCGCCGGCATCAACGCGGTGCGCGGCGGCCGGCGCATCGACCTGGGCCCGCTGTCCGGCACCTCACAGTGGGAGGTGTTCCAGCGAGACATGGCGGATGTCGCCGAGGCCGCCGAGATCGCGGCGAAGAACGCCTGGAACGTCTTCTACTCCGGGGACAAGACGATGGCGATCCGCCGCTTCAACCAGGCCTGGCCGCTGGACCCGGACAACCCGCTCGCCCTGTGGGGCTTCGCCGTCATCTCCATCGACCGCGGCAACTGGGAAGCGGCGCTGCGCTACTACCGCATGGCCATGGAGAACGACCCGGACAATCCGCGCCTGCAGCGCGACTACGAACTGGCGCTGCGGCAGGTGGAGAAGGTGCCGGTGCACCAGCCCCGCTAAGTGAAATCCGGCATTCAGCCCGCCGCAGGATGGGCCTATCGTCAGTGATGACACCCCGGCGAGGCGGTGAACCATGGACGACAAGGCCCCTTCGGAACTCCATCGCGGCGTCAAGATCCTGCATGACCCGGTGCGCAACAAGGGCACCGCCTTCACCGAGGCGGAACGCGATTACCTGAAGCTGCGCGGCCTGCTGCCGCCCCGGGTCCATCCCATGGCCGAGCAGGAGCTGCGCGTGCTCGAGAACGTCCGCGCCAAGACCACCGACCTCGAGCGTTATCTCTACCTGGTGGCGCTGCAGGACCGCAACGAGACCCTGTTCTACCGCGTGGTGATGAACAACATCGAGGAGATGATGCCGCTCATCTACACGCCCACCGTGGGCAAGGCCTGCCAGGAGTTCCAGCACATCTTCCGTCAGTCCCGCGGGCTGTACGTCTCCATCGATGACCGGGGCCGGGTCCGCCAGCTGCTGGAGAACTGGCCGCACCCGGAGGCGCGCATCATCGTGGTCACCGACGGCGAGCGCATCCTCGGCCTGGGCGACCTGGGCGCCGACGGCATGGGCATCCCCATCGGCAAGCTCGCCCTGTACACCGCCTGCGCGGGCATCCACCCCACCCACTGCATCCCGGTCATGCTGGACGTGGGCACGGAGAACAAGGCGCTGCTCGACGACCCGCTCTACAACGGCGTCGAGCGACGCCGGGTGCGGGGCGAGGCCTACGACGCCCTGGTGGAGGAGTTCATCACGGCGGCGAACGAGGTCTTCCCGGGCATCCTCATCCAGCTCGAGGACTTCGGCAACGAGAACGCCTTCCGGCTGCTCGCCGAGTACCGGGACCGCACCTGCCTGTTCGACGACGACATCCAGGGCACCGGCGCCATGACCGTGGCCGGCCTCATCAGTGCCATGCGGCTCACCGGCGGCGAACTTGCCGGGCAGAAGCTCCTGTTCCTGGGCGCCGGCGAGGCCGGCCTCGGCGTGGCAGAGGTGTTCTGCGCGGCGCTGGCCGAGCAGGGCATGCACCCGGACGAGGCACGCAGGCACTGCTGGTTCGTCGACTCCCGCGGCCTGGTCGCCTCCCACCGCACCGACCTGGAACCGCAGAAGCGGCCCTACGCCCACGAGCATCCGCCGGTGGCGGATTTCCTCGAGGCCGTGCGCAGCCTCCGGCCCACCGCCATCATCGGGCTCTGCGGCCAGCCGGGGCTGTTCACCCGGGAGGTGGTCGAGGCCATGGCGGAGATCAACGAGCGGCCCATCGTGTTCGCGCTGTCCAACCCCACGGTGAAGGCCGAATGCACCGCGGAGCAGGCCTATGGCTGGACCGACGGCCGCGCGGTGTACGCGAGCGGCAGCCCCTTCGACCCGGTCACGCTGGGCACCCGGCGCTTCGTCCCCGGCCAGGGCAACAACGCCTATATCTTTCCCGGCGTCGGCCTGGGCGCGGTGGTCAGCCGCGCCCGCCGGGTGACCGACGAGATGTTCCTCGCCGCCGCCCACTGCCTGGCCGACCAGGTCACGGATGCCGACCTCGAACAGGGGCGCATCTACCCGCCGCTGTCACGCATCCGCCAGGTCTCGGCGGAGATCGCCGGCGAGGTGGCCCGCATCGCGTACGAGCAGGGCCTGACCGAGCGGGAGCCGCCGGCGGACATCCGCGAAGACATCCACGCGTACATGTTCCGGCCGGTGTATCCCCACTACGCGTGAGGAGAGCATCACCGCCCGTTGTAGGAGGGGCTTCAGCCCCGACTCAGCCCCGACTCAGCCCCGACTTAAGCCCCGATTCACTCGCAGATGACACGATGCGACTGTGAGACAGATCACGTTATCGGCCGCCTTCTGGTGAAAGTCGTCACAGGCTCGCCCTGCGCCCGCGCCGAGCGAGCACCATCGCCTTAGGATGCCAGCAGTCGCAGTTCTCGGCCGGGCAGGGCAGTGCCATGCGCAAAATCCTCGTCATCATCCTGTTGCTGATCCTCGGCATCCCCTTCGCTCTCGGCAAGCTGATGAGTTTCGTGAATTCGAGCACCGTCACGGCGGATACCGCCGAGATGGAGACCCAGCTCGCCGAGGACTTCGGCATCAGCGTGCCGCCTGGTTACAAGGGCGCCTTCGGCATGCAGATCGGGTTCTTCGGCGTGCAGGGGGCGAGCATCGTCGCGCTGATCCCGGCCGATGCCGACCCCGAGACCATCTTCGAGGGCGGCGAGTCCATCAAATTCAGCCCCGGCGAGCACACCATCGTGCTGGCCATCCGCTCGAACGACCGGCAATCCGAGGCCGAGACCTATCGCGATCTGCAGCGCTTCGTGCTCGGCGACGACAGTGGCGGCGCCCTGAACGAGGTCTTCATCGACGCCGGCGGCCGGGAGGTGGCCGCCTACGAGCACCGCGACAAGCGCCACGGCCAGAACGTGCTGAGCTATTTCCTGTTCCTCGACGATGGCGGACTGGTGATGATCGCCGGGCCCGAGCAGGGCTTCGATCACGGCTTCAAGCAAACACTCGCCGCCGGATTGTCCGGCGCTTACCCCGCGAACGACCTGCTCTACGCCCACGTCGAGCCGCCGACGCGGGACCCGAATCACCCCTGCGGACTCGGCGCGCTGCCGGAGCAGGTCGAGCTGCAGGCCGTGGGCATTCGCCGCGGCGACCGTGATCTGGAAGGCGTCGCCATCGACCCCACCGACGACAGTGCCGGCGAGCAGGCCGTCGCCGTGGGGCGCACTGCGGAACCGCTCGTGCTGGTGCTGATGTCCGGCGAGCCGACGGTGTGGAAGGTGCTCTCGACGCCGGATGCGAACATCGCCGGCGTCGTCGCCAGCGGCCGCGGCCTGCAGCGGGTCGTCGGCCTCGAGC
>CAYRZI010000094.1:0-10278 GCA_964428605.1 uncultured Woeseiaceae bacterium
ACGAGGACATCGTCGAGGAGGTCATCCTGGCGGCCGAGTTCGGCGGCTCCTTCGTGCATCCGGGACCGGAGCGCCGCTGGGGCGTGGAGTTCGCCTACGACTTCTGACGGAGTACGACGACCGGGGCGGCCGGAGAAGCAGCCGCCGCCCCGGAACACTCTCGGGAAAAGCCGGCCGCGCGCCGGCTTTTCTTTCGCGCGCCGCCATCAGGCCCGGCAGCGGCTGCAGACCCCCTGGATCTCCAGCATCTGGGTCTCGGCGCGGAAGCCGGCCTGCGCCACCTTCGCGTTGACCACCCGCTGCAGCTCGGCATCGTCGAGCTCGGCCACGGAACGGCACCGGCGGCAGATCAGGAACTGGCCCGCGTGCGGGTGCTCCGGGTCGCGGCAGCCCACGAAGGCGTTCAGCGAATCGAGACGGTGCACCAGTCCGGCGTCCATCAGGAAATCCAGCGCCCGGTAGACGGTGGGCGGCGCGGGCCGGCGCCCCTCGTCGCTCATGGCCTCCAGGATGTCGTAGGCACCCACCGGCCGGTGGCTGTTCCACACCAGCTCCAGCACCCGCCGGCGCCGGGCGGTCAGCCGAAGTCCCCGCTCCCGGCAGAGGCGCTCGGCATTCGCCAGCGCCTCGTCCACGCAGTGGCGGTGGTCGTGGTTCTCCGGCGGGAATACCGGGCTGTCGTTGTCGGCATCTGCGCTGTTCATAGGGCTCTCCCGGCCGGGCATGGCCGACCGGCGCCGCATGATAACCCAGCGCCGCCGGCGCTGCCCGCCAGGCTACGAATGCACCGCGGCGTCGCGTAGAATAGCGGGTTTTTCCGGCACCATTGCCGCTCCGTTGCCGACCCATCACCGACAGACAGCCGACCAGCAGCAGCCCAGAGAGCAACATGCCATCCATCACCCTCCCCGACGGTTCGAGACGTGAATTCGAGGCCCCCGTCACCGGCCTCGACGTGGCCGAGAGCATCGGCCGCAAACTCGCGAAGGACGCCGTGGCCGTGCGGGTCGACGGCGATCTGCGCGACCTCGGCCGGGAGATCCCGGACGACGCCGCGGTGGAGATCATCACCCGGGACAGCGAAGAGGGTCTGGAACTGCTGCGCCACGACGCCGCCCACATCATGGCCGAGGCCGTGAAGGAGCTCTATCCCGAGACCCAGGTCACCATCGGGCCCGCCATCGAGAACGGGTTCTACTACGACTTCGCCCGGGAGACTCCCTTCACGCCCGAGGACCTCGAGCGGATCGAGTCCCGCATGCGCGACATCGTCGCACGGGACGAGACCATCGTGCGCGAGGTCTGGGAGCGGGACGAGGCCGTGCGTTTCTTCCGCGACGACGGCGAGGAATACAAGGCCGAAATCATCGAGGACCTGCCGGCGGAGGAGACCATCACCGTCTACCGCCAGGGCGATTTCCTCGATCTCTGCCGCGGCCCGCACCTGCCGTCGACCAGCAAGCTCGGTAACGCCTTCAAGCTCACCCGGGTCTCCGGCGCCTACTGGCGCGGCGACTCACGCAACGAGATGCTGCAGCGGATCTACGGCACCGCCTGGGCCAACGACAAGCAGCTGCGCACCTACCTGCACCAGCTCGAGGAGGCGGAGAAGCGCGACCACCGCCGGCTCGGCCGGCAGATGGGCCTGTTCCACTTCCAGGAGGAGGCGCCCGGCGCCGTGTTCTGGCACTCCCGCGGCTGGACCCTGTACCAGCGCCTGGTGGACTACATGCGCGAGCAGCAGAACGCGGCCGGCTACCGGGAGATCGCCACGCCCATCGTGATGGACCGCTCGCTGTGGGAGGCCTCCGGGCACTGGGATACCTTCGGCGAGAACATGTTCACCACCGAGCCGGAGGAAGGCCGGGTCTATGCCCTGAAACCCATGAACTGCCCCGGCCACGTGCAGGTGTTCAACCAGGGCATCACCAGTTACCGGGAGCTGCCGCTGCGGCTCTCGGAATTCGGCACCGTGCACCGCTACGAGCCGTCCGGCGCGCTGCACGGCATGCTGCGGGTGCGCGCGTTCACCCAGGACGACGCCCACATCTTCTGCACCCGCGACCAGATCACGGCGGAGTCCATCGCCGTCTGCGAGCTCATCCTCGGCATCTACCGGGACTTCGGCTTCGAGGACGTGCGCATCAAGTTCGCCGACCGGCCGGAGGTGCGGGTGGGCGCCGACGAGGTATGGGACCAGGCGGAGGCGGCACTGAAGACCGCCATCGAGACCACCGGGCTGGAGTACAGCTACAACCCGGGTGAGGGCGCCTTCTACGGGCCGAAGCTCGAATTCGTGCTGCGCGACGCCATCGGCCGCGACTGGCAGTGCGGCACGCTGCAGGTGGACCTGAACCTGCCCGAGCGGCTCGACGCCAGCTACGTGGGCGAGGACGGCCAGAAGCACACGCCGGTCATGCTCCACCGCGCCATGTTCGGCTCGCTGGAGCGCTTCATCGGCATCCTGATCGAGCACTACGCCGGCGTCCTGCCGCTGTGGCTCGCGCCCGTGCAGGCGGTGGTGACCACCATCACCTCCGACGGCGACGAGTACGCCTGCGAGGTGGCGGACGCCCTGCGCGCCGCGGGGCTGGCCGCCGAGACGGATCTGCGCAACGAGAAGATCAGCTACAAGGTGCGCGAACACAGCGTGGCCAAGATCCCGGCGATCATCGCCGTGGGCAAGCGCGAGGTGGAAGAGCGTACCGTGGCCGTGCGCCGCCTCGGCAGCAAGCGCCAGCAGGTGCTGGCCCTGGACGAGGCGGTCGAGGCCCTCGCGGCGGAGAACCGGGAGCGCCGGGGGCCTCCCGCAGCCTGACCCGCCGGCCTGCCCCACACGCGGCCGCGGGCGGTCCCGGGAGCCCGCCCGGCGGCGCAATGCGCACCAGTACCGCCGGGAGTGTGCCCCAGGTCACACTTTGACATATTAGCGGGGCCGGGCCGCTGGCCGGCCGTATTGCCGCGCATATACTCGGTGTTCGATAACCGCCCGGGAATCAGACCGGTAGAGGCATCGGACGCCGTGCACGATTACAAGACGCAGGTACTGCTGCTGCACTCCGAGCAGAGCACGCTGGACCGCTTCAGCGCGTCGCTCGGCGATGCCTATTCCGTGCATCTGGCCACCAGCGGCACCGAAGCACTGAACACCCTCGGCCTGACTCCCATCCATGTCATGGTCTCGGCGCAGAAGCTGCCCGGCATGAGCGGCATCGAGGCGCTGCGCGAGGCGCGGAAGCGCTCGCCGGAGACGCTCGGGATTCTGATCGCACCGGAGGAGATGAGCGGCGCCGAAGTCGAGGCCCTCGTTGGCCGGGACGAGGTGTTCCAGATCATCCACGGCGTCGGTACGCCCGAGGAGATGCGCCGCATCATCGACGAGGCCCTGGACCAGCTGCGCCTGAGCAAGCTGCAGGACTCGGCCAACGACCACTCCGCCGGCCCCCGGCCCCGGGTCTCGCCGACGGCGCCGGCGCGGGAGTCGGCCGGCGTGCGCCGCCCGCCCGGCGCCGCGGAAGGTGATCGCCCCGCACCCGCTGCCGAGGCGGGAGTCGCCACGGAACTGGTCGTCCTCAGCAAGGACGAGGTGTTCCTGGATACCATCCGTCAGGCCCTGTCGCCGCGCCAGCCGGTGCACACCGTGGACGACCTGCGCCAGGCGGCGAAACTCATCACCGACAGCACGAGCGCCGTGCTCGTCACCGACGCGGCGGTGGCCCCCCGGGATGTCGAGGCCATCACCACACGGCTGCGGACCCGTCAGCCCCGGCTGGTGACCATCGTCGCCGGACGCCGGGACGACGGCGATCAGCTCATGGACCTCATCAACAGCGGCATGGTCTACCGGTTCCTGCTGAAGCCCATCTCGCCCGGGCGGGCGCGCCTCGCCATCGAGGCGGCCATCCGCCGTGCCCGGGAGGTGACCCGGCCGGGCGCAGCGGCGACACCGGCGACACCGGCAACACCGGCGAAACCGGCACCGCCGGCGGCACCACCGGCGGCTCCGGCGGCTCCGGCACGGGCCGGGCCTGCCCTCGAGGACTTCGACGGCGCCGAGGAAGTGGTGCTCAGCGAGGAGGAGCCTGCCCCGCGTGCTCCCACCCGGCCCGCAGCCGCCGCCGAGGCACCCGCACAGCCCCGGCGGCCGCAGCGACGGAAAACGAAGGGACGCGCGCCGCGGCACGATACGGGCCGCGGGCTGCCGCGCATGGTCTGGCTGGCCGGCGCCGGTCTCGCGGTGGCGGCGCTTGCCGCGGCCGGCCTGTGGTACGCGCTCGGAGATGCCGGAGATGCCGGCGCGCCGCCCGCGGCCGCGGTCCCGGCGCCGGGGTCGGCCGCAGGGGACGCGCGCAGCGAGCCTCCTGCTCCGCCGCCGGTCAGCCGCGAGCTGCGCGAGGCCCGTGCGGCCGTGGCCGAAGGCCGACTGCTGTCTCCCGGCGAGGACGGTGCGCTGGCGCTCTACGCCCGTGCCCTGGCCGCTGCACCGGCCGATACACCGGCCGATACACCGGCCGATACACCGGCCGATGCCGAACTGGTCGCGGAAGTGGACCAGGTCGTCGCCGAGGCCGTCGCGGGTGTCGCGGCGGCACTGGATGCCGGCCGACCCGGCGAGGCGCGCGCCGCCCGCACCGTGATCGCCACCCGGTTCCCGGATGCGCCCGGGCTCGCGGCCATCGACCGGCGCCTGGCCGAGGCGGAGCGCGAGCGGTTGCTCGAGCGCGCCGACGAACTGGCCGCCGCGGGCGATACCGCCGGCGCGACGGCGGTACTCGACGAGGCGGCTGCCCTGCTGCCCGGCCGCAGCCCGGCGGTGGAGGCACGGCGCGAGGCCCTCCTGGCCGCCGCGGACGACCGGGGTCGTACCCTCCTGCTGGAACTGGGCAACCAGCGCCTGCTCCAGGGCCAGCTGGTGGAGCCGGCCGCCGACAACGCCCGCTACTATTACCGCGCCGTGCTGGCCCAGGACAGCGAGAGCATCGCCGGACGCCAGGGCATGGCCTTCCTGCGCACCGCCCTCATCACCCGCATCCGCGAGTCCGTGCAAGCCGGCGATCGGGCCACCGCCGAGCGCTGGCTGGAAGAGGCACGCGTGAGCGGCGTGGAGGAAGCGCGCCTGACGCCGTTCCGGGAAGCCGCCGAAAGTCTGCCGCGCAGCGCCGCCGCCCAGGCACCGGCGCCTGCCGGTCCGCCGCAGCCCGCATCGGCAGCGCCCGGACCGGCCGCAGAGGAAGCGGCAGCGGCCGCGCCCGCCGACGAGACCCCGGCGCCGATCGAAGCTGCGCCGGAGCCGCAGGCACCCGCCGAAGCCGCGCCGCTCGCCGCCGGGGACGCCGCGGAGTTACCCGCCGAAACAGACCCGGCAGGCACCGCCGCCAATGAGGACGCGCCGGCCGACCAGCCGGATCAGACCGGCCAACCGGCCCCCGTCGAGACGCCAGCCGCGGGAGCGGCCCCGGCCGTCGACGAGCCGCCGGCGCCGAACGCTGCCGAGGCAACCCCCGCGTCGAATGACCCCGCGGCCGACGAACCCGTGCAACCGGTGCCAACCGACGGTTCCGCGGGGACGAGTGAGGCCGCCGACGAACCCGCGGCGGACACGCAACCGCCCGTGCCGCCGGAACGCATCACCTACGTGCCGCCGTCCTATCCCCGCGCCGCCGAGATGCGCGGCGTGGAAGGCTGGGTGGACGTGGAGTTCTCGCTCACGGCCGCAGGCAGCCCGCGGGCGGTCGCGGTGACGGACGCCCGGCCCGCCGATACGTTCGACCAGGCCGCCGTCGAAGCCGTCAGCCAGTGGCGTTACCAGCCGCCTGCCGCGAGCGGCTGGCCGACCGACGAGAAGATCCGCATCCGCATCAATTTCGGTCTCGATCCCTGAGGCGATAACCGCGCGGCCAAGCGCCTGAGTAACCCCCTCCCGGTATCGACGGGGCAGGGAACCAATTGGCATCCTTCCCATCGAAGTACGACACACTTTTTCGCATGGGATTTCCTGATGACCGAACACAGTGGAGCTGGTACTGCCAGCACCGGGCGGCGCATGCAGCGCCGCAGTCTGGACACCCGGCGACGTCTGGTGGACGCCGCCGTCGCGGCGTTCGCGGAGGCCGGCTATGCCGGCGCCGCCACCCGTGATATCGCCGAGCGCGCGGGCGTCCATCATCCGCTGATCACCTACCATTTCCGCAACAAGGAGCGCCTGTGGCAGGCGGCCGCCGACCGGCTGTTCGGCGAACTGAACGAGCGCCTGGAGCGCGCCGTGTCCGGCGCGGAGACGGGGGACGACCGCCAGCGCTTCACCGGCGCCATCCGCACGCTGACGCTCTACTCGGCCGAGCATCCCGAGTGGTATCACTTCGTCCGCGACGCGACGGCAGAAAACGGCGACCGCGCTACCTGGCTCAGCGAGCATCACATGCGCCGACTGTTCGGGCTGCTGGTCCCGCTGATCGAGTCCCTGCAGTCGGCTGGTGACGTCCCGTCCCGCGAGCCGGCCCAGGTCTGCGTCGCCCTGCTGGGGGCTACCGGCTGCGCCGTCTCGTTCGGCGCCCAGTACGAGCAGCTGACCGGGCGCAACGTCCTCGAAGGCGGGGCCGCAGGCGACTACGCGGACTACGTGATCCGTCTTTTCCTGGGCCCGGAGCGCACCTGATCCGGCGCCGGCCGCGGCGCGATGCCGTCCGGTCTGCGGGCCGGCCTCAGGGCGCGCCCAGCGGGCGGCCCCGGGCGCCGGCCAGTACCGCGTGGATCTCCGCGACGATGGACAGCGCGATGCTCTCGGCTCCGCGGGCCCCGATGTCCAGTCCGGCGGGGCCGTGCAGCCGTGGAGCGAGCCTCCCGCCGGCCTCGCCCAGGTCCGCCAGCAGCTGAGCACGGCGGCGGCGCGGCCCCAGCAGTCCCACGTAGGGGATGGCGCTATCCGCCAGCGCCCGCAGGTAGCTGCGGTCGGTGGCCAGGTGGTGGCTCATGACCATTGCGGCCGTATAGCGGCCGAGGTCGGTGGCCTCCAGCTCCTCCGCCGGTGCCTCCACGCAGGACTCGGCCCGCCGGAAATCGCCCTTGCCGAAATAGGCGGGCCGGTGGTCGCGCACCGCCACCCGCCAGCCGAGGCGTGCGGCCAGGTCCACCAGCGGCACCGCATCCAGGCCGGCACCCAGCACCAGCAGGCGGGGCGGCGGCACGACGGCGGCGAACAGCACGGTGACGTCGCCGTCACGCAGCGCCACCGTACCCGTCGCGGAGCTGCCGCTCTCGAGATGCGGGGCCGCCGCCTGCTCCACCGCCGTCAGCACCGGCCCGCCCATCGTGGTGTGCCGAACGCCGCGGCGGTCCAGCAGTGCGAACTGGCCGGGCTCGGCCACCGTCGCGCCGCTCTCGATCACGGTCGCCAGCACGGCGCTCTCCTCCCCCTGCAGGCACTCGGCCACACCGGCGAAGGGCTGGTAGTCGGGCCGCGGCAGCGGCTGGAGGAAGATGCGCATCGTGCCGTCGCAGCCGACGCCCAGCCCGAACAGCTCGTCGTCGGCCCCGCCCAGGTCGTAGGTGACGGACTCCGCTTCGCCCGAGGCGCTCACCCGCGCCGCTCGCTCGGCGAGATCGCCTTCCAGGCAGCCGCCGCTCAGCAGACCCTGGAAGTCGCCGTCGGCGGTGATCAGCATCTGCGTGCCGGCCTTGCTGTAGGTCGAGCCCGCCGTCTCGTAGACACTCGCCAGCACCAGGCGCCGACCCTCCTCCCGCCATTCGGCGAAGCGGCGCAGCATCTCGTGGGTGTTCATGGTGTTCGCCTCCTTGCCTGCAGGGTATCGCCCAGGCGGGTGGCGAGGTCCTCCAGGCTGTCGATGTTGTGGACCGGCACCAGATCGTCGACGTGCGGGAGCATCAGCCGCATGCCCCGGGCCCGGGGCCGGAATCCATCATAGCGCAGCAGCGGATTCAGCCAGAGCAGCCGGCGGCAGGACATGCCGAGACGCTCCGTCTCCCGGCCGAGCCGCTCGTCCGGCTCCCGCTCCAGCCCGTCGGTGAGCAACAGCACCACGGCACCCTGGCCGAGCACGCGCCGGCCCCAGTCCCGGTTGAATACGTGCAGGCAGTCCGCGATCCGGGTACCGCCGTCCCAGTCCCGGATGTCGGCGGCGATCAGTGCCAGGGCCCGGTCCGGGTCGCGGTCCCGAAGGCGGCGGGTCACCGGCGTGAGGCGGGTGCCGAACAGGAAGGTCTGGACCCGGTCGCCGCGCGCGGTCAGGGCGTGGGCGAAGTGCAGGAACATCCGCGTATAGCGGCTCATCGAGCCCGAGATGTCGGCCAGCAGCACGAGCGGCGGCGGCCGGCGGCGCGCACGGCGGCGCCGGAATTCGACGAACTCGCCGCCTTTCCGCACGCCGCAGCGCAGCGTCGCCCGCAGGTCCGGCCGCGAGCCGCCGGCGTGGCCGACGAACCGGCGCGTACGGAGCCCGGCCAGCGGCAGCGCCGCCTCGCGGAGCACGGCCCGGGCCATGCTCCGTTCCTCGCCGGTCATCTGCTCGAAGTCCTTGCCGCGCAGCACTTCCAGCGCGGAGGCGCCGCCGGAGCGTTGCCGCTCCCGGCGGCGGGTCTCGCGCGGGCGCTCGCGGCCGTGGCCCGCCGCAGCCAGGGCCCGGGCCAGGCGGACGAGATCGGTATCCGCACCGCCGTCCGCCTCGCTGGCGCCCTGGGCGCCACCGGCCGCTCCGGCGAGATCGCCGAGCTGAGCCAGCACGTGGGGGCGTTCGAAGAACAGCCCGAAGGCCTGGCGGAACAGGTCTGCATCCCGGGGACTGCGCACGAGGGCAGCCGCCAGCGCGCGGCGGAGGTCGTCCCGGTCGGCGATGCCGACCGCCGCGGCTGCCTCGAGCGCACCCCGCGCGTCACCCGGCCCGAGGCCGAGACCCGCATGGCGCAGGGTGCGCACGAACAGGACCAGGTGTTCGCGGAAGCCGTCGCCGGCCACGGCAGCCTCCTGCGTCACCCGCGTCACCCGGGCCTTCCGGATCAACCGGGAGCCTGCTGCGCGCCCTCGCCCAGCAGCCTCCCGAGCTCCTCCGCCCGCACCCGGGCGATGTCGTCCTGGTATTTCAGCAGCGCGCCCAGGGTGGAGTCGACCACGCCGGCGGTGAGGCCGCCGGCGCCCAGCCGGGTGAGGGCCGCCGCCCAGTCCAGGGTCTCGGCGACGCCGGGCCGCTTGTACAGGTCGGCTTCGCGGAGCCCCTGCACGAAGTCGATGATCTGCGCGCCGAGCGCCTCGCTGACGCCGGGACACTTGCGCGCCAGGATCTCCCGCTCGACCGCCGCGGTGGGGTAGTCCACCCAGTGGTACAGGCAGCGGCGGCGCAGCGCGTCGTGGATCTCCCGGGTGCGGTTCGAGGTGATGACCACCACCGGCGGCTCCGGCGCGCTCACCGTGCCGAACTCGGGGATGGTAATCTGGTTGTCGGACAGGATCTCGAGCAGGAACGCCTCGAAAGGCTCGTCGGCCCGGTCCAGCTCGTCGATCAGCAGCACGGGCGCGCCGCCCGGCGCGGGCTCCAGCGCCTCCAGCAGCGGGCGCTTCACCAGGTACTCCGACGAGTAGATGTCCTCGGCGACCACGCCGCCCTCGCCGCGGGCCTCGGCCATCCGGATGGCCAGCATCTGCCGGGGATAATCCCACTCGTACGCCGCGGTGGCCAGGTCGAGGCCGTCGTAGCACTGCAGGCGCAGCAGCCGGCGGCCGAGCCGCCCGGCCAGCACCTTGGCCACCTCGGTCTTGCCGGTGCCCGCCTCGCCCTCCAGCAGCAGCGGGCGCGGCAGGGTCAGGGCCAGGTATACGGCGGTGGCGAGATCCCGGCCCGCCACGTAGCTGCCCTCGGCGAGCAGCGCCAGGGTGTCGTCCACCGAGGCGGGCAGCTCCCGCGCCGGCTGCCCGGACTCCTCAGCCACGGGCGGCGGCAACCGCTCGCCGCGCCATCACGCCGATCAGGTGGGCACGGTAGTCGGCGCTGGCGTGCAGATCCTCGTTGAGTTCGTCCGGCGGAACCTGGATGCCGTCCAGGGACTCCGGCGAGAAATCACGGCTGAGTGCCGCCTCCATCTCCGCCACCCGGAACACGCAGGGCCCGGCGCCGGTGACGGCGACCCGCAGGCCATCGGCGGTGTCCGCAACGAAGACGCCGACGACGGCGTAGCGCGATGCCGGATTGGCGAACTTGGCGTAGCCGGCCCGGGCGGGCCTGGGAAAACTCACCGAGACGATGATCTCGTCCGGCTCCAGCGCGGTCTCGA
>CAYRZI010000095.1:0-10207 GCA_964428605.1 uncultured Woeseiaceae bacterium
ATGGATACCCCCGCAGGGCGGCCACAAAAGAAGGGGATAGGTATCGGGCCTGAAGGCCCTCCTACCTGCTAGCGGGTGAGCTGATCCTCCGCGGCCGCGGCCTCCTCACGGCGGCGCAGGCGGTCGATCAGCTTGCCTACGTACTGCGGCGAACGGGTGTTCCTGGCGACCAGCACGTAGACGGCCGGGACCACCAGCAGGGTCAGGAACACCGAGAAGCTGACGCCGAAGAACACGACCGCGCCGATGGACTGGCGTGCCTCGGCGCCGGCCCCCGCCGCCAGCATGAGCGGCACCGCGCCGAACGCGGTGCACATGCTGGTCATGAGCACCGGGCGCAGGCGGATGCCGGCGGCCTGTATCACGGCCTCGCGGTACTCCAGCCCCCGGTCGCGGAGCTGGTTGGCGAACTCGACGATCAGCACGCCGTTCTTGGCCGCCAGACCGATGAGCATGATGGCGCCGATCTGGCTGAATACGTTCACGGAAGAGCCGAAGATCCAGATGCCCACCAGGGCGCCGGCGAGTGCCAGCGGCACGGTCATCATGATCACCAGCGGGTGGCGGAAGCTCTCGAACTGGGCGGCGAGCACCAGGAAGGCAATCAGCAGTGCCAGCAGGAACGTGGTGTAGAGGGCGGTGCCCGAGCGCTTGAACTCGCGGGATTCGCCGTCGTAACTGAGCTGGACCTCCGCCGGCAGTTCCTCGGCCACCAGCGCCTCGAGGTAACCCAGTGCCTCGCCCAGGGAATAGCCGGGGGCGAGGCCGCCGGAGATGGTGACCGCCCGCAGGCGGTCGAAGCGCTTCAGGTCCACCGGTCCGGAGGTCTCCTCGAGGCTGACCAGGTTGGCCAGCGGGATAAGCCGGCCGCTGACGTCCGAGCGCACGAAGATGCTGTCCAGGTCATCCGGCGTGCTGCGGGTTTCCTGGGCACCCTGGAGGATGACGTTGTATTCCTCGCCGCCGTCGATGAAGGTGGTGACTCGGCGAGAGCCCAGGACGGTCTCCAGTGTGCGCCCGATGGTGGCCAGCGAGACGCCCAGATCGGCCGCCCGATTGCGGTCGATAGCGACGTCCATCTTGGGCTTGCGCTCCTCGTAGTCGGTCTGCAGGCTCAGCAGCCGCGGGTTCTCCTCCGACGCCCGCGCGATGATGCGCTCCGCCCAGTCCGCGAGCTCCGTGTAATCCGTGCCGCCCAGCACGATCTCCACCGGCCGGTTGGAGCCCCGGATACCGAGGCCGGAGGAGGATCCGCGGGCGAAGACGATGACGCCGGGCAGTTGCGAGAGTTCCGGGCGCCAGCCCGAGACGATCTCCTCCGCGCTGCGCTCGCGCTCGCTCCACAGCGCGAGCGGCACGTAGAAGAACATGCGGTTCACGTCGTCTCCGCCGCCCCAGGCGGAGCGGGTGAGGATGCGTCGGACGTCGCCACTCTCCACGTCGGGCAGGACGATGTCCTCTACCTGCCGGGCGTAACGGTCCATGTACTCCAGGCTGGCGCCGTCCGGGCCGCTCATGGCGATGAAGGCCGAGCCCTGATCCTCAGACGGCGCGTACTCCACCGGCAGCTCGGTCAGCAGCGCCAGCGCCGCGGCGAATACCGCCAGCGCGCCGGCGAGTACCAGCAGCGGGTGGCCCAGGAAGCGCCGCAGGCCGGCCTCGTAGCGCCGGGACAGCACGCGGAACAGCCGGTCGACGAAGCGGGTCAGGCGGCCGCGGGCGATGCGCCGGCCGAGCAGCTTGGAGGCGAGCATGGGCACCAGGCTGAGCGCCACCAGGCTCGAGAAGATCACGGCCGCGGCCAGCGAGATTCCGAACTCGCCGAACAGCCGGCCCACCGTGCCCTCCATGAAGGAGATGGGGATGAAGACCGAGACCAGTACGGCGGTGGTGGCGATCACGGCGAAGCCGATCTCGCGGCTGCCGTTTACGGCGGCCAGGAGGCCCGGCTCGCCTCCCTCGATGCGCCGCGCGATGTTCTCCAGCACGACGATCGCGTCGTCCACCACCAGGCCGATGGCGAGCACCAGGCCCAGCAGGGTCAGAACGTTGATGGAGAAGCCCATGGCCGCCATAACGGTGAACGCGGCGATGATGGATACCGGGATGGTCAGCGCCGGGATGAGCGTGGCCCGCAGCGAGCCGATGAAGCCGTAGATCACGATCAGCACCAGCAGCAGTGCGAGGCCCAGCGCCTTGACGACCTCCTTGATCGACTCGCTGATGAAGACGGAGAAGTCCAGGTTCACCGACAGGTTGATGTCGTCGGGGAGGGTCGGCTGTATGCGCTCGATCTGCTCGCGCACGCCGGTGTTCAGCATCAGGATGTTGGCCTTGGACTGCGGGATGATGCCCATGCTCACGCCGGAGATGCCGTTCGAGCGCGAGATGTTGCGGTAGTTCTCGGGCGCGAGTTCGACGCCGGCCACCTCTTCCAGGCGGATGAGGTAGCCGTCCCGACCCCGGCCGATCACCAGACGGCGGAAGTCCTCCGCGCTCGCGAGACCCGTGGAAGTGCGCAGGGTGAATTCCCGCTGGGTGGACTCGAGCCGCCCGGCCGGCAGTTCCACGTTCTCCCGCCGCAGCGCATCCTCGATCTCGGTCACGGTCAGCCCGCGTGCCGCCAGGGCCTCGGGCTTGACCCAGATGCGCATGGCGAGCCGGCGCCCGCCGAAGACACGGACATTGGCCACGCCGTTGACGATGGAGAACTGGTCGACCAGGTAGCGCTCGGCAAAGTCCGTGAGCTCCATGGGCGAGCGGGTGGTGCTCGACAGGTCGATGTACATGGTGGCGCCGGTGCCGCCGCGGGCCTTGGTGATCTCCGGCGGGTCGGCCTCCTCCGGCAGATCCTCGACCACCCGTGCCACGCGTTCGCGCACGTCGTTGGCGGCGGCATCCAGGTCCCGGTCGGCGGAGAACTCGATGCTGACGTCGAAACGCCCGTCGTAGCTCGTGGACGTGAGCTTCTCGATGCCCTCGATACCGGCAACGGCGTCCTCGACAAGCTGGGTGATCTTGCGTTCGACGATCTCCGCGGACGCGCCGCGGTAGCTGCCGTCGACGCTGACCACCGGCCGTTCGATGTCCGGATACTCCCGGATCGGCAGGTTACCCATGGCCATGAGCCCGACGATCACCAGGATCAGCGACAGCACCGTCGCGAAGACGGGCCGGCGTACCGAGACTTCCGACAGGATCACGGCCGTGACATCCCGACCGTGCCGTACACGACCTCGGCGCCTTCCCGCACCTTCTGGGTGCCCTCGGTGATAACCCGCTCGCCGGCGGTCAGGCCGGAGACGATCTCCACCGCACCCGGCACTCGCTGGCCCAGCTCCACCTGTCGCCGGGCCGCCCGGTCCTCCGCCGTGATCACGTAGATGAAGTGCTGGCCGCGTTCGGGCACGACGGCCTCCTCCGGCGCCATCAGCACGTCGCTGCGGCGCATCTGCAGCCCCACGGTCAGGAACATACCGGGCTTCAGCAGGTCTTCCTCGTTCTGCAGTATGGCCCGCACCAGGATAGAACGGGACACCGGGTCCAGCCGGGTGTCGATGCTGTCGATGCGCCCGGCGAATTCCCTGCCCTGCAGGGCGGGGCTGCGGGCCACCACCACGAGATCCTCACGCAGCACACCGAGGAAGGCCTCGGGTACGGAGAACTCCAGCTTGATCGGATCCACGTCGTCCAGGGTCGTGATGACCGTGCCGGGGTTCACCAGGCCGCCGGGGCTCACGTGACGCAGGCCGACCTTGCCGCTGAAAGGCGCGCGCACGAGTGTGTTCTCCAGCCGGGCCCGGACCGCCTGCACTTGGGCCTTCGCCACCTGCATCGCCGCCAGCAGCTCCTCCAGGCTGGAGGCCGAGATCGCCTGGGTATCGGCCAGCTGCCGCGCGCGCTCGTACTGGCTGCGGCTCTCGCTGAGGGAGGCTTCCGCCACCGCCAGCTCCGCCCGGATCTCCTGGTTCTCGAGCTCCACCAGCAGGTCGCCCTCCTCGACCAGCTGTCCTTCCCGGAAGGCGATGCGGGTTACGAGACTGGTCACCCGGGAGGTGATCTCCACCGATTCGTCGGCCAGCACTGTGCCGATTGCGTCCACCTCGTCGACCAGTGGCCGGGGTTCGACCACCTCGGTGATGACGGTGACCGGCCCGCCACCGAAACGGCCGCCGCCGCCGCGCTCCTCGCCGGCATCGCAGCCGGCCAGCACGACCAGAGCGGCCGCCAGCGTGGTCAGCAGTTTCAACGGGGTCGCGGGCCTCAGCAAGATACACCTTCCTTGTCGTCGGGCTGCCGCGCCGGGGCTGGCGCCGACGGAAAACCCGGCACGGAACCGGCGGCACGGCCAGCTCTCTATTGTACCCGCAGCCGCGTTGCCAGGAGTGCTGCGTGGCGGCATCGTATTCGGTCGCCCGGGCCCGGCGGATGCAGGCTCCGCTATGCGGGCGGACGCCGGCCCCGCCCACCCGGGTGGGTGCCTGCGATACCGATATGCTCTAGACTCGGGTCCCGATGGATGCCTCTTTCAGGAACCGGACCGTCATCATCACCGGCGCCTCGGCCGGGATCGGCGCCGCGGCGGCGCGGCGCTTCGCGTCCGCGGGAGCGCGCCTGGTACTCGTGGCGCGGCAAGAGGACGCCCTGCGATCCTTCGCCGAGAGCCTGCCCGACGGCACCGAGACCCTGTGCGTGCCCATGGACGTGGCGGACGACGGCGCCTGCAGGGAGTTGTTCGAGCGTGCCCACGCCGCCTGGGGCGGCGTGCACTGCCTGGTCAACAACGCCGGGTTACACGCCCGCGGCAGCGTCGAGGAGAAGAGCCCGGAGGCGCTGACCGCCATGGTGGACGTGAATCTGCGCGCGCCGATCCTGCTGAGCCGGCTGGCCATACCCCGCCTGCGGCAGGCCGGCGGCGGCGCCATCGTCAACGTGGCATCGCTGGCGGGCTGTACGCCGGTGCCCGGCTCTGTGACTTACGCGGCCACCAAGGCCGGCCTGCGCTCCTTCTCCCACGGCCTGGCGGAGGAGCTCCGCGGCAGCGGTATCCACGTGGGCGTGGTCTCCCCCGGCCCGGTGGATACCGGCTTCATCATGGAAGAGCTGGACGAGGTCACCGATCTCTCGCTGTCCCAGCCGATGAGTACGCCGGAGGAGGTGGCGGAAGCCGTGTTCCGGGTCGCCTGCGGCGACGCCGTCGAGGAGAAGCTGCCGCGCATGAGCGGCATCACGGCGGACCTGGTGTATCTCTTCCCCGGCCTGCGGCGGGCGATGGAGCCGCTGCTGAGCCGCAAGGGGAAGAAGGCACGCGAGTATTACAAGGCACGCAGGGCCGCCGGGGACCAGCGCTGAGTGCGCGGTGCCGCCCGCGGGGGCGGATAGATACAACCACAGCCGACGAGAGGAGAATCATGGCAGAGAAACTCGACCACACCGTCATCGAAGCCAAGCTGCTCGACATCCCCGGCTGGGAGCTGCGCGAGGGCAAGCTGCATCGCGAGTTCCGGTTCGAAGATTTCGTGCGGGCCTTCGGCTTCATGAGCGCGGCGGCGATCGTCGCCGAGAAGATGGACCATCACCCGGAGTGGTTCAACGTCTATAGCCGGGTCACCGTCGACCTCACCACCCACGACGCGGGCGGCATCACCGAGCTCGATTTCGAGCTGGCGGCCGCCCTGTCGAAGCTGGCCGGCTAGGGCACGCCGGCGGGCGACGCGCTCAGACCACCGCCAGGGCGGCGAAGGCGTCGCGGGTGAAGTTCTCCGCGCCGTCCTCGCGCACGCGCACGTTGTCCTCGATGCGTATGCCACCGCACGGCTTCAGCTCCTGCACCCGGAGCCAGTTCACCAGGCGTCCGGCGGCACTTGCGTGCAGTGATTCGAGCAGCATGTCGATGAAGTAGAGGCCCGGCTCGACGGTCAGCACCTGGTCGGCGGCCAGCGTGCGGGTCAGGCGCAGGTGGGGGTGATGCTCAGGGAGGGAGATCTCGCCGCCCGCGTCGTCCGCCATGAAGCCGCCCACGTCGTGCACCTGCAGGCCCAGCAGGTGACCGAGGCCGTGGGGCATGAAGGTACGGGTCACCCCCGCCTCCACCAGTGCCTCGGCGCTGCCCGCACTCGCGATCTCGTGGGCCAGCAGCACGCCGCCGATGCGCCGGTGGGTCTCCAGGTGCAGCTCGCGGAAGTCGACGCCGGCGCGCACCTCCGCGACGACGTCCTGCTGCAGCTCGTGCATGGCACCGATGAGCGCGGCGAAATCGCCTTCCTCCGCGGCGTAGCTGCGGGTGATGTCGGCGGCATAGCCGGCGGCCGAGGCTCCCGCGTCGATCAGGAACGAGCGCAACTCCCCGGGCGGCTCCCGGTCCCGGTGCTGATAGTGCAGCACGGCGCCATGTTCGTTCAGGGCGATGATGTTGTGGTAGGGCAGCTCCGCGTCGAGCTGGCCCGCGGCGCGGCAATAGGCGAGGTGGATGTCGAACTCGGAGGCGCCGCCCTCGAAGGCGGCATGCGCGGCGATGTGTGCCTCGGCCGCACGACGGGTCGCCGCGCGCATGCACTCGAGTTCGTACCGGGTCTTCGTCGCGCGGGGATAGTGCAGCGTGCGCAGCACGTCCGCGGGATTGATGCGTTCGACGCCGAGGGCCTGGGCCGGCTCGATGACCTCGCCGACGAACACGTAGCGCGACAGGTCGTCCGGCAGCAGGGTGCGGGCGCCGGCGGGCGTCTCGAAGGGCAGGATATCGAAATGCTCCGTCCAGTAGCCCGCAGGGGCGGCCGGCGGCATGTGCCAGTAGTCGGCCGGCTGGCAGTAGGCGAGGCGCGGCCGGGTGCCCGGGGTATAGACGAGGTACGAGCCGGGGGCATCGGTGAGGGGCAGCCAGGCGTTGAAGTCCGGATTCACCACGAAGGGACAGGTCTGGTCGTCCTGGAAGGCATAGCGGGGCTCGCCGGCGGCAATGACGATGCCTTCGGCGCCGGCGCGCTCCAGCGCACGGTCGTGGCGGCGTATCATTTCGGCGACGTGCTCGGCGTACAGTTCGGCGATGTCGTGACGCTCGGCTTCCATGGTGCCTCCGTGTGGCTCTGGTGCGCTTGCGCCCAGTATAACGAACGGGCGTGCGCCGGTTTCGCTGACCGGCTTTGCTGCTTTGCTTAACAGGGTTCCCGATCTCGGGCATCATTGCAGGCCCCATGAATCGCCGGAGCCCCTTATGTTGTTCCCCGCCGCTCGCGGCCTGCTGGCTGCAGTGTCCGTCCTGCTCGCCATGACCACGCCCGCCATCGGCTACGATCGCATCACGGGAGAGACGTTCGCGTCCCGTTCGGAGGTGATTGCGCCTCACGGCATGGCGGCGACGAGCCAGCCGCTGGCCACCCAGATCGCGCTGGACGTGCTGAAGGCGGGCGGCAGTGCGGTGGATGCGGCCATCGCCGCGAACGCCGCGCTCGGTCTCATGGAGCCGGTGGGCTGCGGTATCGGTGGCGATCTCTTCGCCATGGTCTGGGACGCGGAGCAGGGCGAACTCACCGGCCTGAATGCGAGCGGGCGTTCGCCGGCGTCGCTCACGCTGGAGTATTTCGAGGAGCAGGGCCTGGAGAGCATCCCGGCGCTCGGGCCGCTGCCGGTGAGCGTGCCGGGTGCCGTGGACGGCTGGTTCGAGCTGCACGAGCGCTACGGCCGACTGCCCATGAAGGAGATCCTGGCGCCCGCCATCCGCTATGCCCGCGAGGGCTTTCCCGTCTCGGAACTCATCGCCTATTACTGGCAGCGCAACGCCGAATACCTGCAGGACTTCCCGGGCTTCGCGGAGACCTTCATGCCGGAGGGCCGGGCGCCGCGCAAGGGGGAGATATTCCGCAATTCACGCCTTGCCGATACCTACGAGAAGCTGGCCGAAGAGGGCCGGGACGTCTTCTACCGGGGCGAGATGGCCCGCGAGATCGCCGACTACATGCAGGCCAACGGCGGTTTCCTGAGCTACGAGGACATGGCGAATCATCGCTCCGAGTGGGTGGAACCGGTGTCCACGAACTACCGCGGCTGGGAGGTCTTCGAGCTGCCGCCGAACAGTCAGGGCATCGCCGCACTGCAGATGCTGAATATCCTGGAGGGCTACGACATCGCGTCCATGGGCTTCGGCTCGGCGGACTACCTGCACGTACTCGCAGAGGCGAAGAAGCTCGCCTTCGAAGACCGGGCCCGCTACTACGCTGACATGGACTTCGCCGACGTGCCGGTGGAGCGGCTGATCTCGAAGGACTACGCGGCCGAGCGGCGTAAGCTCATCGACATGGAGCAGGCTTCGAAGTCGCTGCCGGCGGGCGACGCGGCGCTGGAGAACGGCGACACCATCTATCTCACCGTGGCCGACAGCAACGGCAACATGGTCTCTCTGATCCAGAGCAACTACCGGGGCATGGGCTCCGGCATGACGCCGGGCGAGCTCGGCTTCGTGCTGCAGGACCGGGGCGAGCTGTTCTCGCTGGAGCGCGGCCATCCGAACGTCTACGAGCCCGGCAAGCGGCCCTTCCAGACCATCATCCCGGCCTTCGTCATGCGCGACGGTGAGCCGCTCATCAGCTTCGGCGTGATGGGCGGCGCCATGCAGCCCCAGGGCCACACCCAGATCGTGGTGAACATGGTGGACTTCGGCATGAACCTGCAGGAGGCGGGCGACGCGCCGCGGCTGCGTCACAGCGGCTCGTCCCAGCCCACCGGCGGCGCCATGACGGATGGCGGCACCGTGCACCTCGAGCACGGTTTCGACCAGGCGGTGCACCGGGAACTGCTGCGCCGCGGCCACAGGCTGGGCGGCAGCAACGGCGGCTTCGGCGGTTATCAGGCCATCATGAAGGACCACGACGAGGGCGTGTACTACGGCGCCTCGGAGTCCCGCAAGGACGGCCAGGCGGCCGGCTACTGAGAGTCCAGGCGCAGCGAATCGACCCGGGGAATGTGCAATGAGCGGTGAGATCTGGCTGACCGGTATCACGACCACCGGCACGCCGCATATCGGCAACTACGTGGGCGCCATCCGGCCGGGCGTGGCCGCTAGCCGCGAGGCCGGCAAGCGCAATTTCTACTTTCTGGCCGACCTGCACGCGCTGGTGAAGAACCAGAACCCGGACGAGATCCAGCGCTCGACGCTGGAGATCGCGGCCTCCTGGCTGGCGCTGGGCCTGGATACCGGCAACGCCGTGTTCTACCGCCAGTCCGACATCCCCGAGATCCCCGAGCTCGCCTGGGTGCTGTCGAGCATGACGGCCAAGGGTCTCATGAACCGCGCGCACGCCTACAAGGCCGCCGTCGCGGCGAACGAGGAAGCCGGCAGCAAGGACCCGGACAAGGGCATCACCATGGCACTGTTCTCCTACCCGGTGCTGATGGCCGCCGACATCCTGCTGTTCAGGGCGCACAAGGTGCCGGTGGGGCGGGACCAGAAGCAGCACGTGGAGATGGCCCGGGACATCGCGGGCCGCTTCAACCATCACTACGGCGAGCTGTTCACACTGCCGGAGCCGGTCATCGACGACAACACGGCGGTGCTCTCCGGTCTTGACGGGCGCAAGATGTCGAAGAGCTACGGCAACACCATCCCGCTGTTCCTGCCCGAGAAGAAGCTCAGAAAGCTGATCATGAAGATCAAGACCAACTCGCTCGAGCCCGGCGAGCCGAAGGACACGGAAGGCTCCACGCTGTTCGACATCTACCGGGCCTTCGCTACGCCGGAGGAGACCGCCGACATTGCGCAGTGCTACGCCGAGGGCATCGCCTGGGGCGAGATGAAGCAGATCCTGTTCGAGTACGTGAACGATCACCTGAGCGCCGCCCGCGCGGAGTACGAACGGCTCATCGCCGATCCCGGCCACGTGGAAGCGGTGCTCGTGGCCGGCGCCGAGCGCGCCCGTGCGCTGAGCGCTCCGTTCATGGCGGAGATTCGCCACGCCGTGGGCATCCGGCCGCTGGGGTAGGAACCGACGATGCAGAGAATCCTCGCCAGCTTGTCCCTCGTGCTGCTCGCCGCCTGTTCGCCGGGCCCCGCGCCCGAGGGCGGCGACGGTGCCGCAGCCGGCATGCCCGAGCGCTGTGCGGGCCTCGCCGATCCGGTGCAGCGCTTCGTCTGCGCCGACGTCGACCTGCGTGCGATGAACGCCGATCTCGACCGTCTCTACCAGCGCGTCCTGGCCCGCGCGGATCACACGGCGAA
>CAYRZI010000096.1:0-7796 GCA_964428605.1 uncultured Woeseiaceae bacterium
TCGCGAAGTCGATCTCGAATTCGATCAGGTTCTCGATGTCCTGACGGTAGTACCCGGCGGACAGCATCAGCTTTTCGTCGAACAGGCGCTGCTCGACGGCCAGGTCGTAGCCCCGGCTCTCTTCCACTTCCAGGTCCTGGTTACCGATCAGGATGCTGCCGAAGATGGGCTCCGGACCGTCGAAGAATGACTGATACAGCGTCGGCGCCTTCGCTCCCGTGCCGTAGCTGGCCCGGAGGCGGGTACCGCTCCCTGCCAGCAGGTAGCTGCCCGCAATGCGCCAGGTCACGTGTGCACCGCCCACCTCGAAGTCGTCCAGCCGCGACCCGACGGTCGCATTGAATCCGCCGGAGCCGGCGAACTCGGCCTGAGCGAACACCGAACCGGTGTCGAAATCGGCGTCGAACTGCTCGATCACAGTCCCGGGCCCCGACCGGGTATGCTCGGCCGAGTCGCGCTGGTAACGCAGCCCCGCCAGCACGGAGACCTGCTCGAAGTCCGCCGTTCCCTGGTACTCGAAGCCCGCGCTCGAACCGTCGAAGTCGCTGCGGGGCACCGCCGCCGTGGCGTCGAAGAACTCCCGTTCCGTGCGCTGGGCGAAGAGCGTGAAGTCGTGCCCCGTGTTGTCGAACGACTCCGGATCGAACCGCTGCGTCAGCCGCCCCGAGTAGACGCTTTTCTCCGCGGCCGCATCGCCATCCACCGCACCGAAAATGCTGGGGTCGGTCTCGGCGTCAACGGACGAGGCATGGAAAGCCGCCTCCGTGGCCCATCGGTCGTTGTAGCGATAGTCGCCGCGCCCGGTCAGGGTCCAGCTGTCGGTGCCGTCGTCCTCGGTGGCGCCGAGCCGCTCCGCCACCCGGGAGAAGCCGTCGGTGGTCAGGGCATTGGCGCTCAGCGCAAAACTACCGGCGTCACCACCGCCGCGCAGGCTGCCTCCGAGCCGACGGGTGTTGTAACTCCCCGCCTCGGCCTCCACTGCGCCCTGCAGACCGGCTTCGCCCCGCTTCGTGATGATGTTGATGACGCCGCCGATGGCATCGCTGCCCCAGACGGCACTCTGGGGCCCGCGCACCACTTCGATACGCTCGATACCGGTGGTGAGGAGTGACGAGAAGTCGAAGTCGCCCTGTGCGCTGCCGACGTCGTTTACGCGTACACCGTCGATCAATACCAGTGTGTGGTCGGAGTCCGCACCGCGGATGCGCAGGTTCGTGGCTCCGCCCGGCCCCCCCGCCTGGTAGGCATAGAGCCCGGGGACCTGTTCCAGCAGTTCCATGACGAGACGTGCGCCGCTTCGCTCCACCTGTTGCTCGCCGAGCACGGTGACGGCACTGCCCAGGGTGTCCACCGCCCGCTCCGTCCGCGTGGCGGTCACGACGATCTCCTCGATCGCCTCGATCTCCTCGGCCGTCACGTGAGCGGGGAAGTTTGCGAGCACAGCGACGGCCATCGTCAGGCTCGTTATTGTTCTGTTGCACATGTCCTTGTCTCCTCGTAGGTCAGGCACGCTGCGAGATGAGCCGATGGCCACGGCCCCCGCCCTGGCGATAGCGGCTCACCGATCCGGAAAAAAGACTTGCCAGCAGGAACGCGAGGCCGGCGAGCGCGAGCAGATCCGTCGTTTCTGCGGGCGGCGGCCGCATCGCTTCCTGCCGCTGCCTCTCCTCCTCCACCATCCGGTAACCGGTAACGGATTGCTCCGCAGGCGGCGCCTCCCCGGCGGCCTCGGCAGGCTCCGGCGGCGGCTGGTGCCAGCGGACCTTGTCGGCGGCGCGCTCTGCCAGCGCGGCCTCGATGCTCCGGCCGGTGGCCCGTTCGATGGTGTCCATCGCGGCCTCGACCCGCTGCGGGTCCATGCCGGCGCTGGCCGCCGTCTCGCGCACGAACTGCTGCAGCTCCGGGTTGTCGCAGCTCAGGTGGTCGCAGGCCGGACCGTGGCGGACGAGGGAATCGACGTAGGCGTCTACCAGTTCCGCGCGGGTCTGCGCGGGCGCATCCCAGTAGCCCTTGCGCACGACCTCGAGCATGCGCGAGGCGATGCCCTGACGCGCGTACGGATTGTGCTCCTCGAAGAAGGCCTCTATGCCGAGATCGTAGCGGTCGTTCATCCAGACCTCGTGCATCTCCTGCCACTTGGCGGCGTCCACCGCCTCCGGGTAAACCACCTGCCAGCCCCAGAGATAGTCCACGGCCTTCCAGACGTGCCGGCCGCCGGCATAGCCCTCCTGCATCATCTGGCCGGCGAACTCAGGGTTGAGATAGCGTGAACGCAACTCCTGGCCCATGAAACGCTCCAGGGGTTCGTGGCGTTCCTCGCCGGCGCGGCGCAGGTCGGTGACGTAGAAGTCCGGGCTGCGGCCTCCGCCATTGGCGCGCCTGACACCGAGTGCGATCGAGCCGCCGTAGGAGAAGTAGTCGTCGTTATCCAGGGTGGCGTAGAGATTCGAGGCGCGGGAGTGCACGATGGTGTCGGTGTCGGCGAGCGCGGCCCTGAACTCCTGCCGGGCAGGTACGCCCCAGAGACCGCCGCCGTAGGCGTGGCCCATGCGGCGGATGTAGTTGTCGGCCACCTGCGCCTCCTCGTCCCAGCTGCCCGAGGCGTGGGTCATGGCATGCAGCTTGGAATCGTGCTTGCCGCTGGGCTCGGCGAAGATGCGCAGGGCCGCACGGCGCTCGGCCCGTTCCCTGTCCATGCCCTCGGCCACGAGCTGCTCGCTCAGTGCATCGATGTGCCGGCGCACCGGATTGTCGGCTTCCGGGGAGGAGGCGGCCAGCTGCACGGCCCGGTCGATCAGCTCGAACAGCATCGGGAAAGTGTCCCGATAGAGGCTGGTCGCGTGGAAGACCACGTCCACCCGGGGGCGTCCCAGCTCTTCCCTGGGAATGAGCTCGAGGTCGGAGATCCGTCCCCGCTCGTCACGCACCGGCCGCACGCCGAGGAGAGCGAGCCCCTGGGCCTCCTGCACACCCTGGTGGCGCAGCGTCTCCACGCCCCACAGCTGCAGCGCCACCTTCTCCGGCACCTCGCCTTGGCGCTCCCGGTCACGCGAGATCAGCGATTCCGCCATCTGCGCACCCAGCTCGTCGGCGCCCGGCAGCGGCACGGTCCGCGGGTCGAAGGTGCCGAAGTTCTTGCCGGTGGGAATCGCGTCCGGATTGCGGATCGGGTCGTTGCCGGGGCCGGGGCGCACGTAGCGTGCCGCGAGCCCCGTCCTCAGCCCCTCGAACTCGGCCGGCCCGCTGGCAACGAGGCGTTCTCGCGCGCTAGCCGCGAGTGCGGCGCCGTTCGCCTCCGTGATCCGATCGACGAAGCGCGTCAGACGCTGACCGGCGGGGCTCACGCCGAAGGTATGCAGCCCCAGAGGGATGGTCTGGTCGCGCACCTGGCCGATGTAGTCCTCCAGGGCGGCGAAGCGCGTGCCGCGGCTCGCCGCCGTGGAGTCGGACCAGCCCCGGTCGGCAAGATCGAGATGGAGACCCCGCTCCTCCACCGCTGCCTCGATGCGGCCGCCGATCTCGCCCGCGCGTCCCGGGTCGGTGCCGCGGGCAAGGCGCCACCGCTCGAGCAGATCACGAAGCTCGGTCAGCTCCGGAGAGAGTCCGGCGTCGCCCAGCGCCGGCGTGAGGTGATCCACCACCGTCGCCATGCCGCGCCGCTTCGCGACGATACCCTCGCCGACGTCATCGACGATGTAGGGATAGACGATGTGCAGATCGCCGGCGAGGACCTCGCCCGGGTCGCTGCCGGAGAGGCCCGACTCCTTGCCGGACATCCACTCGTGGGTGCCATGGGTCCCCGTGTGCACTAGCGCATCGGCACGGAATTCGCGCTGCAGCCACAGATAGGCGGCCACGTACTGGTGATGCGGCGGCAGTTCCTGGCTCTGGTAGAGCGCCTCCAGGTCCTGCATCCGCGCCCGGTCGGGCTGCGGCATGACGACCACGTTGCCGAACCGCAGCACCGGCAGGACGAGCTGCGCTTCACCGTCGATGTCGGTGCGCATGATCTCGGCGTCCTCGACCTCGCCCCAGTGATCGACCACCGCCTCGCGGAAGTCACGGGGCAGCGAGGAGAACCAGTCACGGTAACGGGACGCAGGCACGCTCACCACGTCACCCGCCGCGAGCAGGCGCGCCAGTTCCCCCGGCGCGAAACGCCCGATGTTCAGTCCCCGATCACGGATGCGCCGTTCCAGGGCCTCGTCCGTCGTGTCTTCGAGACCCTCGACCAGGTAGCCTGCCCGAGCGAGTTCGCGGAGAAGGCCGGGGATGCTCCGCACCACGTTCAGATAGCTGGCACCGACGTTCTGCTTGCCGGGCGGGTAGTTCCAGTAGAGCACGGCGACGCGGCGCTCGGCGGGAGAGAGCCCGCGGATGCGCGCGAGCCTGGCAGCACGGTCGGCCACCCGCTCGACCCGCTCGGCTATGGGCGCCGTGCCGACCGAACGGCCCCGGTTGTCGATGGCGCCGACCACGTTGGGCGGAGCGAGGCCGGCGAGTTCCGGGATCGCCAGCTGGAAGGCGACCTCGCCCGCGGTCAGTCCGCGCGGGGAACGCCGCCATTCCTCCACGGTCCGCCCGAAGACCCGGATGGCGTTGATCACCGGCACACCCAGGCGTTCGAGCACGGCGGCAGACTCCTCCTCGAAGAACTTGAGGTGGAAGGAGACGACCGCGTCCACACGCGGTTTTCCCTCCTCGTCGAACAGCCGGGCCTCGACCATCGGTACGGCCCGTTCGCCGAAGACGATCACGGGCTGAACACCCCGGGCGACGAGTTCATCGGCGACGGCGCGCGACAGTGCCAGGCCGCCGCTGCGCGCGCGTGTCGCATACTCCAGAACTGCGACCCGCGGCCTCCCGTCGCCGGCGTCCAAGGGCCACTCATCGGTGATGCGCGACCGGCCTTCGTCGAAGACGACGTAGCCATGGGCGAGCGGCGGTTGCGGCGGCTCCGGCAGGGCGGCGTCGATGCCCAGGTGGCGGACCCCGAGATAGACGAAGAAACCCGCCATGGAAGCGGGATCGGAATTCTCCCAGTAGCCGTCGAGGACGGCATCGGATTCGAGACCGACGCGCCGCGGCAGACCCGGATCGTCGTTCAGGCCGGACGGTCCGATCGCGAAGCGCCTGCTGTGGCCTTCCGCCTCGATGCGCTCTGCCTGCTTGCCGACCCAGCGGCGGTCCAGGATCTCCACGAGCAGCAGATCGTGCGGCGGCAGGGTGCTGTCATCCAGGGTATTCGACGGTGCCCGGATACGGACGTCGAGCCGCCGCGCCAGACCGGGATGCTCGGCGTGCAACCGGTCGAGCCCGCGGGTGATCTTCTCCACGCTGGGGTCGGCAGCGAGGAACAGCACCCGATAGCGATCGGCGACCGGCGATGGCGCAGTCCACCAGGCCACGAGCAGTGCAGCCCCGAATACGGCTGCCAGACCGAAGCCGGCGAGGCGCCGGTTCACCGCTCCATGACCTCCTCGGCAGGATTCTCGGGTACGTAGACGACACTGCCGTCCTGCAGCCGGTAGGCCGTACCGAGCCGTACTCCGTCCCCGCTGCCCACCGCCTTCGTGAGCCGCCGTACCGTCGTCTGGCGGCCCTCCCGGACAATGATCTCCAGACCGTCCTCCCGCTCCTTGGTGATGGTCACCTTCTGATCCGGCGAGAAGAGGTCGAGCAGATTCAGCGCGCTGATCAGCGCCACCATGAAGCCCAGCGCGAATACCATCGCCACATCGAACAGATTGGCCACACCGCTCAGGAGATCGTCGTCCTCCCTCGAGCCGAGCAGCCCGAGTCCTCGCCGCCGGCCCTCAGGCATCCTGTACCTCCAGCGCATGCCGGAGTTCGGCCAGGTCGAGCCGATACCAGCGATCCTGATTGCTCACCACAACCCAGGAGATACCGCCAGCGAGCAATCCGAGAACGGTAGTGCCGAAGGCCAGGATGAGCCGTTCCGATAGAGTCGATAAGTCGTTCTCGGCCAGGGCGACGAGGGCCGGACCCAGCGGGATCAGCGTGCCGGCGAGGCCCAGCGCAGGCCCGAGACGCACCCACATGCGGGCCCGGTCAACACGCCGGGCGAGCGCCGCCTCGGTGCGATCCAGCAGCAGCCAGGGGTCAGCGGAGGGTTCCTTGCCGTGCTGATCGAGCCATTCCCGGATACCGTGTCGCAGTGCCATTTCCGGCGGGACTTCCCGGAGGTTACCGAGCGCCGACACGGGTGCTCGCCGCTCGCGTGCCTCCATGGCCAGTTCGCCGACCAGGAAGGCGCTACGGGCGACTCCGACGAGCAACGTAATCACGACGGGCCATAGCAGCACGCTCGTCAGGGCGTAGACGGCGGTAAGAAGTGGGTCGATCATGTCATCGGGCCTTGGTCGTACTCCGGCCCGAACGTAGCACACTTACACTAATCGTGATACGGGACAGGACCGGCGGAGACTCAGTAATAACCGAAGTGAGGCGCGCCTGATGTCCGGCCGGGTCGAACGGAGGACAGTCCGATGATTCAGTGTCACGCGTGCCGCCGAGACGTTGGCCGGGAGCTGGCCGAGGCAGCAGTTGCAGTATGACCTCTGGGCAGCCGGGCGAAACGCGGGCAGCTCGATGTCGAGAGGTTATGAGTTGCCGGAGTCAGTCCGGGGCAGCTGTCCTCATCCAGCCTTCCCCCCATGCGGACAGCGGTGCGGCTTGATATCGAGCAGCGGCGTGCCGTCGACGCAGTCGAGACCGCGCACCGTAACCACTCCGTCATCGATGCCGACCAGCCGCACCAGCGAGGTGCCGATGGGATTCGGCCGGTTCGGTGAGCGCAGCGCGAAGGTACCCACGGTGCGGCCGTCCTTCCGGGGGCTCTGGGCAACGAGGTCACGGCGGCTGCGGTCCAGCCAGTAGAGCACCTCGAGCTTCTCGTTGGCTTCGAGCCCTTCGAGGGCGGGACGCCAGATCGGCAGGACCACCAGCTGGCAGTCGGGGCCGTCGTAGCTGCCCTGCCGCGGGCAGGCATCCCGGTCCGGCCAGGGGGTGCGGATCTCGCCGATGAAGCGCAGCTGCGCGTCGTCGGCCTCGCCCACCTCGACCGTGCGTTCGTTACGCCGAATCTCGTCACGGTTGCTCATTCGTGTGCCCTCCGTCTCCTTCGCTGCTTCCTTCGCTGCCGGACCGGGCCCGTTGCAGCCCGTACATGCGCCCTATCGTAATCGTCTGAAATACCAGCGCCGAGCAGAGCGTGAGCACGATGACAGCCCCGATGATGGCGGCCATCCGCGCGACGGGCGCGTCATGCGCCAGGCGCATCTGCACCAGTTCATAAAGGGTGTGCGCCCATTCGATGACGCCCAGCACGAGGCCCAGCTGGATGATCCGGGCAGCCCAGGGACTGCGCACGAAGAGAAGACCGACGAGTGCCAGGGATACCGCAAGACCAAAGACGTTGCCGTAACGCAGAAAATGCGCACCGAGGAGGATAAGGCTGACAACCACGATCGAGACGAACAGGGCTTTCATATTCACTCGATTTCGGCCGCCGAGGGCGACGGGCGCGTCAGGATGAATACCGCCGCTCCGCTCAGAACGACGATCTGCAAGACGATGAGCCAGAGAGGCGCATCCAGGAGCCACGTGGCTACCGGTGTCAGCACCAGGACGACGAGTGCGATCCGTTTCGTCCTGCGGTCGATGCTGCCTTCCCGATGCCAGTTGTCGATCAGGGTCCCGAAGGAACGGTGCTCGCGCAGCCAGCGGTCGAGTCGCTGCGAAGAACGGGCAAACGCGAAGGCGGCGACCAGCAG
>CAYRZI010000096.1:7896-10172 GCA_964428605.1 uncultured Woeseiaceae bacterium
GCCGAGTCCGACACGGTCGAGGAGATCGTCGTCACCGGACGTGCGCAGGACTATTACCTGGAGAAACAGACGTCGGTCGGCTCCAAACTCGAGCTGGACATCCTCGAACTGCCCCAATCCGCCCAGGTCCTCCCGGAGCAGCTGATCATCGACCAGGCGGCCCGCGACATCACCGACCTCTACCGCTCCATCGCCGGTGTCAGCGAGTTCAGCTATTCCGGGGTGACGTTCCGCGGCTTCCGCGACAGCGACAACGTCTTCTACGACGGCGTGCGCGGGGACCCGTTCTCGGGCTTCAGCGTGCCGCTGATCTACAACATCGAGCGCGTGGAAGTGTTGAAGGGCCCGGCCGCGGCATTGTACGGACGCGGCGAGCCGGGCGGCATGATCAACTACGTCACGAAGAAGCCGACTTTCGATCGGGAGACGGAGCTGATGTTCACGGGCGGCAACTTCAGCCTCATCGGCGGTGCGGCAGAAGCCACCGGGCCGGTGTCCGACGCGGTCGCCTACCGGGCCGCCGCCTACTACGAGAGCCAGGACAGTTTCAGGGACAACGCCGACTCGATGAACCTGCAGGTGGCGGGCGGCCTGCTGTTCGAGCTGACGGCGGATACCTCCCTGACCACGATGTTCGATCACGTCCGCCAGGACCTGGGCGGGCATCGCCTGCGTGGCGTGCTGGCCGACGACGACGGCAACTTCATCGTGGACCGGGAGTTCAACACCAACGAAGCCAGTGACTTCCAGGACCTGGAGGCCACCGTCCTGCAGGCGATCCTCGAGCACCGGTTCACCGATGCGCTGTCCGTGGATGCGACGGTGCGATGGCTGGATAACGAGCGTGAGCAACGCTACCACGAGCCCCGCGGCTGGGTGGACGCGAACGGCGACGGCGAGGCGAACCGCGAGGACGGCGTCATACGGCGCGAGTTCCGGGATCAGTTCCGCGCCAACGAGGAACTCAGCCTCACCGTCGATTTCATCTACGACTTCGTGCTCGGCGGCTTCGAACACCAGCTGCTGGTGGGCACCGACTATTTCACCGCGGATACCGAGTTCGATTACCTGCGGGCGCGCTACGAGGCGGATAACGTCCTCGACCTGAACGTGTTCCAGCCGAATTATGGCGAAACGGATCCCTCGAGCTACGACCTGACGGACCTCAACCGCGACGGCGCCGAATCCGAGCGCTACGGCTTCTACGTGCAGGACTACGTGCGCTTCACCGACCGCTGGAGTCTCATGGCCGGATTCCGCTACGACGAATTCGAGGATACGGACAAGGCGAGCGGTTTCTCGGTGTCGGACAGCGATATCGCGCCCCGCGCCGGTCTGATCTTCCAGCCGTCGCCCGACACCTCGGTCTACCTCAACTACTCCGAGAGCTTCAATCCCGCCTCGCTGCGCAACCAGGGCGACGTCGCCGAGGACGGCACCCTGCCGCCGGAGAGCGGCATCCAGTACGAGCTCGGCTGGAAGCAGCAATGGCTGAACGGCGCCATACTGACCACCTTCGCCCTGTACCAGATCAACAAGCAGGACGTCGCGCAGGCGAATCCGGAAGATACCGGCCCTGGTGACGGCATCCCTGCACTGCTGAGTCTCGGGGAGGTGGAAAGCAACGGTTTCGAGGCCACCATGGTCGGCGATCTCACCGAACGCCTCACGCTGACGGCCAATTACGCCTACAACGACGTGGAAGTGGTCGAGGGCGTCGAGATCGACAGCCTGCGCAATACCTTCGGCGACGGCAGCCGTTTCGCGAACGCACCGGAACACCAGTTCGGCATCTGGATGCGCTACGCCCTGCCGGCCATCAATTCCTCCGTCGCTTTCGGCGCGGACTATGTCAGCGAGCAGTTCAGCCTCAGCGGCCAGCGGGTCAAGCCCTACACGGTCTACGACGCCAGCTGGACGAGCGCCTGGGACCAGTTCGAGCTGCAGGTCAACGTGCGCAACCTCTTCGACGAAGAATACGCGGTCAGCGGCTTCATCGAGCGCACGGGGCACTTCCCGGGCGCGCCGCGCGAGGTAATCGCACAGCTGCGCTACAGCTTCTGAGCACACCGGCCGCCTTGCCGCCCGGAGTATCGTGATGCAGCGCGGCCGCTGGTTCGCCTGGCACAGCTGGGTGGGCCTCCAGTTGTCCGTGCTGATGGCGTTCGTCCTGCTGACCGGGACGCTGGCGACGGTATCCCCTGAGCTCGACTGGCTCTCGACCCCGGCAAAACGGGCGACATCGACTGCGCCCGCGGGCAACGTGCCCTGGGGAG
>CAYRZI010000097.1:0-10101 GCA_964428605.1 uncultured Woeseiaceae bacterium
GCCGCGGCCCCGCTGCCTCACGGTGCCGAGGCGCCCGCCTGGGCGCTGCCCGGCCCGTCGGGCCAGCCCGTGGAGTTTCCCGGCGATGCGCACGGACGTCCGGCGGTGGTGTTCTTCTGGGCCACCTGGTGCCCCTGGTGCAAGGCGCTCATGCCTCATCTCCAGTCCATCCGGGAAGACTACGCCGAACGGGGCGTGCGGGTCTTCGCGGTCAGCGTCTGGGACGACGGCGACCCGGCCGGCTACGTCGAACGCAACGGCTACGAATTCACGCTTGCGCTGGAGGGCGACGACGTCGCGTACGGTTACGGCGTCACGGGAACCCCCGGCCTGTTCGTCATTGACGGGGACGGCACGGTGGCCATGAACCGCTTTCTGATCGACCTGACCGAGCGCGTGGAACTGCCGCCGGGACGCGACAGCGTGCCGCCGGGGCAGTCGGCCCGTGCCTGGGCCGCGCTGGTGCGCGAATCACTGGACACTCTCCTGGCCGAGTGACCGTCGCTGCGCGCGTCTGCGCGCGCCACCCGGCTTGAAAGCCGGGACGAGCCCATGGACCATGGGGGCCGGACTGTTTCACGGCTACCCGGCCTATGAGCGACTGCGGCTGCGGCAACACCATCGAGACGGCGACGCTGCAGCGGCGTCAGCGCCGCGTCCTGGCGGCCGTGCTCGCGATCAATCTGGCCACTTTCGTCATGATGGTCGCCGCCTCCGTACTCAGCGGTTCCTCGGCGCTGCTCTCGGGCACCCTGGATAACCTGGGCGACGCGCTCACCTATGCCCTCAGTTTCGCGGTGGTGGGCGCCGCGGCCGGCGCCAAGGCGAAGGTGGCGCTGTTCAAGGGTTTGCTGATCACCGCGGCCGCCCTGGCCGTGGCAGGCCAGATCGTGTGGAGCCTCTTTCATCCGGGGGTGCCGGTGGTGGAGACCATGAGCGTGGCCGCGGTGCTGAACCTCGGCGCGAATGCGATCTGCCTGGCGCTGCTCACGCCGCTGCGCAACGACGACGTCAACATGGCCTCGGTGTGGGAGTGCTCGCGCAACGACATCTTCGACGGCGTGGCGGTCATCGTCGCCGCCGGTGCGGTCTGGCTGCTCGACTCCGGCTGGCCGGACCTGCTGATCGCCGCCGGGCTGGTCGTGGTGTTCCTGCGCTCGGCGCTGCGGGTGGTGCGCAACGCGCTGGAGGAGCTGGGCCACCTCCAGACTCACCCCTCCGCCTGATCCCCCGCCCTTGTATCCCGCCGCGCGGGGACCGATCATACGGGCCGGAACCTCGACACGGACTCGTCATGGCCATCAGCGTCTTCGACCTTTTCAAGATCGGCATCGGCCCCTCCAGTTCCCACACGGTGGGACCGATGAAGGCGGCCGGCCAGTTCGTCGCGCGGCTGCGCGAGGCGGGCGCGTTCGGGCGCGTCGCACGGGTGCAGGTGGAACTCTACGGCTCGCTGGGCGCCACCGGCCGGGGTCACGGCTCGGACAAGGCGGTCATCCTGGGTCTCGAAGACGAGCATCCCGAGAACGTGGACGTGGAGTCGATACCCGAACGGGTGCAGGCCGTCCGCGAGAACGGCGTGCTGCGGCTCGGCGGCGAGCGCGAGATCGCGTTCGCGCACCGGGAGGACCTGGTGTTCGACCGGCGCCAGAAGCTGCCCCATCACCCGAACGGCATGCGCTTCACGGCGCTCGACGAATCCGGCGAGACGCTGCTCGAGGCCGCATTCTATTCCGTGGGCGGCGGCTTCGTGGTGGACGAGGAGGATGCCGAGAACGGCCCCATCAAGAAGGACGACACGGAACTCGCCTATCCCTTCACCACCGCCGTCGAATTGCTCGGCCACACCAGACGCACCGGGCTTGCCATCAGCGACGTCATGCTGGAGAACGAGACCGCCTGGTGCTCGCCGGCCGAGACCCGCGAGCGGCTGCTGGAGATCTGGCGGGTGATGGACGAGTGCATCGACCGGGGCTGCGCCACCGAGGGCACCCTGCCCGGCCTGAAGGTGGAGCGGCGCGCAGCAGCGCTGCATGCCCAGCTCTCCAGCCAGGCGGAGCGTTCGCTGAGCGACCCGCTCACCGTCATGGACTGGGTGGACCTCTACGCCCTGGCCGTGAACGAGGAGAATGCGGCCGGCGGCCGGGTGGTCACCGCGCCCACCAATGGCGCTGCCGGCATCATCCCGGCGGTGCTGCGCTACTTCGTGCGTTTCCGCGGCGCCGACGAGGACGCCGTCGTCCGCTTCCTGCTGACCGCCGGCGCCATCGGCGTGCTGTTCAAGGAGAACGCATCGATCAGCGGCGCCGAGGTGGGCTGCCAGGGCGAGGTGGGTTCCGCCTGCTCCATGGCCGCGGGCGCGCTGGCCGAAGGCCTGGGCGGCACGCCGGAGCAGGCGGAGAACGCGGCGGAGATCGGCATGGAGCACAATCTCGGCCTCACCTGCGACCCCATCGCCGGCCTCGTGCAGATCCCCTGCATCGAGCGCAACGCCATGGCGGCCATCAAGGCCATCAACGCCTCACGGCTCGCGCTCAGGGGCAGCGGCCAGCACTTCGTCTCGCTGGACAAGGTCATCAAGACCATGCGCGACACCGGGCGCGACATGAAGACCAAATACAAGGAGACCGCCCGGGGCGGTCTCGCTGTGAACGTCATCGAGGTACCGGTGAACGTGATCGAATGTTGAGTCTGGATCGGGCCTGAAGGCCCTCCTACATTGGATTGCGCTAGATCTCCGGTTCGTAGTCCTCGGGTACCGGTGCCTTCTCCGTCGGCGTCACGCCCTGCACGTCCTCCGTGGGCAGGTCCTCGGTCGAGGGCGCGTCGGGTGCGCGCATCCTGAGCGCCGCGGCCTGGGCCTGGCGGCTGTAGTCCATGGACTCGGCCAGGATGCGCACGGCCTCCTGGTCGGCGTGGAAGCCCTTGGAGTTCTCGCTGCTGATGTAGTCGAGCCGCCACATGGCCTTGCGCTGCAGGGCATAGACGGGCGCGAGATCCTGATCGCTGGCGCCGGACGCCTTGGCCTCCATGATGGCGTCGAGCATCTCGGTCATGGCCCGGCCGGCCCGCTCGGTCATGGCGACCGTGCGCGACTGGATGTCGTCAACGCGTGCGCGCAGCTCGTCCTCGGAGACGTTGTGACAGGTCTGGCAGGCGCTGTTCACGAACTCCATCGGGCTCTGCACGTTGTGGTTGCTCACCTTCATGGCACCCTCGCGCTCGTAGGGCATGTGGCAGTCGGCGCAGCTCACACCGCTCCGCGCATGGATGCCCTGGCTCCACAGCTCGAACTCGGGATGCTGCACCTTGAAGATGTCGGCGCCGGTCTCGCCGTGCTTGTAGTCGTAGAATTCGGTGCCGTCGGGGAAGGTCGTCTCCTCCCACACCTTCTCCAGGTTCTCGGCCTTGAGGCCCTCTCCCCAGGGGAAGGTCAGCGTGGACTTGTTGGCGCAGTAGTACTCCACGTGGCACTGGCCGCAGGTGTAGGAGCGCATCTCCTGGCGGGTGGCGTACTTGTTCGGGTCATAGGGCTCGCTGCGGTCGCCCTCGCGCCACTGCTGGATGCTCGGCAGGTGCGGCACCGGCGCGTCGCTGGCGGCCAGGTCCGCGATGCCCTGCATGAAGCCCGGACGGGTGACGCGGATGCTCATGTCGTCGGGGCTGTGGCAGTCGATGCAGGTCACCGGGTGAGCCTCGCCGACCATCGCATGGCCTTCCGGCACCCCCTCACCGGCGTACTCGCCCGTAAAGCCGCCCGTGGGCGCCTGGGGGAAGACCGGTTCGTTCTCGCCCGGCGTGCCGTCGGGGGTGGCGTAGAGCATCTCCAGCACCTGCTGGTACGGCATCCGGCTGACTTCCTCGAAGCCGCGCTGCACGGCCTCCATGTTGAAGTCCTCGGCGAGCTTCGCCTCGGTCACCTCCTCGCCCATGGCCTCGAGCCCGACGGTGCGATACAGCACGGTGGTGGAAGCGTGGCAGTGCAGGCAGGCGCCGGCCTGGGGCTTCTTGGTGACTCTCTCCGTGACGCCCTGGTCGTAGAGCATGTAGGCGTGGCCGCGGGCCTCGCGGTAGTCGATGCTGAAGGCATAGCCGGCGTAGAGGCGCTTCAGCCAGGGGTGCGCGTCCAGCTTGCTCTCCGGCATGGCGCTGCTGCCGCCGTAGAACTCGCCGCCCGAGGTGGACTTCCAGCCGTCGAACTGACGGGGCCAGTTCTTGCCCCAGGGCTCCGGGTCGGTGGTCAGCTCGTTCACTTCCACCACGCGGACGAAGGGCTGCTTGGCATCCTGCTTGTGCGTGAACATCGTGATCAGCACGTAGGTCACGCCCGCCGTCGCGATCACCGCGACCGCGAAGACCAGTGCCAGCAGCGCCGCAGCACCCCTGTGACGTGACGATACAGGCCGTTTCCGCATGTTTCGATTACCCATCCGAGACTCGTTCCTCATTGAAAATCTCCGGTCTGTATCAGCGCCGGCCCGAGTGGCCGACGTCGCTATGGCAATGAACGCAATTCTGTACTTCGCCGCCGTGCTCGACCGGCAGCATGGAGTTCACCAGTTCCCCGTGGCATTCCAGGCAGGCCTGCTGGGTCACCCGCCGGTTGCGCGGCTTGATCCGGATGGGCTCCTGGAAATTGCCCGTGGTGAAGGCGAGCGCATGGAAAAAGCCGTTATCGGCCTTCGTGATCCACTTGCCCACGAAGTCGTGGCGCAGGTGGCAGTCGCCGCAGGCGGCCACGTCCCGGTGACTGGAGGTCACCCAGGAGTCGAAGTGGCCCTGCATGATGTGGCAGTTGGCGCAGGCCTCCGGGTCGTTCGTGAGATAGGAGAAGCCGTTGCCGTAGCCGATATCGAAGGCACCCAGCCCGCCCAGGACGCCGACCGCGATCGCGACGGCGAACGACAGTACGCGCACGCTGGGGCTGGTCCGGGATTTGGTTGGTTTTTCCATGCGTCTCGTCAGCGAAGTTCCGGGGACAGTCGACTCAACCGGCAGTTGAATTAACCGTCGCCGAAATTCATCGTCACCATGATCCAGAGTTTGGTCGTGTCGTCGAAAGCAGCCGAATCGGAGCTGAACCGCGCCGCCTTCAGCAGCAGGTCGTAGCGGCCCGCCAGCCGGGTGGAAGCGGCGAAGTCCAGCTCGCTGCCGTAGTCCTCGCCGCCGCTCTCGGCGGAGAAGTCGTGATAGATGGCCTGCAGCTTCCAGCCGCGCAGTTCGTAGCCGGCGTTCAGGTAGAGGTCTTCCAGGCCGTCGGCCGGCGTCGCCAGGAACTTGTCCGCCCAGCCGTTGAAGGCGTGCAGCGTGGCGAGCGGCGTGCGGAAGCCCTGGCCGTTGTCGCTGCCCAGGGATTCGAAGCCGAGGCCGGCGGAGAACGCGTCCCGGGACCAGTCCGCCTGCAGGCGGAAATAATCGGTGTCGTAACTCGCCGGGTTATTGGCCGCATCCGACTGCACGGCGTATTCGCCGAGCAGCGCGATCCGGCCGAAGTCGACGTCCACTGCGCCGTCGGCGCGCAGGCCCCAGGTGTTCGTGGAGAAGGCGGGTGCATCGTCGTTGTCGATGAGATAGGCATATCCCACCACGTCCAGCGCTTCGGTCAGCCCCACTTTCGCGTTCAGCAGATGGGTGCTCTGCTCGTGATCGCCCGCGGGCACGTCCGATCCGAATATGCGGTTGACGTTGGCAACATAGGCATAGAAGACCCGGGTTTGCTCGAAGCCGTCGTAGCGCACCGAGGCACTATCGTAGGTCTGCTCGTTCTGGCGCCAGCCCACGCCGCCCACGTAGCGCTGGTCGTCGAGCAGGATGCGCTGGCGTCCCAGCCGCGCCCGCCAGCGCTCGTCGGGGGCATACTGGAAGAAGAGCTGATTGAGGTCCGAGCCGTTCGGGTCGGCCACCACGGGGTACTTGTCGCGATCTCCGCTCGAGGTGCCGGCACCGCTGTTGAAGTCGTCCAGCAGCACTGCCATGACCTGATCGAACTCGGCGAAGGCGGAGAAACCCCGCCAGTCGGCCGTCTCGTAGTTCAGCCGCAGGAGCAGCGTGGAGGCGTTGGCGTTCTCGTCGAAACCGTCCTGGTCCACGAACTCGTAGCGGTAGCGCAGTTTCACGCCGGCCTCGCCGGCCGCGATGGCGCCTGCCAGCGTCTCTTCCCCGCCGGCGGCGTGCCCGGACGCGAGGGCGAGCAGCACGGCAGCCAGCATCCCGGCGACGGTTTTCCCTTTGTTCATCACTCTGTCAAAAGGCATGTGTACAAAATCTCGACAGGTCCACGGCGGTCGTTAACCCGTGTACATGCCTACGATAATCTCGACCGCGGAGGCCGCATTGATCCAGATCAATGCAGGGGCCGAAAACCGACAGCCGGCCGGCGATGAGTCCGTATAATCCGCGGCTGACCGGCTCGGGTGGCCGCGGATCGCCGGCCCGGGCCTCGCCTGACCACGCCAGACGTAACCACAGCAAGCCGAAGACCTCGTCCCGGACCGCCCATGAAGGAGGATCTCAGCACCCGGCAGCACGGCCCGGAGCTCATCGCCGACGACGGCGACGAGTTCAACTTCTGCAGCACCTGCGTGTTCGCCGCCGCCTGCCTGGACAGCGGCTACGACAAATCCCGCCTGCGCGAACTGCACGTGCTGGTCGAGCACACCGGGCCGTACCGGCCGGGTGAGCACATCTTCCGGGAAGGCGACGAGTTCAATGCCGTGGCCGGCATCCGCGCGGGCACGGTGAAGACCTACGTCACGGACCTGGCCGGCCGCGAGCAGGTCAGGGGCTTCTTCCTGCCGGGCGAGGTCATCGGCCTCAACGCGATCTCCCGCTCACGCTACCCGGTAAACGCCGTGGCGCTGGACAGCGTCATGCTGTGCCGCTTCTCCTTCCCCAAGATCGCCACGCTGGCCGGCCGGATGCCGGCGCTGCAGCAGCAGCTCTTCCGGCTGCTGAGCGAGGACATCGGCAAGGCGGCGCTTCCAGGAGAAAGGCCTCCTCCGCGTGGAGAACCGGGACGTGGAACTGCTGGATATGCGGGCACTCCAGGCCATCGCGGAGAACGTGCTGCGCTGAAGCCCGGCGCGCTGCCCGGCGGGCGGTCATACGCGGAACTCCCTAGACACCGGGCCCCGGCCACTCAGTATCATGGAGATACGGACGCGCGATGCGTTGCAATGGCATTCGAGCGTCCCGGCTCGCAGAGTCCGATCAAACGCAAGGAGGTCGACGCATGAGCAATGGTGTCATCGACGTAGGCGCACAGGATCCCGAACTCAGGAATTCCCCCATCGCGGAAGAAACCGACGAGGATATGGAGGCACTGCGCGAGAGCATTCCCGGCGACGACTTCTGCTATTTCAACGGCACGCCGTACGAGAACGGCACGCTGGTGAAGAGCGGCACAGTGCGTCTGCGCTGCGATTACGGCATCTGGGTGCCCGCCGGGCCGGGAGATCCCGACAACCCCTGAGCGGCGGCAGCCGCTGAAGCCACGGCCGGCCGCATGCTAGCATGCGAAGCGTCCCGACAGCGGAGAATCCCATGCGACGCCTGTCATTGCTCTTCGGCGCGGCGCTGCTGCTGGCCCGGCCGGCCGCGGCCGACCTGTCCGCGGTGCCCTCGGGTACCTACACCGAGGACGACCAGCACGCCTACGTGATCTTCTCCTACACCCACCTCGGCTTCTCCAGTCCGCAGGTGCGCTTCGACGACTTCGAGGTGACGCTCGACCTCGACAGCGAGGATCCCGCGCAGAGCGAGATCGACGTCAGCATCGACGTCTCCAGCGTGGACAGCGGCGTGGAGGTGTTCGACGGTCACCTCATGGGAGGCGACTACTTCGACCTCGCCAACCACCCCCGGATCACCTTCGAGTCGACGGCCATCGAGAACACGGGCGGCAATACCTACGAGGTGACCGGCGACCTGACCATCAGGGACCGGACGCAGCCGGTGACGCTGGCGGCCACGATCAACGGTGCCGGCGAGCATCCCCTGAAGGAGATACCGGCCGTCGGCATCTCGGCCACCGGGACGCTGCTGCGCTCGGACTGGGGGCTGGATCAGTACGTGCCCGCCGTGAGTGACGAGGTCACGCTCACCATCGAGGTCGAGATGCTCCTGGCCGACGGGCAATAAGCCGCCGGCATGGCCGACAGCGCCGATTCCCTCGTCTTCCGCAGCGGCCGCATCGGCGCGGCCGTACCCCTGCTCTTCTTCGTCGTCTGGGCCGTCGCCATCTCGGTGGCCGGCGCGCCGGACGAGCGCGGCCTGATCCTGGGCATGATCGGCGGCCTCACCCTCGGGATGCTGCTCTGTCGCAGCCGCTGGGCGGACTACGCCAACGCGGTCTTCGAGGGCATGGCCAACCCGGTGGCCGCCGTGACCATCGTCGCCTGGTTCTGGGCCGGCATGTTCGCCCAGGTGCTGCGGGTGGGAGGTCTGGTGGACGGCCTGGTCTGGGTCGGCGCCCAGTCCGGCGCCACCGGCGGCCTGTTCGTGGGCGCCACCTTCCTGCTCGCCGCCACCTTCGGCACCGCCGTGGGCACCGGCTACGGCACCGCGGTGGCCTTCTGCACGCTCATGTTCCCGGCCGGGGTCACGCTGGGCGCCGACCCGGTGTGGCTGTTCGCGGCCATCCTCTCGGGCGCGGCCTTCGGCGACAACCTGGCGCCGGTGTCGGACACCACCGTGGTCTCGGCCACCACCCAGGAGACCGACATCCCCGGCGTCGTACGCTCGCGGGTGAAGTACGCCCTGATCGCGGCGGTGCCGGCGCTGGCCGTGTTCACCCTGTTCGGCGGCGACGGCGACCCCGTGAACGCCGCGAGGGCGAACGAACTGTTCGCCGAGACCGCCTCGCCGGCAGGGCTGGTACTGCTGATCCCGTTCGCACTGGTCATCGCGCTCGCCCTGCGCGGCTATCACATCCTGGTGGCGCTGACCTGGGGCATCCTCGGCGCCGTCGCGCTGGAACTGCCGCTGGGGCTGGCGGCACCGGCGGACATCCTGTTCATCGATCCGGACCGTGATCTCGTCGGCGGCGCCCTGGTGGACGGGGTGGCCGGCTACGTGGGTCTGGCCATCCTGATCCTGCTGATCGTGGCCGGCGGCCACATCATGCGCCTCGGCGGCGCGCTGGAGGCGCTGATCGACCGGCTGCGGCGTTTCGCCCGTGACTCGGTCGCCCGGGCGGAGACGGCGATGTGGAGCATCGTGTTCTCCCTGAACGCGTTCATCACCATCAACACGGCCGCCGAGATCGCCGCCGGGCCGGTGATCTCGCGCCTCGGCAAGCGCTTCCGCCTGCATCCCTACCGGCGCGCCAATATGCTGGACGCCGTGACCTCCGCCATCGGCTACATCTTCCCCTGGGGCGGCGGCGTGCTGATCGGCTACCAGACTCTGCGCACGCTGGAGCAGCAGTACGACTTCGTCGAGGCGGTGGCGCCCACCGACGTCTGGGCCTACGTGCTGCACGGCTGGTTCCTGGCCGCGGTGATGCTCGCGGCGGCCGTCACCGGCTTCGGCCGCACCTACGAGGCCGCCGACGGCTCCGAGACCCGCACTCCGCCGGCGCCGTGAACACCGGCAGCGAAGACTCGCCGCGCAGGCTCGCGCCCCTGACCCTCGCCGCGCTGGGCGTGGTCTACGGCGACATCGGCACCAGCCCGCTGTATGCGGTGCGGGAGTGCTTCTACAGCGAGTACGGTGTGGCGCCCACGGAGGCCAACGTGCTCGGCGTGCTCTCGCTGGTGTTCTGGTCGCTGATCCTGGTGATCTCGGTGAAGTATCTCGTCTTCGTGCTGCGCGCCGACCACTACGGCGAGGGCGGCATCCTGGCGCTGATGGAACTGGTGCGCCGGCCGCTCAAGGGGCGGACGCGCACGGGGGTGATGGCGCTGGGCCTGTTCGGCGCCGCCCTCCTTTACGGCGACGGCATGATCACGCCGGCCATCTCGGTGCTGAGCGCCATCGAGGGGCTGGAGGTCGCCACCCCCGTGTTCCAGCCCTACGTGGTGCCGATCACCATCGGCATCCTGGGCGCCCTGTTCGCCGTGCAGCGGCTCGGCACCGGCGGGGTGGGCATCGTCTTCGGGC
>CAYRZI010000098.1:0-9836 GCA_964428605.1 uncultured Woeseiaceae bacterium
TGGGTGATGTCGTCGCCGGGCATGGTCAGGATGGGCAGCTGGGTGAGGGTGCCCTCCCGCGCCCGCAGGCAGCCGGCGCGCTCGTAGATGGTGGCCAGGTCGGAGTACAGGTAGCCGGGGTAGCCCTTGCGGCTGGGTATCTCGCCGTGGCCGGCGGACACCTCGCGCAGCGCCTCGCAGTAGTTGGTCATGTCGGTCATGATCACCAGCACGTGGCGGGACTCGACGAACGCCAGGTACTCCGCCGCGGTGAGCGCGTAGCGGGGCGTCAGCAGCCGCTGGGTACTCGGTTCGCTGGCCCGGTTCAGGAACATCACCGTGTGCTCCAGCGCGCCCGTCTCCTGCATGGCGGCGCGGAAACGCTCGGCCGTGTCGTGGGAGACGCCGATGCCGACGAAGACAATGGCGAACGCACCCGCCTCCTCGCCCAGCAGCCGCGCCCGGCTGGCGATGTCGATGGCAAGCCGGTCGTGGGGCAGGCCGCCGCCGGAGAACAACGGCAGTTTCTGGCCGCGCACCAGGCTGTTCATGAGGTCGATGGCGGTGACGCCGGTCTCGATGAAGTCCTGCGGCCGATGCCGGGCCACCGGGTTGATGGCGGAGCCGTCCACCGGCAGGTAGCGCTCGGCCGGAATCGGCGGGCCGCCGTCGATGGGCCGGCCGAGGCTGTCGAGCACGCGCCCCTGCAGGCCGGGGCCGACGCCGAGCTCCAGCGGCTTCTCGCGGATGCGCACCGTCGTGTCGCCGAGGCTCAGCCCCTCGGTGGCGCCCAGGATCTCCACGACGATCTCCTCGTCGCCCAGCGCGGCCACCCGCCCGTAGCGCAGCGTGCCGTCCCGGCCGACGACCTCCACGGCGGCATCCAGCCCGACGTTGACGGTGCGTTCCAGGAACAGCAGCGGACCTTCCAGCCGGCGTGCCGCCCGGGTGAGGGTAATCTCAGCCTGCATCGCCATGGTGTCCGCCTTTGTCTTCGGCTTCGCTCACGGCTTCCTCCTTCCGGTCACCGCCGCCACCTTCCAGTTCGTGGAACTCCGCCTCCACCTGGCGGCGGAGCTCGTCGATCTTGTCCAGCTCGTCCTCGCCCACCTCTTCGCCGAGCCGCCTGAGTCGTGCCAGCGACGGCAGAGCGGCGATATCCGCCGGGCTCGCCCCGGCCTCCAGCGCCTGCTCGGCCAGGTTCACAAACTTCAGCAGCAGGTCGAGCATGGCCTGCTGACGTGCCGGCGAGCAGTAGCGGTCGGTCTCGGAGAACGAGGACTGGCGCAGGAAGCCGTCGTTCAACAGCTCCGCGTTCAGCAGCGTTACCTGGTGCACGGGCGGCAGCGCATCCTTGCCGATGATGCGGGCCATGCGCTCCAGGCTCTGCTGTTCCTCCAGCAGCACCAGCACCCGCTGGCGCTTGCGGTCCCACTCCGCATCGCCCTGGCTCTTCCACCAGCGGGCGAGTTCGACGGCGTCCTCGGAGTAGGAGTGCAGCGGATGGACGGCCGGGTAGAACCGGGCCTGGGCGCGCTCCCGGTCCAGCGCCCAGAAGCAGCGCACGTAGCGTTTGGTGTGCATGGTCACCGGTTCGGAGAAGTCGCTGGCCGGCGGGCTCACGGCGCCGATGATGGTGACCGAGCCTTCCTCGCCGCCCAGCGTCTTCACCCGCGCGGCGCGCTCGTAGAAGTCCGCAAGCCGGGAGCTGAGATAGGCCGGATAGCCGGACTCGGCCGGCAGCTCGCCGAGACGGCCGGAGACTTCGCGCAGGGCCTCGGCCCAGCGGCTGGTGGAATCCGCCATCAGCGCCACGTGCCGGCCCTGATCGCGGAAGTACTCGGCCACCGTGATGCCGGTGTAGATGCTCGCCTCCCGAGCGGCCACCGGCATGTTCGAGGTATTCGCAATAATGACGGTGCGCTCCATCAGCGGACGGCCGGTGCGCGGGTCCTCGAGCTTCGGCAGCTCGTCCAGCACCTCCGCCATCTCGTTGCCGCGCTCGCCGCAGCCCACGTAGACGATGACGTCGGCGTCGCACCACTTGGCCAGCGCCTCCTGCAGGATGGTCTTGCCGGTGCCGAATCCGCCGGGCAGCATGCCGCGGCCGCCCCGGGCAATGGGGAACAGGGTGTCGAGTATGCGCTGGCCGGTGATGAGCGGCGCGCCCACCGGAAGGCGGTCCGCCACCGGGCGGGGCCGGCGCACGGGCCAGTCCTGGGCGAGGCGCACCTCGATCGGGTCGCCCTCGTCGGGCTCGATGCGGCACACCACGTCCTCCAGGCCGTAGTCACCCGCCTGTGCAATCTCGGCCACCCGCCCGCCGGCTCCCGGCGGCACCAGGCAGGCCACCGCACGGGCCTCCTCGCCGGCCCGCCCGAGCGACTGCCCGGGCGCCACCCGGTCGTCCGCCGCAACCGTCGGCTCGAAGGGGTAACGGAGGGTCTCCGCACCCTGGGCGATCATGCCCGAACGCACGAACAGCTCGTCCTCGCCGCCAAGGGGCCGCAGCAGGCCGTCGAAGATCTGCCCCAGCAGGTGGGGCCCGAGGCCGACGCTGAGCGCCCGTCCGGTGCCCTCGATGCGGTCCCCCGGTTTCAGCCCGGAGGTGCGCTCGTAGACCTGGGCGGTCAGCACGTCGCCCTGCAGCTGGATGACCTCCCCGAGCAGCTTGCGGGTACCCACGTGGATGGCCTCCTGCACGTGGAACGGCTGCTCCATGCGGGCGCGCAGCACCGGCCCGCCGATCCACTGGATGGTGGCGCCACTCATGACGTGCCTCCGCCGGCCGGTTCCGCCTGGTCGCGCAGCCGGTAGTACTCCGCCAGCAGCTGGGCCCCGAGCTCGGAACCCCGGTCCATCAGGCCTTCCAGCGTGCCGTCCAGGCTCGCCCCGTCGATGCCGATACGAAGACCCGCCCCGATGTCGTCGCGCCGGGTCAGGCACGGCGCTTCACCGGCCGCCTCGGCGGCCCGGGCGGCGAATGCCTCGCGTTCTTCCCCGGTCCAGCCCGGTGCGTGCTCCACCTGCCAGACCCCGGGCGGCAATACGGCCGCCGCCTGCTCGAGGAGAGAGGACACCCATGCCTCGCGCGCGTCTGCCTGCCGCCAGCGCTCCCGCAGCGCCTCGTCAAGGCAGTCCCTGCTGGCCGCCAGCACCATGGCGGCCTTGTCCAGCTCCCGCCGGCGCGCCCTGGCCTGATCGCCGGCGCGCACCCGGGTGATGGCGGTATCCATCTCGCCGCGCAATTCCTCGAATGCCTCGTGGACCCGCTGCCGTGCGTCGCGCCGGGCGGAGTGCAGCCTCTGGTGCGCCGTCGCGTAGGCGCGGTCCAGGATCTTGTCGATCTCCGCCGCCTCGTAGCGCCGCAGCAGCCTGACCATGCTCTCGGCCTGCCTGTCGACGATGCCGCCTGTCTCGTTCATTGCTCCAGCCCGAATGCCCTGTTGATGGTGGCGGCGAGGTCGGGTGGTTCGCCGCCCAGCGCGTCCGGCACGACCACGACGGGCGGCACGCCCGCGCGCTGCGCGCGCTCCAGCTCATCACCGTCGATGCCGGCGGCGCTGCCCGCACCGATCAGCACGAGCGTCGCCTCCTGCCGGGCTGCGGTCAGCGCGGCGGCTGCCGAATCCGGGTCGGCGGTAACCGTACGCAGACCGGCCAGGCGGTAACCTGCGCCAGTGACCTCGTCGCCGATGAAGACCGCGTGGAGCACTTCAGCCGAGCCGGTTGAGGATGAGGATGGCGACGATCAGGCCGTAGATGGCGATGCCCTCGGCCAGACCCACCAGGATGATGATGCGGCCGAACAGCTCCGGCTTCTCCGCGAGGGCGCCCACGGCGGCACTGCCCACCTTGGCCACCGCGTAACCGCCCGCGGCGGCCGACAGGGCCGCGGCCGCGGCAGCTGCCGCGAAGCCCCAGCGTATGGCGCCCTCGCCGAGGGCGGCGCCGGCCGCGCCTTCCTCGACCGCGAGCAGCGGCGTGCTGGTGATCATCATGAACGTGCTCAGGATGACGGTGATCAGCGCGAGGCCGATGAACCCGGCCAGGATCATCTTCATTTTCGTCATGCTTTACTCCCCTTGGTGGGTGTGCGGACCTCCGGCGGCGGCAACGGCCGGAACGGGCGGCCGGTCGCCTTCAGGAAGCGGATGAAGAACTCGAACAGCAGCAGGCGGGTGGTCTGGATGCCGACGATCAGCCCCTCCAGCACGATGATGAGGAGGTTGCCCAGCGCCAGCACGATCAGCATGCCGGTCACGCTGCCGGTGGCCTCGGACATGCCGACCACCGCGACGCCGAGCCCTGCATGCGCCAGCGCGAAGGCGCCGATGCGCACGAAGGAGACGGTGTTCACGGCCAGCTGGAACAGCGACTCTACGAACTCGCCGGCCGCCTGACCCAGCGCGGCGGGCGTGCGCTCCTCGGCGCTGTCGAAAGCCTCACCAAAGACGTACCACAGGAAACCCGCGACGGCGGCATAGAGGAAGCGGACGTCGAAGAAGCTCGCCACGATGGCGAGAAAGGCGACCATCAGCCCGACACGGCGGCGCCACCACAGGGCCCACTGCCCCATCCAGCGCCACTGCACGGCGTCCAGTATCAGGCCCAGCATGAGCACGATGATGCCGAAGGCGAGGGAGGTGCCCAGCACGGTGAGCGGATGCTCCAGCGGATGCAGCCACAGTGCCGGTATCAGGTCCTCCCGGGCGAATATGCTGCCGAACAGCACGCCGAAGCCCATGGAAGCGATGCCGCCCGGGATGAGGATGCCGAGCTGGGGAATCTTGCGGTAGAGGAAGAGCCCGGCGACGAACAGCACGGCGCCATGGCCCACGTCGCCGAACATGAAGCCGAACATCAGCGGCGCCAGCACGGCGACGATCATGCTGGGGTCGGTCTCCTCGCCGCCGGGGGTCCCGAGCTGGCGGGCGAAGAACTCGAACGGCCGGGCCCAGCCCGGATTGCTGAGCAGCATGGGGACGGGATAACCCTCGGGCGGCTCGCAGAAACGCATCAGGTAACGGATGTCCGCCTCGTCCAGCGCGCCGTGGATGCTCTCGCCTTCGGTATCGCTGGTCCAGCCGGTGATCCAGGCGAAACTCTCGCTGCTCGGGAAACGCGGCACGTGATGGGCCATCCAGTCGAGCAATTCGAACGAGCCGACGATCTGCGCGATACCGTGCTCCTCGTTCAATGCCTGCAGCCGGTCGCGCAGCCGCTGCTCTTCACGCCCGGCCCCGGCCAGGCGGTCGCGCACGTCCCCGAGTGCCGCTCCGGGTTCTTCCGGGATGTCCTCCGGGAACGGCACCGCTTCGGCCTTCAGCCCGGTCAGGGCGCTGACCAGCGACTCGTATTCGCTGCGCGGCCCCACGGCCAGCAGATAGCAGTCGTCGTCCAGCGCCAGGCGCTGCACGATCACGCCGGCGGGTATGGCCTCGGGCCAGCTCCCGGCCGGCACGCGGAACAACCCGCAGCCTATGGTGGGGCCCGCCGCCGCCAGCCGCGCCGGGTTGGGCAGCGCCTCCGGCGCGGCTTCCAGCAGGTGCTGCAGACATCCGAGCCTGCGCCGCTCCCGGCCGAGCTCCTCCAGGCTTGCGATGAGGGGCCTGGCATCGTCGGCCCAGGCCTGCAGCACCGCCAGCGAGGCCTCGGCGCGTTCGGGATCCAGGTCCGGTGTGGCCGGCGGCGGAGCGGGCCAGTAGCTGCGGTAACTGCGCGCGAGCTCCCGGTACTCGGCCAGCACGGACTGCAACGCGGGGGTGGCGATACTCTCCGCGCTGGTGCTGTGGGACTGCAGCTCCACCGCGCCCGTGTCCGCCAGGGCTTTCAGTGCGGCGGTGGCCTCGGCGCGCGGCGTGAGTACCTCGAACCAGCGTGCGGGCCGGGAGCGGAGGATCATGCAGGGGCTCCCGCCACCCCTCGTCCCGACAATGCCTGCCTGCGCACCAGACCGCCGCGGAACCGCTGCAGGTCCAGCGCCGTCAGCACCAGGTGGGCGAACACCGCTGCCGCATCCAGGGCGTGGCGGCGGAACACCGTGATCACCCGCCGCTCGAGCGTCTCGCGCACGGTGGCCGAGCGCGAAACCGAGGCCCGTTCCGCATCCCGGTTCGCCGCCATCCAGTCCTCCACCGCCGCCTCCAGCGACCGTATGCCGTCGCTCGCCGCGGCGCTCGCCGACGGCATCCGGGCATGCCAGGCGTCGCGCCACGCGTCGAGCGTCTCGGGCATGGTGTCGTCGGCCTCGTCCCGTTGCGGCAGCCAGGCCGGCCGCTCTCCCGTGGTCGCGACATGGGCACGCAGCGGCAGACCGGGCAGACAGCCGCACCATTCGATGGCCTCACACCAGGGCTCCGGCGACCACGAGGCCACCCGGTCCAGGTAGCCGCGCCATGCATGGCGGATCCCGTCCTCGAGGCGGTGGACGTCCTGCTCGGTGGTCAGCCCCTCGGCCCAGGCCGCGAACACGCCGGTGCGGGCGGCTTCCAGGTAGGCGTGGGCGGAGTCGCAGGATTCGAGCCGGCTCCAGTCGGACTCGTCCGGGCGCCGGCCGTGGCGCGCCTGTATGCGTGCCTGCACATAGCTAAAGCCCGCGCCGTTCGTCATCTTGTTCACCGCACAGGCGCGCGGCCAGGCGATCCGCCGCCCGGCGCACCCGTTCGCGTTCGTCGTCATCGAGTTCGGTGGGGTCGTCCGCCGCCGGCCCGCGCTCCTCGGCCAGGCGAGTCTCCCGGCGCACGGCATCGGCGCACCGGTCGTGCGCACGCCGTATCCGTTCTGCAGCTCGCTGCTCGATATGGCGGATCTGCTCGTTGGCCTCGGCGATGATGGCGGCGCCACGGCGCTCGCCGGCGCGGATGGCATCACGGACGGCCTGCTCGGCCTCCAGCACGTGATCCATCGCGCTCGTCACACTCGTCTCGCGTCCGGAGACAGGAGACTTCTTCTGCATCGCCCTGACCTCCTGCAGTTCCGATGCCGTGGCCGGGCCGGCGCGCAGGCCTTCGCCACGCGCACCGCACGAGCCATGGTAGCCGCAGCCATCGCGCGGCCGTCATCGGGAAAAGCCCTTATCGGATCAGGAGTTTCGCAGGCGCAGGGGCGCTGATCAGCTGACGGAGACTTCGGTGAAACCGGCGAGGAACTCCACCAGGCGCCGCAGGCGGCGCCGATCGAGAGCCGCCGGACCGGGCTCCCGGCGGTCGGCGACTACCCAGCGGACGGCGTGGCGCTCGCACCAGGCCCAGGTCAGTCGCCCCACCTGCTGGACGTCGCTGCAGGTGCCGCACTGGGGGCAGCCGATCGGGCGCCGGCGCTCCAGCGGGAAGGGGATGATATCGGCGTCGGGCATGGTCTCCGGCAGGCTCCGTGGCAACAAGAACCCATTGGAACCGGCGCCCGGACGCCGGGCTGTGACCGGTTTCTCACCGACGGCATCGGCCGCCCGCGGCACGTCCGGAACTGTGACGCCGTCGGCGCCACAGCCCGAGAGCGGCCAGCGCGGCCAGCGCCGGCAGCGAGAAGGACCCGGTACCGCCGCCGCCATCCGAATGCACGACGGGCGGAGGAAGGTCACCGTCGAACGAGATGTCCTCCAGCGGCAGCAGACCGAGGTCGGGCGAGTCCGTCGCACCGAAGTCGGCAACGAAGCGGTGATTCCAGGCGTCGTACACCTCGATGAGCACGTCGTAGAGGTCGGGCGGGAAGCCGGCCACCAGTTCCGCCTCCACCTCGTAGTCGTCGCTGCCGGAGGCGCCGCGGATCGTGAAGACGTCCGTCTCGTGGATCAGCACGTACTCTCCGCCCGGCCCGCGCAGCCAGATGTCGGCGTACACCTCCGCCTCGCCGTAGTCCGTGTCCACGTCGAAGGTCAGCTGCAGCCACGTGTAGTAGCCGTCCCGGTCGAGGTCGTCGAACAGCCTCGTCTGTGCGTCGTAGACGCGGAATCCGCAGCAGGAGACGGCGCGCTGCCTGTCAGGCGATGGTGCCGCCTTGCCGCTGGCGGAAATCCGGTGGGTACGCTCGAAGTCCTGCAATGCGGAGGCGGGGCGGCGCTCGCTGTCGCCGCGCTCGGCGGCGAAACCCTCGGCAGTGCGGGTCTTGTGGTCCGGGCTGTCCGGCCTTGCCGCCATGGCACCGGCCGCCACCGTCAGCGCCGTTGCCGCCACCAGCGCGAGGAACCAGCGGAAGGGCCAGACGGGCCGGGCCTCGCGCGCTTCCGCGCTCATCCGAGTTCTGCGTTCCATGTTCGTCTCCTTGCTCCGGCATTGCTGTCGCCACCGGTACATTCAATCGCGGGCGCGCTGAACCCCGGCTGAATCGGCAGGCGGGAAACCGAGATTCCACGCGGAAGGCGGGTCCGCTATTCTCTTGCCCTTTCGCGCGGGGTGAGGAGCGGGCATGCAGCGGAGTCGTACGGCGCTACGGCGGAGGAGAAGCACTTGCAGGCGTTGATCGAATCCGGCCGCATCGTCGACATCGTCCTGGCGGTGCTGGTGGCCGAGGTCTTCCTGCTGGCGCTCTGGCACCGGCGCACCGGGCGCGGCGTCGCTGCACTGCCCGCCTTCCTGAACGCCGGCGCCGGCGCCAGTCTCGCCCTGGCGCTGCGGGCCGCGCTCACCGACGGCGGCTGGCAGTGGGTCACCGTCTGGCTGCTGTGCGCCCTGGTCTTTCATTCGGCGGATCTGGTACGCCGATGGTCACGGGAGAAGGCCCGGTGAGCGACCCTGCAGCAAGCGGAGTTTCATCGGACGGTCGGGCAACCGCCGTCGTCATCGGCTCGGGTTTCGGCGGCCTGGCCGCCGCCGTGCGGCTGGGTGCACGGGGCTACCGCGTGCGCGTGTTCGAGAAGCTGGACGCCCCCGGCGGCCGCGCCTACGTCTTCCGCCAGGACGGCTACACCTTCGATGCAGGGCCCACCATCATCACTGCGCCGTTCCTGCTGGAGGAACTGTGGCAGCTGGCGGGCCGGCGGCTGGAGGACGACGTGACCATCGTGCCGATGGACCCCTATTACCGCATTCGCTTCGCCGACGGCGACCACTTCGACTACAGCGGCGACGACGAGGCCATGAAGCGCGAGATCGCCCGCTTCAACCCCGCCGACGTGGCCGGTTTCGAGCGTTTCCTCGCCGCCAGCGCGAAGCTCTACGACGTCGGCTTCGACGAGCTGATGGCGGTGCCCTTCGGGTCCTTCGGCTCCATGTTCGGCTCGCTGCCGGATCTGTTCCGTGCCCAGTTCTACCGCTCGGTGTACGGCCTGGTGTCGCGCTACATCTCCCACCCGAAGCTGCGCCAGGTGTTCAGCTTCCATCCGCTGCTGGTCGGCGGCAATCCGTTCACCGCCACCGCGGTGTATGCCCTGATCGCGCAGCTGGAGCGCCGCCACGGCGTGCACTTCGCCATGGGCGGCACCGGCAGCCTGGTCGAGGGCATGGTAAATCTCATCGAGTCTCTCGGCGGCGAGGTGCGCTGCAACGCCCCGGTGCGCGAGATCCTGGTGGAGGGCGACCGCGCGACCGGCGTGCGGCTGCGTGACGGCGAGACGGTGGCGGCCGACGTCGTCGTCTCCAACGCCGACTCGGCGGCCACCTACCGCTACCTGTTGCCGGAGCACGTGCGTCCGCGGCGCTGGACGCAGCGCAAGCTGTCGCGGGCCCGATATTCCATGAGCCTGTTCGTCTGGTATTTCGGCACCGACCGGCGCTACGAGGACGTGCCCCACCACATGATCCTGCTCGGACCGCGCTACCGGGAACTGCTGGACGACATCTTCCGCCGCCAGAAGCTGGCCGACGACTTCAGCCTCTACCTGCACCGGCCGACGGCAACCGACCCCTCGCTGGCGCCCG
>CAYRZI010000099.1:0-9659 GCA_964428605.1 uncultured Woeseiaceae bacterium
ACCATCAGCGCCATGATCACGCGGGGCTCCAGCGTGACCCACAGCAGGATGATGGCGAGGCCGGGCAACAGGGCCCAGATGGCGGCGAAGTAACCGTAGTAATTCGGCAGCGAGTGCAGCCGGGCCATCGGCCGGTCGCCGCCTGCCGTCGCCAGCGAGCGGCCGCGGCCGAGCCGGTAGGCGCCGGCCGACAGGAACAGCAGGATCAGCAGCAGTGTCTCGGGCTGCATTCGGTTTCCCTTCGCGGGTGGAGCGCGGCGGCCGCTCGGACCGCCGCGCGTCCCTCACTTCTCGTTATGGTCTTTCCGGTCTTCCGGGTCGGGGGCGGATCAGAGCCTGATCGGCGTCAGCGACTCCACCGCCGCGAGCACGCGGGCCCGCTCCGGCTCCGGCATGGGGATCAGGCCGCGCTCGGCGAGGTAGCCCTCGTCGCCCCAGGCGCGCTGGCTCGTCACTTCGCGCAGGAATTCTCTCATACCGGGGATCACGCCGACATGAGCGGCCTTGGCATACGAGTACAGCGGGCGGGAGATCGGGTAGTCGCCGGCCGCGATGTTCTCGAAGGTGGGCTCTACGCCGTCGATCAGCGAGCCGTGCACTTTCTCGATGTTCTGGTCCAGGAAGCTGAAGCCGAAGATACCCAGCGCGTCCGGGTTGGCCTCCAGCTTCTGCACGATCAGGTTGTCGTTCTCGCCGGCCTCCACGTAGACCCCGTCCTCGCGGATGGAATGACAGACCGTCTTGTAACGGGTCTCGTCCTCGTCTTCGAGCGCGGCGATCCAGTCGAAGGTCTGGCAGCCGCCCTCCATGGCGAGTTCGACGAAAGCATCACGGGTGCCCGAGGTCGGCGGCGGCCCCAGCACCTCGATCTCGGTGTCCGGCAGAGCGGGATCGACCTCGTTCCAGACGGTGTAGGGATTCGGCACCAGCTTCTCGCCGCCGTCGGGATCCGGCACCTCCTTGGCCAGCGCCAGGAACATGTCGCGGCGGGACAGCCGGTACTGCTCCGCCGTGACGGAGTTGGCCATCACGATGCCGTCGTAGCCGAGCTTCACCTCGATCACGTCGGTGACGCCGTTCTCCGCGCACATCTCGAGCTCGGAGGCCTTCACCCGACGGGAGGCGTTGGTGAAGTCCGGGTGGTCCACACCCACGCCCGCGCAGAACAGCTTGAAACCGCCGCCGGAGCCGGTCGACTCCACCTTGGGCGTGCGGAACTTCGTGGTCTTGCCGAAGCGCTCGGCCGCCACCGTAGTGAACGGATAGACCGTCGAGGAACCGACGATGTAGATATAGTTGCGGCCGCTCTGGGCCAGCGCGGTGCCGGCCACCAGCAGGCCGATTCCGATGCCGGCCACAGTCGCTATGGTTGCGACCCGGCCCGGAGCTGTGCTTCTCTTGCTCAAGATTGACTCCCGCAGTTCACGCAATGTTCGGGGGATTCTGAGGATAGCCCGGTAATGTTACTGAAATATTGCAGGGCGCATTCGACCGGACACACCAGCACTCTTTGTTATCTCCTTATTATCAATAACTTGCAATAACTTCTTGATGTCCGATATTACAGCTGTCGACGACCCGGATGCGTATCTCGCAGAGGAACCGGTAGAACTCACCTGCGAGCTGATCCGCCGCCGGTCCGTGACACCCGACGATGCCGGCTGCCAGACCCTCATGGCCGAACGGCTGGCCGCCGCGGGCTTCAGGATAGAGCATCTGCGCTTCGGTGACACGGACAACCTCTGGGCACGCCGGGGCGAGGCCGGCCCGGTATTCTGTTTCGCCGGGCACACGGACGTCGTGCCGCCCGGCGACCTCGCGGCCTGGTCCTGCGACCCGTTCGAGCCGACCTTCCGCGACGGACTGCTATACGGCCGCGGCGCGGCCGACATGAAGGCGAGCCTCGCGGCCATGCTGGTGGCAACCGAACGCTTCCTGGCCGCGCATCCCGGCCATGCCGGCTCCATCGCCTACCTGATCACCAGCGACGAGGAGGGACCGGCCCGGGACGGCACGAAGCGCGTGATCGAGACACTCGAGGCCCGCGCAGAGCACATCGACTGGTGTGTTCTCGGCGAACCGTCCAGCCAGGCGGTGCTCGGCGACGTCGTGCGCAACGGCCGGCGCGGCTCCCTGAGCGGGATACTGAAGGTGCGCGGCATCCAGGGCCACGTGGCGTACCCGCAGCTGGCCGACAACCCCATCCAGCGCTTCGCCCCGGCGCTGGCGGAGCTCTACGCCACCCCGCTGGACGAGGGCAACGAGTACTTCCCGCCCACGAGCTTCCAGGTGGTGAACGTGCAGTCCGGCATCGGCGCGCCGAACGTCACGCCGGGCGAGCTCAACGCCCGCTTCAACTTCCGTTATTCGACGGAATGGACCCACGAGACGCTCGCCGCACACGTGGAGACCATCCTGGACCGCCACGGCCTGGACTACGAACTGCACTGGCATCTGTCGGGCAAACCCTTCCTGACCGAGGAAGGGCCGCTGACCGCGGCGGTGACCGCGGCGGTGCAGGAAGAACTCGGCGTCGTGCCCGAGCTCTCGACGGGGGGCGGCACGTCGGACGGCCGTTTCATATCGCCCGCCGGCGCCCAGGTGGTGGAGCTGGGCCCGGTGAATGCCTCCATCCACAAGATCGACGAGCACGTGCGCGTGGCCGACATCGTCCGCCTGACCGCCGTCTACGAGCGCATCCTGGAGCGCCTGCTGGCCGGCTGATCCTCTTCAGTCCGCGCCGCGGCGCGCGGGCAGCCTGAGGTTGGCGAACAGGGCGAACAGGGCCAGCAGACTCAGGGCGATCAGGACCCAGGCCGGCATGCTGAGCCCGAGAAAGGACCATTTCAGCTCCGCGCACTCCCCGGAACCCGTGAGTACCTCGCTGATCACCTCCGTCAGGGGCACCGTGTTCATCAGGTAGTCGAGCCCCGCGCCGCAGGCCGGCACCTCGTCGGCGGGCAGGTTCTGTATCCAGACGTGGCGCCCCGCAACGGCGGCCCCGGCGGCGGCGACCGCGAACAGGACGACGGCATACACCTTCGCGCCCCACCCCGCCGGGTTGTGCAGGAAGGCCACCAGGAAGGCCGCGCCCAGCGCGATGGTGGCGACCCGCTGGAAGACACACAGCGGACAGGGTTCGAGCAGCAGCACGTACTCGGAGTAATAGGCGTAAGCCAGCATGGCCGCGCAGGCGACGAGGCCCGCGAGATTGGCATAGCGGCGCGTCATCAGATCCGTGGCAGTCATGGTCGCGGAGGCGGTTGCGCCGTCAGCCGGGCTGCTGTTCGTCCAGGGCGTCGATATCCGTGTGCCGGATGTCCTTGCCGTGGACCATGTAGATCACGTACTCGCAGATGTTCTTGGCGTGGTCGCCGATGCGCTCCAGGGCGCGCGCCGCCCAGGTGACGTTCATGACCCGCTTGATGCTGCGCGGGTCCTCCATCATGAAGGTCATGCACTGGCGCTGGATGGTCTCGTACTCCTCGTCGACCATCTCGTCCTCCTTCACCACCGCCAGCGCGGCCTCCGTATCCAGCCGGGCGAAGGCGTCCATGGCCTGGCGCACCATTCCCCTCACCTGGCCCCCCAGGTTCTTCAGCTCCCGGTAGGAGCCCGCCGGGCGGTCCATCTCCGCCAGCTTGGAGGCCAGGAAGCCGATTTTCTCCGCCTCGTCGCCGATGCGCTCGAGATCGGTGATGGTCTTGATGATGGCGACGATCAGGCGCAGATCGCTGGCGGTCGGCGCGCGGGTGGCGAGGATGCGGCTGCACTCCTCGTCAATGCTGACCTCCAGGTGATTCACCTTGTAGTCGTCGTAGGCCACCTGCAGCCCCAGTTCGCTATCGCCGCTGACCACGGCCTCGACGGCACGGCCGAGCTGGGATTCCACCAGGCCGCCCATGGACAGCACGTTGTTGCGCAGCGCCTCCAGGTCCTTGTTGAACCGGCGCGATATGTGATGCGTCAGATCCGTCGTCTGCATGCCTTCAGTCCTCCGGCGGGACCATACCGGCGCCGCCCGCGTGCCCCGCTGCTACCCGCAATCTGCCTGAAGTGTAGCAGCAACGCGGGTCGTCTGGCGATAATTTGTAATTACTCCAGTCGTACAAAAGCGTTGCAATGTGCATACATCTGCATTGCGCCGCCCGGCCGTCTGCGCGGCTTTCAGCCGGCCGCCGAGCGGTCGGTGCCCCGCTCTCCCCTCGGCAGCTCGACGGTTGCCGCCCGCACCAGGCGGGCTGCCGGGAAACGGCAGGTGAAACGGCTGCCCGTGCCCGGCCGGCTCTCCACCTCCAGCACACCGTCGTGGCGGCCGAGCGCATGCTTGACGATGGCGAGCCCGAGACCCACCCCGCCGTCGTCGCGGCTGCGCCCCCGGTTCACCCGGAAGAAGCGCTCGGTGAGGCGCGGGATATCCTCCTCGGCGATGCCCACGCCGGTGTCCTCGACGGTGAGGGCGGCACCCTCGCTGCCGGCTTCCCAGCCGAGCGTGACCCGACCTTCGGCCGGCGTGTAGCGCAGGGCATTGGAGAGCAGATTGACGATGATAGAGCGTATCTCCACCGGGTTGCCGTGCAGCTGGGCGCGGGACAGCGTGCCGAACTCCAGGGCCGGGCCGCCTTCGGAGGGCGCGAGTTCGGCCACGGCTTCCGTGAGCAGCGCCGCCACGTCCACCCGGACGTTCTTGCTCGCCTCGCTGCCCGACTCCAGCCGGGAGAGCTCCAGCAGCGAGTCCAGGATGTCCTTCATGCGGGCGGCCTGGCGCTGCATCTCGCTGACCGGCCGATGCCAGGAATCCGGTAGCTCCGTGTCCTCGGTCATGGCCTCCAGGTAGCCGCCGATCACCGTCAGCGGCGAGCGCAGCTCGTGCGAGGCATTCGCCACGAAGTCCCGGCGCATGCGCGCAAGCCGTGCCTGCTCCGTCACGTCGCGCACCAGCAGCAGGCGCTGGCCTTCGCCGTAGGGCACGATGCGGCAGGTCAGCCAGTCGTCGTCGTGCAGCGGCGAGGGGATGGTCACGGAGCCGGAGTAATCGCCGCTCCTGAGATAGCTCACGAAGGCGGGGTGACGGATGAGATTGTCCACCCGCTGGCCCCGATCGCGGCGGGGACGCAACCCCACCAGGCGCTCGGCGGCCGCGTTGTAGCGGGTGATCTCCGAGTCCTCGTTCAGCACGATGCCGCCGTCCGGCATCGCGTTGGTGGAGGCCCGGATCTCCTTCAGCGTACGGTGATGGCGGCGCTTGTGCTTCTTGGCCCGCTGCTTGAGATAGTCGATGCGGGCGAGCACCTGGGGCCAGATGCCCGTACCCTCCGGCACCTGGATGCGGCTGCGGGTGCGCAGCGAGCGCTCGAGCCGGAACAGCATATTGAGATGCACCGCGATCACGGCCAGGGCACCGACCAGCGCCCCGGGCGCAGTATATCCGTACAGCGAGCCGATGAACGCCCCCAGGCCGATGGCGCCGGCGGCCTTCAGCAACGCGGTGGTCCACGCCGAGGGCATCAGCCGTCCCGCGAGGAAAAGCGGTATCCGGCCCCGCGCACGGTCTGGATGTAGCCTTCGGCGTTGCGCGTCGACAGCGCCTTGCGCAGCCGGCGGATGTGCACGTCGACGGTGCGCTCCTCCACGTAGACGTTGGCGCCCCACACCCGATCCAGCAGCTGGCCGCGGCTGTACACCCGCTCGGGATGGGTCATCAGGAATTTCAGCAGGCGGTACTCGGTGGGGCCCAGCTGGATCTCCTCCCCGCCGACGCTCACCCGGTGTCCGGCCACGTCCAGCTCGAGATCGCCCACGTGCACGACCTCGTCGCTCGCCACGCCCGAGCGGCGCAGCACCGCATTGATCCGGGCGATGAGCTCCCGGGACGAGAACGGTTTGGTGATGTAGTCGTCCGCGCCGCCTTCCAGCCCGCTCACCTTGTCCTGCTCCTCGGCCCGGGCGGTCAGCATGATGACCGCCAGGTCCTCGAAGCTCGAGTCCCGTTTCAGCGAGCGCGTCAGCTCCAGTCCGCTCATGTCCGGCAACATCCAGTCGATAATGGCAAGATCCGGCCGGTGATCGGCCAGCAGCTCCCGCGCCTGCCGGCAGTCCGCAGCTTCGTCCACGTCGAAGCCCGCCCGCGACAGATGAAAAGCGATCATCTCCCGGATGGGGGCTTCGTCCTCGACTACCAGTATGCGGCGCGTTGTCGTCATCTCGGCTCCATGGAGCGCGATTAGAGCAAGTCTACATTACAGAGCGGTTACGGCGCTGCCCGGGCAACGGTCCGGCGCAGGTAGGCCGGCTCCGCGTCCCGGGGCGCCACGGTGTCCCCTGCGGCGAAGCGGGGCGCGGCGAGCGCCGCCACCTCGTGGGCCCGGGGAAACCGCAGGCCGGTGTCGACGGTACCGGGGCCGGCCATGTCCGGGTAACGGGCCCAGCCGCCGCCGGCCAGCCACCACTCGCCTTCCGTCCGCACCTGCCCCGGCGCCGCCAGCCTGTCCTCCGCCAGCGCGCGCACGCCGTTCCCGCCGGCCTCGTAGGCGCCGGCATAGACCTCGCCCATGCGCGCATCCTGCGCCACGCAGACCCGCCGCGCGTCTCCCGCCAGCGCGCGGGCGGCCAGCGCCGCCAGGGAGGAGACCGGCACCAGCGGCAAACCGGCGGCGAGCGCGAAGCCCTGGGCGGCCGAGACGGCAATGCGCACGCCGGTGAACGAGCCCGGACCGGCGCCGAAGGCGATGCCGTCCAGCGAGCGCATGTCGTAGCCCGCCCCGGCCAGCAGCTCGCGCACCATGGGCAGGATCAGCTCCACGTGGCGCCGCGGCGCCTCCTCGTAGCGCCCCGTCACCTCGCCGTCCGTCCAGAGCGCCGCCGAGCAGGCGTCGGCGGAGGTCTCGAGCGCGAGGATCCTCACGAGGCCACCGCCGCGGCATCCGCCTCGTGCCGCGCGTAGAACTCGGCCAGCGCCGCCGGCTCGGTGACGGTGGTCATGGGCGCCAGCGCCTCGAGGAAGACACCGCCGTAGCGGCGGGTGCCGATGCGCGGGTCGCACAGCACGATCGCGCCGTAGTCGTCATGGTCCCTGATCAGGCGGCCCACGCCCTGCTTCATCGCCAGCACGGCCTCGGGCAGCTGGTGTTCCATGAACGGATTGCCGCCCTGCCGGCGGATGAACTCCGTGCGCGCCATGAGCAGCGGGTCCCCCGGCGAGGTGAACGGCAGCTTGTCGATGACCACGCCGGTGAGCGCGGTGCCGCGCACGTCCACGCCCTCCCAGAACGTGCCGGTGCCGAGCAGCACCGCGTTACCGGCCGCGCGGAAACGCTCCAGCAGGTCCGCCCGGGGCGCCTCACCCTGCACCAGCAGTTCGCGCCCGCCGAGGCGCTCGCGGCGCTCGGCCCACCACTCGGCCGCCAGCCCGAGTGCCCGATAGCTGGTGAACAGGAAGAAAAGCCCGCCGGCGGTCATCGTGAGCAGCGGCGCCGCCGCCTCCATGGCCGCCTCGGTGTAGCCCCGCGCCGAGGGCTGGGGCAGGCCGCGCGGCAGATAGATGCGCGCGCGCTCGGCCAGCCGGTAGGGGCTGGGGAACTGCAGCGTGCGGGCGCCGTCCAGGCCCATGCGGCTCAGGAAATGGCTGAAGTCCTCGCCCACCGCCAGGGTAGCCGAGGTGAAGACCCAGGGAGCCTCGCTCAGGTCGATCAGCGCCCGCAGGCGGCCGGCGACGTCCAGCGGCGTGAGGTGGAAGCGGACCGAGCGGCGGCTGACGTCGAACCAGTACAGCCCCGCCTCCTCGTCCTCGTCGGTGGCCGTGGTCAGCCGGGCCAGCAGATCGTAGAGCTGCCCGGCCACCGCCTCCACCTCCGCGGACTCGCCCGCCACGTCCTGCAGCGCCTCGTGCAGCTCGGCGAGGCAGCCGCGTAGCTCGCCGAGCGGGCCTGCCAGCACGCCGCGCTGGCCGCCCAGTTCGTAGCGCCCGGCCTCCCGCGGGGCGGCGCCCACCACGCCGCGCACGGCATCGGCCACCGCGCCGATCGCCTGACGCAGCTCCGCACCGCCCAGCGTGAAAGTGAACGCCGCGGCATCGTCGAGCAGGTTCTCCACCTGGCGGGTGCCGGCGGCGATGCCGAAGAACCGGGTGGCCAGGTCCGGCAGCTGGTGCGCCTCGTCCAGTATCAGCGCCTCCGCGCCGGGCAGAAAGTCGACGAAGCCCTCTTCCTTCAGCGCGAGATCGGCCAGCAGCAGATGGTGGTTCACCACCACCACGTCGGCCTTCTGGGCGGCGCGGCGCGCGTGCACCACGAAGCAGTCGTCGAAGAACGGACACTTCTGGCCCAGGCAGTTCTCGGCGGTGGAGGTGACGTGGGGCCAGACGCCGGACTCTTCTTCTATATCCACCACCTCCCGCCGGTCGCCGCTGGCCGTCTCGTGCTTCCAGCGCTGCAGGACGGCCAGCTCCCGCCGGTAGCGGCCCGCCGCCGCGGAGCCTTCGGCCTGCTCCAGCCGCTGCAGGCAGAGGTAGTTGGCGCGGCCCTTCAGCAGCGCCGTCGACAGCGGCTGGCCGATGGCCCGCGTCACCGTGGGCAGGTCCCGGTGGAACAACTGGTCCTGCAGTGCGCGGGTACCGGTGGAGATGATGGTGCGCCGGCCGCTGCCGAGGGTGGGAATCAGGTAGGCGAAGGTCTTGCCGATGCCCGTGCCCGCCTCGATCACCAGGGGCTCGCTGGTGGCCAGCGCGTCTGCCACCGCCTCCGCCATCATCGCCTGGGCGGCGCGGGGCCGGAAACCGGGCACGGTGGCGGCGAGCGGGCTCTCGTCCCCGAAAAGATCGCGGAAACTCTGCATGGGCCGAGACTATACTCGCTGCCGCGCACCGCCTGCACTGCCCACTTCGGCCCGCCCGCACCCCGAAACAGGCCGCCGGGCTGCGCTGCGGCGCGCGGATTCCGCGCAGAATGACCGCCGTGCGGCCACGCCCTCCCGGCAGCCCGGCCAGGGCCGTTTTACCGCCCGATTATGTACCGTTTAATCAAGCAGTTATGAGACGGGAAGAGACCTCGCGGCGCAACGGCAATTGACCCTGTCGGATGCTTGACAAGCCCCCTGACATGGCTTATTGTGCAATGCAGCAATGATGCAGCGCAGCAACCGAGGAGGTGCCCCATGAACATCAGTGTCGAGAACATCTTTAACCGCGCCGCGGAAGATGCCCGCGGGCGGGTCGAGTCCGTGATCTCTGCAGCCCAGGACGGCGTCGAGCGCGCCGGTGACTGGGTCACGAAGGGCAAGACCCCGGTCCGTCGGATCTCCGACATGACCCTGCGTCTGGCCAACATCTCGCACAAGACCACCGAGAAGCTGGTCAAGCACCAGACGAAGACGGTCGAGTCCACGCTGGACGCCGCCGGCGCCCGCCTGAAGGCAGCGGCCCGCGCCGAGAGCCTCGGCGCGCTGGTGAAGACCCAGGCCAACCTGCTCCCGGCCACCACGTCGCGCGTCGTCGACAACGTGCGCGGCACCGTGACCATCTTCGGCGACGCCGCCGAGGACGTGGGCGAGGTCGTGAAGAGCACCGTTACGGACTTCCGCCAGAAGGCAGTGAAGCCGGTCAAGAAGACGGCCAAGAAGAAAGCCGCCAAGACCAAGAAGAAAGCCGCCAAGAAGACCCGCCG
>CAYRZI010000100.1:0-9565 GCA_964428605.1 uncultured Woeseiaceae bacterium
CCACCTTGCCGGGCGTGACGGCCACACTGTCGCCGGGACGGTAGGCCTCGGCCCCCGGCGGAGGCTGTCCGCGGGCCTGGCGCAGCTGATCGTCCACCAGGTTGCGCGCCCCGCGCAGCAGGTTCCGGCCCCGCTCCGCGACGGTGGTCTGGAGCACCTCCGGGTTGGTGAGCGGCAGGTTCGTCGGCGAGGCGAGCGCCAGGATCTGCTTCGCCATGAAGGCGACCAGCTGTTCCCGTGAGCGGTCGACGCCGTCCACACCGGTGGTGGCCTCGCCCCACCAGTCCTGGGTCAGCTGGTAACCCTGGGCCATCACGTTGAACGGCCAGCGCTGCCAGGCGTCGCCCTGCAGGCGCCGATCCGTAACCCGCGCCGGCGGCTCCCCGCCCCGGCCGAACATCGCCTTGACGTTGTACAGACCCAGCTGGAGCGTCTTGCGGAGGAAGCTCTGGGTGAGCAGCGCGATCTTCCCGGGCGAGAGAGAGAGGTGCACCAGCCAGTCGAGATACGCCAGTGAGAGCTCCACCGGCGACATCCCCCGGGTGGCCCGGGCGATCAGGGAGCGCAGCTCCCGGTCCAGCTTGTCCGCGTCCTGCCTGCTCAGCGGCTGGTATTCGCGTACGAAATCGTCCAGCGATGCCGCAAGAGACGTGCCTTTTTCTTCGCCGCCGTCTTCGTCCGTCATGGTTTCGACCCCCGGATCGTGCACAAACAGGCTGGCCCGATGCTACAGGCCTGATGCGCCGCAGCAAGTCGGGTAAACCGAAACACACCGGGCCGGAGCAGCGCTATTTGACGGTGTAGCGGGTGCCTGGTTCGGGCGGGTCTTCCGGGGGGCCGGCGAAGCACTGGGCCATGGCCATCCAGCGAATCGCGGTCTCGCCTTTCACGTCGAGACTCGTGTCGGCCACGTTGCGGGTCTGGGTCACCACCTGACAGAATTCGGTCGCATCGCCGGCCACGTAGTTCACGTCGCTCGGCTCGTTGTATTCCCAGACGGCGCCGGAAGGCGCGGTGAGGCGGACGAACGGGGGCTCCCCGGGCACCTCGAGGCCCCGGTTGCGGAAGGTCCAGCCGAAGGTCTTGATACCCAGCACGACGATGTTCTCGATGCGGTCGGTATCGCGGCGCACCACCCCGAGTTCGTCGTATACCTCCTGGCCGTGGGCCCAGGTTTCCATGTGGCGTGCGGTGATGGCCGAGCGCACGCTCATGTCCGGCCCCGCCCACTGCACCCGCGCCTTCGGGTCGGCCTCGCCGAAGCGCTCGCACATGGGCAGGTAGAACTCACGCCAGGCCTCCAGCAGGTCGCGGCCCGCAAGCCCGCCGCGCCACTCGCGCTCGAAGGCGCGCATGCCGCCGTCCTGCGCCGCCGCCATGACCTCGGCGAGGAATTGCCGGAACGCCTCCGGGTCGGCGAGCGACAGGGCCGCCGCCCGGTTCCAGACGTGCAGGTGACCGATGACGTCGTTGATGGTCCAGCCCTTGAACTGGGTGTGCCGCTCGAACTGTTCGTCGGCCAGCGGTGCGAGCATCTCGTACAGCGCCTCGCTCTCGTCGCGGAAGTCCATTACCTGGCGGAACATCGCAGCCTCCTCGCCCGGGAAATCAGCTGACCGGGGATCAGTCGCCCAGGAACTCGCCAAGACGCTCGTAGGCCGCCAGGAAGTCCTCCTGGAACTCCTGCACCACCGCGCGCACGGACTTCTCCTGGTTCATGAGGCCGACGCCCTGACCCACCCAGTAGGTGGCGAGCTCTCCCGCGCCCGCGTGGCCGCCCTGGGCGAGCTTGTCGAGCTTGCGCAGCGCGGGTTCGCTCACCAGCGACTGCAGCGGCATGGGCAGCGGCGGGGGGCTCTCGCCGGACTCCCAGGCGTCCGTCCAGGGAGAGCGCAGCTGGCGGGAAGGCTTGCCGGTGCGGCTGCGCGAGCGCACGGTGTCGCGGGAGCTCGCCTGCAGCATCTTCTCCTTCACCACCGGGTTGGTCTCGGCCTCGGCGGTGGTGAGCCAGACGGAACCGGTCCACGCGCCGTCGGCGCCCATGGCCATGCAGGCGGCCATCTGCCGGCCGGTGACAATCCCGCCCGCAGCCAGGATGGGCACGTCGCTGATGGGCCGCACCGCTTCGCAGACCTCCGGCACCAGCACCAGGGTGGAGACGTCGCCGCAGTGGCCGCCCGCTTCGCCGCCGGACACCACGAGGATGTCGACGCCCGCGTTCACCTGACGGATGGCATGCTCCTTTGCGCCGACCAGCGCCGCGACGGCCACGTCGTGCTGCTTGCCCATGTCGAGCATGATCTGCGGCGGCACGCCGAGGGCGTTCGCGATCAGCTTGATGGGATGGGAGAACGCCACCTCCAGCAGCTCCCCGGCACCGCCTTCCTGCAGGTTCTTCGCAAAGCGCACGTGCTCGCGGCGCTCTTCGTCGAGGTCGTCGGCGGGGATGTCCCGGCTGGCGAGGAGCCCGGCGGTAAACTGCTTGTGAGCGTCGGGCACGGCGGCGAGCAGCTGTTCCTCGTCGAAGGCCTGACCCTTGCCCTCGATCTGGTTCGGCACGATGAGGTCCACGCCGTAGGGCTTGCCTTCCACGTGGTCGTCAATCCAGGACAGCTCTTCCTCGAGCCGGTCCGGCGGCAGTGTGACGGCGCCGAATACGCCCATGCCCCCGGCACGGGAGACGGCGGCCACCACGTCGCGGCAGTGGCTGAAAGCGAACAGCGGAAACTCGATGCCGAGCCGCTCGCACAGGGCTGATTTCATAAATTCCTCCGGTCAGCAGAGATCGCCGACGCCGAGGGTCGGCGGCTCAGGCCGCCGTCTCGTCCGCCGGCTCGATCTCCAGTATCAGTTCGTCGGCCGCCACCTGCCGGCCGGTCTCGCAGTGCACGGCGCTCACCACGCCGTCGATCTCGGCACGCACCTCGTGCTGCATCTTCATCGCCTCCAGCACCACCAGCCGGGTGCCGCGGGTGACCGTCGCGCCCGGCGAGACGGCGATCTCCGTGATCAGGCCGTGCATAGCCGCCGTGACCCGACCGCCACCGGCTTCCTCCGCAGCCGCGACGCTCTCCCTGAGATTCTCGAACCTGGCGGCGCGTCCGTCCACCGATACGTGAATCACGCCGGGCCGGGAGAGATGGAACAGGACGTCGACGACGTGGTCGTCGATCGCGATCCGCGCCCGGTGCCCGTCACGGGAAAGCAGGCGCAGGCGCCATGCACTGTCGCCGGCGGTCACCGCCGTCGCGCCGTCGGGCGCGGGGCTCACCGCGAAGTCGACGGCCTCGCCGTCCAGCACATAGCGATAACGGGACACCAGCCGGCCCGCACTGGACCAGCCGAGCAGCCGGCGAGAGACGCCGACGCTGGCCGCCAGTGCCGCCTCACCGGCCAGGGTGTATTCCAGCAGCGCCGCGACGGCGGCATCGACAGTCTGCGGCGCGGCCGCGAGCGGCGCATCGCCCTGCTCCTCCAGGAAGGCCGTCGTCGCCAGGCCCGCGGCGAAGTCCGGCCGCCGCAGCACCCCGATGAGGAAATCGCGATTATTCGCCACACCGAACAGCGCCGTGGCCTCCAGCGCGCGGACGAGATTCAGGCGCGCGCCGTCCCGGGTCTCACCGTGGCTGATGATCTTGGCCACCATCGGGTCGTACCAGGGCGGGACCTCCGTGCCCGTCTCCACGCCGGCGTCCACCCGGATGCCCTCGCCGGCCGGGGGCAGCCACAGCTCGATACGGCCGGTGGCCGGCATGAAATCCCGGGTCGGATCCTCCGCGTACAGGCGCACCTCGATCGCGTGTCCGTGCAGTGCCACCTCGTGCTGCTCGATGCCGAGTGCGCGTCCCTCGGCGACGCGCAGCTGCAGCGCCACCAGGTCCGCCCCCGTCACCATCTCGGTGACCGGGTGCTCCACCTGCAGCCGGGTGTTCATCTCCAGGAAGTAGAACGCGCCGTCCTCGTCCAGCAGGAATTCGACGGTCCCCGCGCCCCGGTAGCCGATGCTGCGGGCGGCATCCGCGGCCGCGGCGCCCATGGCCTCGCGCAGTGTCTGCGTCATCACCGGGCAGGGTGCCTCCTCCACCACCTTCTGGTGGCGGCGCTGCACCGAGCAGTCGCGTTCCCCCAGATGGATGACGGCGCCGTGCTCGTCGGCGAACACCTGCATCTCCACGTGCCGCGGGCGGAGCACCGCCTTCTCCAGGATCAGCTCGTCGGAGCCGAAGGCGCTTTCGGCCTCGCGGCGCGCAAGCCCGAGGGCGGATACCAGCGCCGCCTCGTCATCGACCCGGCGCATGCCGCGGCCGCCGCCGCCGGCGGCCGCCTTCACCATCACCGGATAGCCGAGGTCCCGCGCGGCGGCTAGGAAGGCCTCGTCGCCCTGATCCTCGCCCTCGTAGCCGGGCACGCAGGGCACGCCGGCGGCGATCATGTGCCTCTTGGCGGCCGCCTTGTTGCCCATGAGTTCGATGGCCTCGGCCGGCGGTCCGATGAACACGAGTCCCGCCTCCGTGCATGACCGGGCGAAGTCCGCATTCTCCGCCAGGAAGCCGTAGCCCGGATGGACCGCGTCGGCGCCGGCCGCCTCCGCCGCGCGCAGCAGGGCGGCGATGTTCAGGTAGGACTCCGCGGCGGGAGCCGGGCCGAGGCACTCCGCGGCATCGGCCAGCCGCACGTGGGGCGCGTCGCCGTCGGCCTCGGAATAGACGGCAACGGCGCGCCGGCCCAGGGCCTGCACACTGCGGATGATGCGGCAGGCGATCTCGCCCCGGTTGGCGACCAGGATGCGCTCCAGCGTCACGGCGACCAGCCTGGTTTGCGCTTCTCGACGAAGGCGGTGACTCCTTCGCGGCCCTCGTCGCCGAGCATGCACTCGGCGAAGCGGCGGGCGGCGAGATCGGTCATGGCATCGGCATCGAGGTGCACCGCCGCCCGCGCGAGTTCCTTGGTGGCCGCAATCGCGCCGGGCGCGCAGCGGAGCACGTCGGCGCGGATGACCGCCTCCAGGGTCTCCAGCTCGTCCCGGTCGTTGGCGAGAAAGTCCGCGATGCCGAGTTCCTGCGCGCCGACGCCGTCGAACTCCGCGGCGGTCAGCATGATGCGCCGCGCGGCCGCCAGACCGACGCGCCGCACCACGTAGGGCGCGATCTGCGCGGGCGGTATGCCGAGGCGCGCCTCGGTGAGCGCGAAGCGGGCATCCCGGGTGACCACGACTACGTCGCCGCCGCACACCAGGCCGAGCCCGCCGGCCACTGCCGCGCCTTCGACCAGCATGACCACCACCTGGGGCATGGAGTCCACCAGCCGGAACAGCTCGCCGCCGCGACGGCTGGCTGCGGCCACGTCGTCAGCGCTCTGGCCGCCGCCCTGGAACGCGGCGCGGAAGCCCTTCACGTCGCCGCCGGCGCAGAACATGCCGCCGCGGCCGCGGAACGTGATGCCGCGCACGGCGCGGTCGTCACGCACGGACTCCAGCGCCGCGATCAGCTCCTCGATCATCTCCGCAGACATCGCGTTCCTCGCCTTCGGCCGGTTCAGCCACACGGTGAGCCAGCCGCCGGCGAGGTCCAGGTCCAGGGTCTTCGTGTCCGGTAGTTCCGTCATGGCTACATCCTCGCGATGCCGAAGCTGTTGGGTGTCACGGCCCGGTTGCGCGCCTCCCACACCGTCTCCAGCATGAAGGCCAGCGTGCGGCGGCTGTCCCGGGGATCGATCATGCCGTCGTCGAGCATGTGGCCGGAGGTGTAGAATGCACTCGACTGGGAGTCGAAGTGTTCTGCCAGGCGCCGCTCCTGGGCCTCCACCTCGGCCGGATCCAGTTCCCGGCCCTTCGCCTTCGCCGCCGCCTTCATCACGATGGACATGGTGCTGGCCGCCTGCTCGCCTCCCATGACGCCGGTGCTGGCATTCGGCCAGGTCATCAGGAAATCCGGGTCGATGCCCCGGCCGCACATGCCGTAGTTGCCGGCGCCGTAGCTCGCGCCGATCATCAGCGTGAGCCGCGGGACCGAGATATTGGTCACGGCCTGGATCATTTTCGAGCCGTGCTTGATCATGCCGCCCTGCTCGTAGTGTTTTCCCACCATGTAGCCGGTGGTGTTCTGCAGGAAGACCACCGGCAGGTCGGACTGGTCGCAGAGCTGCAGGAACTGGGTGGCCTTGGTGGCGCCGTCCGGATCGATGGGCGCATTGTTGGCCAGGATGCCGCAGGCGTGGCCGTGGATCTCCGCCTGCACGCACACCGTGCCCGCGCCGTAGCGGGGCTTGAAATCCAGGAGGTCCGACCCGTCGACGATGCGGGCGATGACCTCGCGCACCTCGTAGGGCCGGCGGTAGTCCAGCGGCACGATACCGGCTATCTCGTCCGGGTCGTACACGGGCTCGACCCCTTCCCGCGCCGGCGGCGACGGGCAGCGGTCGTTCCAGGCGAGCCGTGCCACCACCTCCCGGGCGATGAGCGCAGCGTGGGCATCGTCCTCGGCCACGTACTCGACCAGGCCGGATACGGTCGAGTGCATCTCGGCGCCGCCCAGCTCCTCGTCGGTGGCGATCTCGCCGGTGGCGGCCTTCAGCAGCGGGGGGCCGGCCAGGAAGGCCTTCGCCCGGCCGCGCACGGCGATGACGTAGTCGCTCAGGCCGGGCATGTAGGCGCCGCCCGCCGTGGACGAACCGTTGAGGATGTTCACCACCGGGATGCCGGCGGCGCTCAGGCGCGCCAGATTGGCGAAGAAGGTGCCGCCGGCCAGGAAGCCGCCGACCTTGTACTGCATGAGGTTCGCGCCGGCGCTCTCCACGCTGTGCACGAAGGGCAGCTTCTGGGCCAGCGCGATCTCCTGGCCGCGCAGGATGCGGAAGGCGGTGGACTCGGTCAGGGAACCTGCCTGGATGCCGGAGTCGCTCACCGACACCATGCAGCGCACGCCCGCGATGAAGCCGATGCCCACGATGACGTTGCCGCCGGGCAGGGACTGCTCCTCCTCCTTCGTGTCGTAGAGGTAGCCGGCGATGTTGCCGATGGCGAGGAACGGCATGCCCGGGTCCAGCATGGCGGAGAGCCGTTCCCGCGGGGTTAGCTGACCGCGCTCCTCGAAGCGGGGCCGGCGCTGCTCGGAGATGGCCGCGCCCCGGGCGTTCAGGGCCTCCAGCTTCCCGATCAGGCCGAGCATGCCGGCGCGATTGTCGGCAAAGGCCTCCGACGCGGTATCGATGCGGGAGTGATAGACGGGCATGTCAGAGGTTCTCCGCCAGCGTGGCCGGCACGGGGATGGGGTGGTCGAGCAGCACCTGGGCGTAGCCCTTGCCCTGGGGGTCGTTCCTGAGGCTCGCCACGCCGCCGCCGCCGAGGACGTCGTGCAGGACGAAGTTGATCGCATGCGAGCCCGGCAGCAGGAACCGCTCCACCGGCCCCTCCAGGAAATGGGCGAAGCGGGCTGCGACCGCCTGCTCGGTGAGCGCGGCCCAGAGGTACGGCAGGTACTCGGCGCGGCGGGCAATGATGCCGATGTTCGCCTTGTCGCCCTTGTCGCCGCTGCGGCCCCAGGCGAGCTGCACCAGCGGCACCTCGACGGTGCCGCCGGCGAGATCGGGCGCGGCCGGCGGCGCCGGCCGTTCGATGGCGGCGGCGTCGAAGGGCATCCCCGGCGATGGTGCCGCCGGGCTGGCGGTGCCGTCGATCTCGACCGTCACCGGCACGTCGGTCTTGGGCCAGAGAAACGAGAACAGCCGGACGACCGGCGAGGGCTTGGGCCGGCCGCTGCCGGAGAAGAGCGTGAGCCCCGGCGGCGCGCTCAGCGCGGCGCCGATGGTCTCCTGCAGCAGAGCCGCAACGCCGCGCTGGTCGGCGTGCTTCGCGGCGATCTTCAGCGTGACCTCACGGGCGCCGTCGATCCGCCGTGCGGGGCCGTAATGGCTCTCGTCGCCGAACACCTCGATGAGGGTCTCCGTGAACTCGGCCAGGCCCTGGCGTTCGAGGCGGACGCGGGCGCGGGCCAGGGCGGCGTCGGCGTAGGCCCGCGCCTTGCGGTCGGCGTCATCGCCGTAGAAGAACAGCAGCTGGCCGCCCCGGAAGCCGTCGGCGAAGGTAGCGCTCACCTTGTAGGTATCGGTGGGCGGACTGCCCCGGGCACCGCTCACGCGCACCCGGTCCGCACCGCGCTGCTCCAGGGTGACGCCGGAGAAATCGCAGACCAGGTCCGGCAGTACGTAGGCCTGGGGGTCGCCGATCTCGTAGAGCATCTGCTCGGCGACGGTGCCCACGCTGACGAGGCCGCCGGTGCCCTCAGGCTTGGTGACGACGAAGCTGCCATCGGCGGACAGCTCGGCGATGGGATAGCCGATGTCGGCGATACCGTCGGCGACGTCTTCCCAGTCGGTGAAGTTGCCGCCGGTGGCCTGGGTGCTGCATTCCAGGATGTGGCCGGCGAGGCTCGCACCGGCCATTGCGTCGTAGTCGTCGGCCGCCCAGCCGAACTCGTGCAGGCAGGCGCCCAGCGTGACGGCGCTGTCGACCACACGGCCGCTGACGACGATGTCGGCGCCGGCATCCAGGGCGGCGGCGATGGGCAGGGCGCCGAGGTAGGCGTTCACGCTGGCGATGCGCTCGGCCGGCGGCAGCGGCGCGCCGGAGAACATCTCGCGGACGTCGGCACCGGTCAGGTGCGCGATGCGGTTCGTGAGGTCGTCGCCGCGCACGACCGCCACCGTCAGGTCGAGACCGGCCTCCTCGATCAGCCCGCGGATGGCGCGGGCACAGGCGTTCGGGTTAACGCCGCCGGCGTTGGAGATCACCTTCACACCCTGACCGGCAATCGCGGCGAGGTTCGGCCGGATGACGGCCGAGACGAAATCGGTGGCGTAGCCGCGTTCGGCATCGGCGGCCCGCGCGCGGGCCATGATCGACATGGTGATCTCGGCCAGATAGTCGTAGACCAGGTAGTCGACGCCGGCCGCGAGCAGCTGCGGCGTGGCCACCGGACTCTCGCCCCAGAACCCGACGGCCCCGCCGATACGCAGGATGTCCTTGGTCAAAATCCCCCCTAAGGTGCCGGACCGAACTTTTGCAACTTCTCCAACTTATTCGATCCTGTCCGGATTCGCCGTCAGGTCACCGAAGCTCCGACGGAACGCCAACAAGTTGCAAAAGTTCGGAAACTTCGGTCCGGCACCTACTTCCTACTTCTTGATTTCGCGTTTCAGGGTCTTCTGCAGCGTGTCGCCGTAGGGCGGGCGGATGCCGATGAGCTTCGCGACGCTGATCTTCGCCTGGCGATAGACCGCCTTGCGGTGGCTGAATTCGCGGAAGCCGTCGATGCCGTGATAGGCACCCATTCCGCTCGGGCCCACGCCGCCGAAGGGCAGGTCTTCGTGGCCCACGTGCCAGATGACGTCGTTGAGAGTCACCCCGCCGGAGGTCGTGCGCTCCAGCACCTCGCGCTCCTCGTCCCGGTCGCTGCCGAAGTAGTACAGCGCCAGCGGCCGCGGATGGTCGTTCACGTAATCGATGGCCTCGCCGATCTTCCGGTACGTCATCAGCGGCAGCAGCGGACCGAAGATCTCGTTCTTCATC
>CAYRZI010000101.1:0-9506 GCA_964428605.1 uncultured Woeseiaceae bacterium
ACGTTGTCTGGAGCGGGAAACCGGGCTCGAACCGGCGACCTCAACCTTGGCAAGGACTGAAACCCGTCTTTTACCGTCCACCGTGGTCCGCTAACTACTTGATTCGCTTGCTAACCCGTAAACCATAGTCCACCATTGTCCCCGTACGTTTTTCCGTATATTTCCGTACGAGGCAAAATCGGACATGGCAGACCTCTCCCGAAAACGCGAACGCGAGCGGCTCAAAACGCGCCGTGAACCCTACTGGCAACGGCTCACTAAAGGGCAGTATCTAGGCTTTCGCAAGGGCCCGGATTCCTGGGTTGCGCGGCTCAGAGATCGCACCGGCAAACAGCACTACCAAGCCCTCACCAGCGCCACCGAATACGACGAGGCCAAGCAGGCGGCAGAGCGCTGGTTTGAGCAGATGGGCACCGCCCCTGTCCGCAAGTTGGCGCGGGGCACGGTGAAGGAGGCCCTACAGACTTACCTCACCTATCTGCGCGAGCAGAACCGGGCCGACACCGCGAAGGTCGCCGAGCGCAAATTCAAACAGCTTGTGTGGGACGATCCCCTAGCCGAGATACCACTACAGGGCCTCACCCGCGAGGACGTACGAGAGTGGCGTGAGCGGCTCTGTGAGGGCCGTCAGCCTCACTCGGTAAACCGGATCATGCGGGACTTCCAGGCGGGCCTGAATCGTGCCGTTAAGGAAGGCCATGTAGGCGACCCGCAGGCATGGCGGCTCGATCCCCTGGCCGAGGATGCCGGTGCGGAGACTGCCGTATTCCTCGACCCCGCCCAGCGCAAGGCCATCATTGATAACGCCATCCCCGAGGCGGCGGCTTTCTTCCGTGGATTGGAGGAAACCGGGGCACGTCCCGGCGAACTGTCAAAGGCTCGCGTCTCTGACTTCAATTCGGATGCCCGCACCCTGCGGTTAGTCCACAAGAAAGGCCGACCCCCGAAACCCCGCCCCCGTGCCGTATTCCTTGGCCAGGACGGCGCGGCTTTCTTCAAAGAGCAGGCAAAGAACAAACTTCCCGACGCCTACCTGTTCACGGACAACGGCAAGCCGTGGCGGCGTGAGCGGTGGGGCGAGGAATTCCGGGTTGCCCGCGCCGTAGTCAACGCGAGGGCTAAGGGCAGGCACAGAGTCCCGCCGGGTGCGTCGGCCTATTCTTTTCGACATGCCCGGATATCCGAACTGTTACAGGTCCACCAGATTGATCCCATGACGGTGGCAGCGCAGACCGGGACCAGCATGGCGATGCTGGAGAAGGCTTATTACAAGTTCATCCCGACTGCCATGCAGGACAAACTTGATGCGGTGAAGGAGTCAGCGCGATGAGCTTCACTTACGGACGGCTGACTATAAAGGCTGGCGACCACGTTTCAATGTCCACGCCCCCCTCCCCCTCTCAGCAACTTAAGGCGCGATGGTACCTGGCGGACCTCGCGCTCAAGTTGGAACAGGGGCGCCCCCTTACTGAAGACGAGCGCCGTACCCTCGCCCGCCAATTGCTACGGATCGCATCGGGCGAAAAGGCGGATCTGGTATTCGGTTTTAATACGAGCGGGCGACGAAGCGAAGCCGACCGCGATACACAACTGCTGCGGGACTACTGCCTCCGACAAGAGCGCGGCGAGCGCAACGTGGTTAGCACGGTGGCTGATATGTGGTTCATAAGCGAAGAACGAGTAAAGAGCATCCGTAAAGGCCGTCATGCAGCTGCACGGCAAGCGGTTAAAGATGAGATCGCGTCACTGTGTAGGGAATTCGATTCCTCACGGGAATCCGCGTTAAGGCTGATTGAAAAAGATGTCGCCACGCACCGCGCCAGGTTCATCACGGGTGAACAAATCGACTACAGCGCAGAGACCACATATACGGACACAGACGGAAATGAGTATGTGATCCCTGGGTAGACTATTTGTGTCTGAACTGAATTTTTAGGAACAGGGGGTTACAAAAACGCTTGGGTTTTTAGCCCCCCTTTTTGACTGACAACGGTATCTATGTATGGATAATGCTTGATGGTCTCATAAATTGAGGGCATCAAGATGGACGCCAAAAACCTCCCGCCGTTGGACATCAATCAGCGGTACACAATCACCGAGACGAATGCTTACTTGCGGCAGTCTCGGGCCAAAACCTACCAAGACATCTCCGCCGGAAAGTTGACCGTCATAAAAGACGGGCGACGGACCTATGTCCCTGGCCGAGTCATTGCCGAACGGTCTACGGCATGAGCCGCAAGCGCAAGGCACCCCAAGCCTGGGAAGGCTACGGCGTGTACAGCGGCCGCACCCTAATAGCTGTCTTTCACAGCGGCATCGCCGCGCAGCTGTTCGCTCAGGATCGCGTAGCCCCCGGTCTGCGGCCACGGGTTGAGCCTGTGTGTTGGGAAATGCGGGGAGCGTCTCTGGCCTAGTAACCCACCTACCGAAATCGGAAAAGAAAAACCCGAATCGGAGGTAGGCCGACTCGGGTTAAGGAGTTTTAGAAATGTCTTTGCAGGACACGACGAATTATACCAAACCCCGGCGGATGCCGCGACTTTGTATCTGCTGCGATAAGCCGGTTATTCCGCCCCGCGGCATCTGCAAGCGATGTGCGCGACGGCCAATTACTGAGCAAATGGAGCTGGGCTTCGAGTCCCGGGAGGTGCTCAATGGTTAGTCGCATCTCCCTGGACGATATTGCTACCGACCAAGACTTTTTGCTTGGCGGCACAGAGCAGCTCATTAACGACTTGCCAGTGCGTCGCCCGCATAAGAATTGGTTTGTCCGCGTGCATCCCGATCCTGAGTTAACAACAACGATCTGGATTCTTGAGGATGACCGGGACTCCACCGAGTACCTGGTGCTAAAGGGACCGCTGGGCGAACTGCGAGACTATGCAAAGCGCAAGCAATTGCTGGTGGGCCAGAACGATAGCGGCAACTTGTTTGTGTGGCTCGTCGGGCGGCCAGTCGACATGGAAAACGATTGGAATACGTCGGCGCTTGCCATTGCCAACATTGCTCGCGAGCGGTGGATACAGTGCAAGGCCAATCGGCAGATGGGGCGGTATCAGGCGCACGAACCCCGGAGCGCCAGCTTCCCAGAACCAGACTGGCCGGATGCAGTATCGGACTTGGGGGAGGTTTTAAACCTTGCCTTTGGCGAGCACGTTATCGCGGACCTAGAGCACCCCGTCGCCAAGCGCGTCCTGGGTATAGCCGATGAGCCGGTTTAGCTCTGTATGGGCCGTGGATTTCGAGTTCCGAGAGCCCGATGGATGCAGACCCGAGCCGATTTGCATGGTGGCAAAGGAACTCAACAGCGGTGAAGAGCTGCGCCTGTGGCATGACGAGCTGCGGGCGCGGCGCTTCCCGCCTTATCCGCTGGACGGGGATGCGCTGTTTCTCGCGTATTACGTCCCGGCTGAGATGAAATGTCACCTTGCGTTGGGCTGGGGGATGCCCGCATCCGTAATAGATCCGTTTGCTGAATTCCGCAATCTGATTAATGGGCGGGATTGGGCTGGCGGTGCGGGCTTGCTGGGGTGCTCCGAGTTCTACGGCGTGCCGCCTCGTATGACCACCGAGCACAAGACAGAAATGCGTGATCTCGTGATGGGCGGCGAGGTGGACGATCACCGCGAGTCAATTCTCGAATACTGCGCGAGCGACGTTTACATCCTGGCTGATATCTGGCGGAAGATGGCCGGCCATATCCCTATGGAGCAGGCGCTATTCCGTGGCGAGTACATGAAGTGCGTTGCCCGGATGGAGCACGCGGGGGTGCCGCTGGATGTGGAAACTTTCGGCCAGCTCAAGGCTAATTGGGACGACCTCAAGCGGCAGCTCATCCAAGATATAGACGCCGACTACGGGGTATTCGACGGCAGCACGTTCAAGATGGAGCGGTTCGCCGCCTATCTCCGCGAGCACCGCATACCCTGGCCCCGGACGGATAGCGGCCAACTTAGTCTGAGCGATACCACCTTTCGGGATATGGCAAAGCGGTTTCCGCACTTGGAGCCGCTCCGACAGCTCCGTGTATCGCTCTCACAGTTGAAGCTCAATAAGCTCGCAGTCGGCCCAGATGGACGCAACCGCACCGGGCTTAGTCCCTTCCGCAGCGTGACGAGTCGGAATCAGCCGTCCAATGCCCGGTGGATATTCGGACCGTCAGCCTGGATGCGCTCGCTCATCAAGCCGGAGGAAGGGCAGGCGCTTGCCTATATCGACTGGAGCCAGCAGGAGTTGGGTATTGCGGCGGCATTGTCGCAGGACGCCAATATGCTGGCGGCTTATCGCTCGGGTGATTTTTACCTGGCGTTTGCTCGGCAGGCCGGTGCTGTCCCAGCTACGGCAACAAAGCACTCGCACGCCAGCGAGCGTGAGCAATTCAAGGTGACGGCGCTTGCGGTTATGTACGGCGGCACCGAGCGCCTCATCGCCAGGAATACGGGGCTGGCTCTGGCGTTTGCAAAGGACTTGCTACGGCTGCACAGACGGACGTACCCGACTTTCTGGGCATGGCGCGAGCGCGTGGTTAACACCATGCATATGCGCGGCTCTATCTCGTCCGTTTTTGGCTGGCGTATTCACCGAGGCCGGGACGAGCTGCGGACGGATCGGACAACTGCCAACTTCCCCATGCAATCGGCGGGCGCGGAGATGCTGCGTCTTGGGACGATGTACCTGATGGATGCGGGCATCCAGGTTATCGCGCCCATCCATGACGCTGTGCTGATTGAGGCACCGCTGCCCGATATCGACGAGCAGGTGCAACAAGCCCGCGATCTGATGGCACAGGCGTCCAGGGATGTGCTGTTCAACCGGCTGGAGCTGCGGACAGATGTGGACGTTGTCAGGTATCCAGACCGTTATCGGGACGGGCGCGGAGTCGAGATGTGGGACTCGGTGACTCGGTTTCTTGCCGGGACCAGCCGGGGCGACGTTTCGGACCAGTTGGGGCATGGGCGGGGCTAGGTTTTGGACCAGGCGGGGCACCCTGTTCTATTGCTTTGCTCTTTATTGCTTAGCTTATTAATTACCTATGGATAGAGACAAGATAGAAACTCGGATGATTGATCCGCTAGCTAAACGGGATAGCAGACGGAGCCGTAAGCCAAAGACTAGGTATTTAGTCTCTGTGCCTGTCGATTGGCTTATCTCGGCAAGTGCAGCAGACCGTCCAGTCTCGGTAGTACGTTTGTGCGTTGCTTATTGGTACAGGCGGCTAGTGCGGAATAGTCCTGTAGTGCGCCTCTCCACCGAGTATTGCGAGGACTTCGACCTTACCGGCAAGTCCAAGCGTCGGGCTATTGATACGGCAGCCGAGGCGGGCTTGCTTGAGATTGTGGAGCGCAAGACTGGCCGCGCTCCGGTTGTGAAGCTCCCGCAAGAGTGGGAGGACAGAATTTAATGGAGGAGACAGACGATGCTTAACGAAGAGCGATATCCATTGAGGCCCGTTGGCAGCGATCTGTCCGAGGAACAGCGGCAGGTTCCATTCCAGGAAGGGATGGCAGCAGGGCGTGTCGGACAGGATCAATGTCCATACGAGGGCGGTTACCTGGTGTTGTGGCTGCGCGGGTATCACCTGGGGATGAAGGAACAGGTCGAGGAGCTCCGTTATGCGGCATAAGAAGCTATCCCGCTTGCTGGGGCACCTGGCGCGTGTATGCGTCCTGGTGGCGCTTGGGGTTGCAGTTGTCCATGTGGGCGCATGAGCAGAGATCGTGCGTCATACGGGCACACACGGCGTCTCACGGCCCGTTCTAGGGGGTATGCGGGGTCAAGTGCTGCAAGGGTGCGTGGATACCGTCGGGCAGGCTCGATTTTTGTGCAAATTAATGGAAAAGCGGAGGCGGTTTATGAAACCGGAACTCTCAGACAGGGCTCGCGCTTGGTTCGATGCTGTACGCGACCAGATCGGCATCGCGGAGGATTCTGCGTCGGCTGCGATCCTGGTGGAAGCCGCACACGCCTATGAACGGTTGCTCGCGGCGCGAGACTTGATCGACCGGGACGGTTTGCTGGTTGACGGCCTGCACGGACCGAAAGAAAACCCGGCTGTTGGGCTGGAACTTCGGCTGCGGGGCCAAGTGATCTCGGCGCTCGCCAAACTGCGCCCAACCCAGAAATCCGGGCGCGGCCCTGGCCGTCCTGCGGAGGGTTTTGGAATTACCGACGAACAACTGGACGGACTCAAACATGCGAACAAGTGAACATTTAGCGTATCAGACAAAGCGACTGACGGACCTACAGATGACGGAACTGACGGCCATCTTCACCGAGAGTGACGACGAGCGGGAAGCGGCTCTGAAGTCTGGTGCATTCGGCGGGTTCCCTGGCTGGCCGCCGTGGCATCCGTCGCCGAGGTTCTGGGTCAAGCATGGCAGCAAGCCGAGTGCGGAACTTCTGGAGCATGTCGGCGAGCGCGAATACAACCGCATGGGCAAGCTGCTTCTACAGTGGAAACGCCGGTGGGAGGCTCAACGATGAGTGACGAATACAAAAGCGACTTCGACAGGGCGGCGCGGGACTGGATGGCGGCGGCAGGTGCGCGGATGGACAAGCTAGAGCCTGTTGACCGGGCCGGGGCCATGTTCTGCGCGGGAATTAACTACCTGCTACTGCACGGCGCGGATCGCGGCGATGTGGCCGAGTGGGTGCGTTCGCTTGCCGATGCCCTGGAGTCCGGTGAGCCGAACGGCCCTTCGGTGAACTGAGATGCTGCTTTCTAAATTCCGAATTCGCCGATGGCTCCGTCTTTACGATGTCCGCGCCGTGGAGTGGAAGCTGCGCCGCCGTGGCTATTCCCAGCGACAAGCGAAGATTGCGATCTCGCAGGCGTCGAAGGGCCGACGATCAAATGACGAGACAACTGATTCATGATATTATTGTCTAGTAATAAGCAGGACGGTCGAGTAGCGAGCCGGACTGCGGTGACGGAGGTCAGCGGGATGCTGGTGTCTGTCGGGCCACGGGAAGTGGCGAGCCGCAGAAAGAAACGCGCCGCCGTCAGTCGGGTGCTTCCTGGCCAGCGGGACGCTGGTTTGCGAAGGACGATGCCACCCAACCGAGCAGAGGCCAGTGGGATGCTGGTGTCGCCGGATATTCCTTTAATGAATTTTGCGCACAGGTGCAGGTGCATCGGTGCGCGTGGAGATATTGAAAATGACTGTTATTGAAAATGCTCTGAAGGAGCTGAACGAGACTGTAAGCGAGAAAGTGTGCGACCTCGACGATCGCGTAGCCGCGATTGAGGCAAACGCTGATCGCCCTGGGCGTACCGGATCTGTGTCGAAGGCGCAGGACGAGTACAAGTCCGTTTTCGTTGACTGGCTGCGTCATTCGCACGACAGGGTTTATGAAAAGCGTCTGAGTGAGGCAGCTCACGACCTGTCGCGGAAGGATGTGACCATCTCCACCCCTTCCCAGGGTGGTTATGCCTTGCCGGAGCAGATCAGCCGACGAATCGAGGATCGGGTGCGCCAGTTGAACCCGTTCCGGCAGATTTGCCGCGTCGAGCAGACCAGCACTAACGATTTTAAGGCGCTGGTTTCGATGGGCGATGGTGGTGCCGGTTGGGTTGCTGAGACTGGTACCCGAAGTGAAACGGATACGCCGAGTCTGCGAGAGCGCGCACCGACGATGGGCGAACTTTACGCCTATCCCGAAGCGAGCGAGTGGTCGCTGGATGACATCTTTTTTGATGTCGAAAGCTGGTTGGTTAACGATGTCTCTAATGAGTTTTCATCGCTTGAGGCTACCGCATTTCTGACTGGCAATGGCACTGCCCGCCCCACGGGAATCTATAACACGACTCCGGTGAGTACGGCAGATGATGCTTCCCCGCTCCGCGATGCGGCGGCGATCCAGTACAAGGCACTCAGTAACCCGACTTCGCCGCTCGCGTTGGACATTGACGACCTGATTGATCTGGTTGGTTCCCTGAAGGAGCGTTACCTGACCAACGATGGTCGGACAGCCTTTGTAATGCATCGGCTGACGGCTGCGTATCTTCGCAAGCTGAAGTCTTCAACTGGCGGTGACTATCTCTGGGAGCCGAGTTCCCAGGTGGGTCAGCCTGACCGTCTGCTGGGCTATCCGGTATTCACCTGTGATGCGATGGATCAGATCAGTGACGATAACCACCCGGTGCTGTTCGGCAATTTTGGGTCTGGCTACTTGATTGCGGATCGTGTAGGCATGCGAATCCTTGTGGACCCGTACAGCCACCCTGGCTACGTCCGATTCTATGTTCGCAAGCGACTCGGTGGTTGCGTGCTAAACAACGACGCGATCAAGACCATCAAAATTGCGGAGAGCTAATAGTTAATCCGTCGGCGCACGATGGGCCCTGCCGTGCGGGGTGCCTAACGGCAATTAGCACGGAGCGGCTTTACTCGTGAGTGGCCGCCCATAAAACAACCGCGAGAGTCTGCGGCCCTTGTAAGTTGGGGCGCGGCAGGCATCGGCGGGCGGTGCCTCGGGGAACCCCACTCCGGGGTGCCGCCGCCACTTATGAGGCAAGACGATGAAACCAGGCGCATTGATTGAGTCTCTCCGCAGCTACGGTCTAACGGATCGTGATGTGGCCGTGGCTCTGCGCGTCAGAGAGAGCGAGGTAGTGCGGTTTGGATCAGTACAGACGACGTTTCCACGAAGCCCTGTTAGACCTTGCCGGGTGGATGCGCCAGGCTCAGCCGTCCTGGTACAGCATCAACATCCTGCACCCGGAGCGGGTGCGAAACGATAACCCGCAATTCGGCAGCGGACCGCTATTTGACCGTGATATGCCGCCGCATGTTTCCGAAGCCTGGCGGCTGTTGGATTCGGCACCGCGAGAGTTACAGCGGATCGCCGCCACCTGTTACCTGGAACCTGGACCCAAGACGTTGACCGGCAGGGCCGAGCGGGTAGGGATTCCCAAGTCAACGCTCTGCCGTCACAGAAACCGGCTGCTAGATTGGCTGGTGAGTGCGGCTATGGGCGAGGATGCGCCGAGAGTCTCGGCAGGACGGTGAGCATCTTTCATCCGCTCGCGTTGTTGAGGCTATTGACCACGGCGCCGCGGTCGAAAAAAACCCAATCAAAACAGGCACTAAAGCAGGTCGAACGTTGACCCGGCCGGCCGGGTCGAAAAAACACCTGTCAAAACAAGCGATTGCGCCATAACGCCGGCGTTATTCGCTGCTGAAGCAGATTGAACCGGCCCCATGCCGCACACTGACATTCCCCTCCCACCAGCGGACAAACTCGGATATCTGCTGACATTCTCCCCGCGCTATCCCCCCCCCCCCGGCCGCTACCGTGGCGGCATGTGGGAACTCATTGAGCAGAGCAGGCCCCCGGATGCCGATGTGGGCGACATGATCGAGCAAGCATGGCTCGTCGGACGGATCACGGAACTACAGGCGGCGCTGGCCGATGCCTGGGCGCGGCAGTTTTGCGCGGATTGCGGAAAGGATGAGCCGCAACCAACCGCCGGGGGTTAGCCCCGAGGGTTGGCGCGGTTTTCC
>CAYRZI010000102.1:0-3417 GCA_964428605.1 uncultured Woeseiaceae bacterium
TGGGCGAGGCCCGCATGCGCGGCCTGATGGGCGCCATCGAGCTGGTGCCGCCGGGCCGCAAGGAGGAGCGCTTCGAGGAAAAGGGCAAGGTGGGGACGATCTGCCGCGACCTGGCGGTGGAGAACGGTCTGGTCATCCGCGCCGTGGGCGACACCATGGTGACGGCCCCGCCGCTGATACTCTCCCACGCGGAGGCCGACGAGCTGGTGGAAAAGACCCGCACCACCCTCGACAGGTGCCGGACCGAACTTTTGTAAGTTTCCGAACTTTTGCGGAGCGCGGCTGCCTGGCGACAGGTGCCGGACCGAAGTTCTGCAAGTTTCTGAACTTTTTCGGCAACCGGCTGCCTGAGGCGGCACGGAGACCGGGTACGGAGTCAATGTGCGGTGCCGAAGGCATCGGCACTGGCGCTAGTCCACTTCCGGTGCCACTTCCGGTGTCCGGCACCACAAATGGAACTTTTGCAACTTATCTGCGATGACCTTCATGAGCCAGAAGCACGAGACCGATTTCGCCTTCACCGCCGGGGATAACTACGGCCGGCACATCGAGCCGACCTACGGCGGCGCGCTGTCCTTTCTGCGGCGGCGCTACACTCGGGACCTCACCGGCGTCGACGTGGCGGTCACCGGCATCCCGTTCGACACGGCCACCTCCAACCGCCCCGGCGCCCGCTTCGGCCCCCGCGGCATCCGCGCGGCCTCGAGCTTCATGGCCTGGGAGCGCCTCTACCCGTGGGAGTTCGACGCCTTCGAGCGACTGGCCGTCATCGACTACGGCGATTGCATGTTCGACCCCGGCGTGCCCGAGCAGGTGCCGGCCGAGATCCGCGCCCATGCGAAGCAGATCATCGACCAGGGTCCCGCGCTGCTCTCCCTCGGCGGCGACCACTTCGCCACCTGGCCGCTGCTGCAGGCCCACGTCGAGAAATTCGGCCGCCTCTCGCTGCTGCATTTCGATGCCCACACGGATACCTGGGACGACGAGTCGCCCCGGGTCGATCACGGCACCATGTTCTTCCACGCTACGAAGGAAGGCCTGATCGACCCCGCGAAATCCGTCCAGGTGGGCATCCGCACCACCAACGACGACACCCTGGGCTTCAACATCCTGGATGCCCCCTGGGTCCACGATCACACGGCGGACGAGACCGTCGCCGAGATCCGCCGCATCATCGGCGACGACCCGGTCTATCTGACCTTCGACATCGACTGCCTGGACCCGGCCTACGCCCCCGGCACCGGCACCCCGGTCTGCGGCGGCCTCACCACCCATCAGGCGCTGTCCATCATCCGCCGGTTACGCGGGCTGAACATCGTTGGCATGGACCTGATGGAGGTGGCGCCGCCCTACGACTCCGGCGAGATCACGGCGCTCGCCGGTGCGCGTATCGCCGGGGAGCTGATCAGCCTGTATGCGACCAGCCCGCGGGGCGAGGCGGCAGCGCGGCAGAAAGGCAGACTCTGACCCGGTGATTCGGGATCCGGGGGATCCGGGGGATCCGGTGCCAGTCCGAACTTTTGCAACTTTCGGAACTTGTTGATCCGGGTATCGACGGCTGCACCTAGCGCTGCGCCCGCGCAGCAACGAGTGCGGAGCAGACGTGCGAACAAGTTGGATAAGTTGCAAAAGTTCGGACCGGCACCCCGCCAGCTCTATTGTTAAACCCCCGGCCCGGGCGTAACCTGATCGGGATGTACCAGCCGGCCGAATACCCCCGTTCCTATTACGCAGCCACCGCAAACGCGGCCACCGAGCATCCCGTCCTGGAGGGTGCCCGGAGCGCCGACGTCGCGGTGGTCGGCGCCGGCTTCACGGGGTTATCCGCCGCCCTGGAACTCGCCGAGCGCGGCTACGACGTCGCGCTGCTGGAGGCGAGCCGCATCGGCTGGGGCGCCAGCGGGCGCAACGGCGGCCAGTTGATCGACGGCTTCGTCGAGACGGACAAGATCCGCCGCCGGCTCGGCGACGACGCGGCACGGGTCGCCGCACGGATGGGGCTGGAGTGCCGGGATATCGTGGTCGAGCGCATCGAGCGTTACGGCATCGACTGCGATCTCAAGTTCGGCTATCTCGACGTCGCGATGAAGAAGCGCGAGTTCCGCGACCTCTGCGCCGACGTGGCGGACAAACGCGCGCTGGGCTATCCCCACGAGGTCGAGATCATCCCCGAGGACCGCCTCCACGAGGTGATCGGATCGAAGCGCTACATCGGCGGCGTGCTGAACCAGGGTAACGGCCATGTGCATCCCCTCAACCTCTGCCTCGGCGAGGCCCGCGCGGCGGCGGAGGCCGGCGTGCGCGTCTTCGAGCGCTCGCCGGTCCTGCGCATCGAACCGGGGGAGCGGCCGGCGGTGCACACCGAGCAGGGCCGCATCAGCGCGGAGTTCGTGGTGGTGGCCTGCAACGCCTACCTCGACGGCCTCATCCCGAAGCTCTCGGGCACGGTGATCCCTGCCGGCAGCTACATCATCGCCACCGAGCCGCTGTCGGAGCAGCGCGCGCGCGACATCCTGCCGCAGGACTCGGCCGTCTGCGACCAACGGGTGGCGCTGGACTACTACCGCCTGTCGGCCGACCGGCGCCTCCTGTTCGGCGGGCTGTGCAACTACTCCGGCCGCGCGCCGAAGAGCATCCGCGCGACCCTGGAGCCGAACATGCTGGCGGTATTCCCCCAGCTCGCCGGTACCGCCATCGACTACGAGTGGGGCGGCCATATCGGCATCAGCATCAACCGCATCCCCCAGCTGAACCGGCTGGGCGGCAACATCTATTACGCGCAGGGCTATTCCGGCCATGGGCTCGCGCCCACCCACCTTGCCGGCCGCGTGCTGGCCGAGGCCATCGCCGGCCAGGCGGAGCGCTTCGACCTGTTCGCGCGCATCCGCCACTGGCGTCTGCCGGGCGGGCGCTGGTTCGCCAACCCGGCGCTGGCGCTGGGCATGCTGTATTACCGGATGCGGGAGATCCTCTGAGCGGGGCCGCGCCGGAACCACGAGGGAGACCACACATGGCAGAACAGAATCTCATGCAAGCGGCCGAAGCGGGGCTGCCCAACCTGGAGCCCTTCTGGATGCCGTTCACGGCCAACCAGTACTTCAAGCGTAATCCGCGGCTCATCTCAAGGGCCGAAGGCGTCTACTGCTGGACCCACGACGGCAAGCGGCTGCTGGACGGGGTCGCCGGCCTGTGGTGCTGTAACGCGGGCCATTGCCATCCGCGCATCGTGCAGGCGGTGAAGAACCAGATCGAGACGCTGGATTATGCGCTCGCCTTTCAGGTGGGCCATCCGAAGGTCTTCGAGCTGGCCGAGAAACTCACCGAGATGGCGCCGGAAGGCCTCGACTACGCCTTCTTCGTGAACTCCGGATCGGAAGCGGTCGACACCGCGCTGAAGATGGCGCTGGCCTATCACCG
>CAYRZI010000102.1:3517-9391 GCA_964428605.1 uncultured Woeseiaceae bacterium
CGGGCCATGGACGTCTTCCGCCGCTGTTTCGACGCCGGCGTGATCGTGCGCACCACCGGGGATATCGTGGCGCTCACGCCGCCCCTCACGATAAATGAGGAGCACATCGGCACCATCGTCGATACGCTGCGCGACGCGCTGCGGGCGGCGGACTGACGAACGTCGGCCGGCGGCAGGGGATGAGTGCTGCAGCGATGCCGGCGCTGCGCTCGCGCCTCGCGGACGGCGGGTTCGTGGTGACCGCGGAGATCACGCCGCCCCGGGGGCCGGACGCCGAGGCCCTGCTCCGCCAGGCCGCCGTGCTGGCGCCGGCCGTGGCCGCCATCAACGTCACCGACGGCGCCGGCGCCAATGTGCGCATGTCGAGCGTCGCCGCCGGCGCCATCCTGAAGCGGGCAGGCTACGAGCCCATCGTCCAGGCGACCTGCCGCGACCGCAACCGGATCGCGCTGCAGAGCGACCTGATCGGGGCGGCCGCCCTCGGCATCGACAACGTGCTGGTGCTGACCGGGGATTCGGTCCAGGCCGGCGAGCATCCGGACGCCAAACCGGTGTTCGACATGGGCTCCAGGGAACTCCTGCGCACGCTCGCGGCGCTGCGCGACGACGGTGTGACGCTGTCCGGCAAGCCCGTGTCGCCCCGGCCGGACTTCCTGCTGGGCGCGGCCGACGTCTGCCTGGACCCGGATTCCGCGGACTGGACGGCGGAACCGCTTCTGGCCAAGGTTGCGGCCGGCGCGGGTTTCGTCCAGTCACAGTACTGCTTCGATGCCGGGCGGATGCGCCGGCATGTGCAGCGACTGCGTGAGGCGGGCCTGCCCCCTGAGGTGCCCTACCTGGTCGGGCTGGGGCCACCGCGCTCCGCGCGGGGCGCCCGCTGGATGCGCGACAGCCTCTGGGGTACGGTCATGCCGGACGAACTCGTGCGGCGGATGGATCAGGCCGCCGACCCGGAAGAGGCCGGCATCGACATCTGCGCCGGGCTGCTGGCGGCCGCCGCGGAGATACCCGGCATCGGCGGCGCCCACCTGATGGCGCCGGGCCACCAGGCGGGCATCGTCGAGGCTGTGCGGCGCTCGGGGGTGGTTCAGGCGGCGGCGGAGTCGAGCACCCGGGCGTAGTCGCCCTTGGGGCGGACGCCGATCAGCGTCTCCTGCACCTCGCCGTCCTTGAACAGCATCACGGTGGGGATGGAGCGGATGCCGTAGCGCATGGCCACCTGCTGGGCGGAGTCCACGTCGAGCTTGGCGACGGTCACCTTGTCCTCGTACTCGTCGGCGAGCTGCTCGATGATGGGCCCGAGCATGCGGCAGGGGCCGCACCACTCCGCCCAGAAATCCACGAGTACCGGCTTGTCCGAGTCCAGCACCTTCTGCTGGAAATCACTGTCGCTGACTTCGATCATCTTGTCGCTGGCCATGGGGGAACTCCTGTTGATGGCTGTTCGGTTCGAGGGCCCCGGCTGGCGGGGTGCGCCTCCCTGCTCTTCGACATGGGGTGGACGCCGGGGGATTCAAGTTCTCAGTAATTGTACTTGGTGATGCGGTCGGCCCGCATGGTGTAGTGGCTGTCGGCCACCTCGCTGGAATAGTCCGCCACCTGCAGGGTGCCCTCGATCCAGTAGGGTTGCTGCAGCGAGACCAGATTGAAGGGCTCTTCCAGGGTGACGTAGACGAGCTGGTTCGGGGGCGGGGGCGGCACGTGGATGCAGGCACCGAAATAGGGCACCAGCAGGAACTCGCTGATGAGGCCGCCCTCATCGGACTCCAGCGGCACGATGAAGCCCGGCAGCCGCACGGTGCGTCCGTCCAGCGCCGGCACCGGCGCGCTGGAGGTCACCGCCAGCGGGTCGTTCGACGCCTTCGCCGGCACCATCTCCTCCCAGGTGAGTTTCGGGGCTTCCTGCGCCCGTACGCCGGACGGGGCGACTGCCAGCAGCGCGGCCACGGCGACGGCCAGAGCGGTGACCAGAGCGGCGACCAGGGTGGCGATGCGCAGGGTCGATCCGGGGGCAGGGGTCATAGGCGGATGGTCATGCCGTCGGCCAGCGAGTTGCGGTAGGCGCGCCAGGCGGGCAGCGCACCCAGGGCCAGGCCGGCCGCCGTGACGACGGCGACGACCACGGCCTCGGCGCTGCCGGGCCCCACGCTCTCCAGCAGGATACCGGTGCGTGCCTGGATGGGCGAGGCCAGCGCGCCGAGCACCGCCGTCTTCAGGACGACGCCGAGCAGCGCGCCGGCGGCGGCCAGCAGACCCGCCTCGGCCACCAGCAGCAGGAAGATCTGCCGCGGCCGGGCGCCGACGGAGCGCAGGATGGCCATCTCGCGGCGACGCTCGTTCAGGGTACCGAGGATGGCCACCAGCATGCCCACCAGCCCGGTGAGCACGGCCAGGGCGCCGACGGCCAGCAGCGCGTTCTCGGCCACGCCGATCACCGACCAGAGTTCGAACAGCGCCACGGCGGGGATGACGGCAGTCAGCGGCTCGGCCTCGTACTCGTTGACGGTCCGCTGCAGCCGCAGCACCTGCACCCGGGATTCGAGGCCGAGCAGGAAGGCGGTGATCTCGCCCGGTTCGGCATGCGCCCCGTGCCCGTCATGATCGCCGGCGGCGCCTGCATGATCGGCCGCGCCTGCGTGAACGGCGTCGCCGGGGCTGTCGTGGTCCTCGTGGTCGTCGCGGTCGGCCGGGACCGGCGCTCCCGGCGCCGCTGCGAAGGACGGCTTTGCGGCGAAGGACGGCGTCGCGGTCTCGTGCACCCGCTCCAGGGTGGCCAGGCTCACGTAGACGGCACGGTCGGCCACGGTGCCGGTGGGCGCCAGCACGCCGCTGACCGTGACCGGATGGGAATCGTGTTGCAGGAAGCTGGTGGCACCCATCCCGTGGGCGATGACGATCTCCTCGCCGAGGCCGTGGCCGAGTTCCCGCGCGGCCGTCGCGCCCAGCACGGCGTCGGGTCCGTCGCCGAAGGCACCGCCGGCCGCAAATTCCAGCGTGCGGCCGCTGCCGTAGCGGAAGTGACGGAAGTACTCGCCGGTGGTGCCGACCACGGCGTAGCCCCGGTAGGAATCGCCCAGGCTGAGCGGGATGCTCCACTCCACGCCCGGCGCGGCCGCGAAGCGCTCGTAGCTCTGCCAGGACACGTTATTGTTGGGCTGGCCGATGCGGAATACGGCGTAGAGCAGCAGGTTGACCCCGCTGGTGCGCGGCCCCACCAGCAGATCGGTGCCGGAGATGGTGCTGGCGAAGCTCTGCCGCGCGCTCTCGCGCATCTCCTGGACGCCGAGCACGAGCAGCACGCTGAGCGCGACCGCGCAGCAGGTCAGCAGCGCGCTGGTGCGCCGGGCCGCAATGCTGCGCAGCGCCAGTCGCGCGACCGGGAAGCGCGCGCTCACGCCGTACCTCCGGTCAGCTCCCGCATGGGGATGGCGCGATCGAACAGCGGTTCCAGCGAGCGCTCGTGGCTGACCATGATCAGGGTGGCGTCCACCCGCTCGCACTCCGCCTGCAGCAGGGCGAGGAAGGCGGCACGGCTGTCCTCGTCGAGGGCCGAGGTGGGCTCGTCGGCAATCACGATCTCCGGGTTGCCGATGAGTGCCCGGGCCGCTGCCACCCGCTGCTGCTGGCCGATGCTGAGCTGCGCGGCCGACGCCGCGCCGGCGTCGGGCAGTCCGAGTTCCGCGAGGAGACGGCGGGCCGCCTGCTCCTCGCTGCCGTCACTGTCCCGGGCGCGGAGGAGGCGCCGCCGGGAGAAGCGGCAGGGCAGCAGCACGTTGTCCAGCACCGGCAGCCAGGGCAGCAGGTTGAACAGCTGGAAGATGATGCCCAGGTGCTCGGCGCGGAACCGGTCCCGCGCAGCCCCTGGCAGCGCCGACAGATCGGTGCCCAGCAGCGACACCGAGCCGGCGGTGGGCGTGAGGATGCCGGCGAACAGGTTCAGCAGCGTAGACTTGCCGGAGCCGCTCGCGCCCCGGATGAGTACCTTCTCGCCGGCTGCGATCTCCAGCGCCCGGACGTCGAGCAGGGGCTCTTCCGCCCGCCAGCCGAAGCGGAGGCCGGCAGCCGCAAGCACCGGCGGCGGCCTGTTTTGCGTCGTCTCTTCCGTCATGGGGGAGCGGATTCCGGCCGGCACGCGGCGCCGGCGCGAGGTGTCGTCTGCGCGGATAATATACTAAGCTCTCGGGCGGCGCGTCGCACTGCGCCCCCGCCCGCCCGCGCGGGCCGGGCCTTCATGCATGCCGCCGGGAGCAACACGAACACGCCGTGGACATCAAGGGAGAATACCGGATCGCCAATACCCGGGAGCGGGTGTGGCTGGCGCTGAACGACCCGGAGGTGCTGCAGCGCTGCATCCCGGGCTGCGAGTCCCTGGAGAGAGTCTCCGACGAGGAGATGCGGGCGAAGGTGCTCGCCGCCATCGGTCCGGTGAAATCCCGCTTCAATACCACGCTGACGCTGGAGAACCTGAACCCGCCTGCGAGTTACCGGCTGGTGGGTGTCAGCAAGGGCGGCGCGGCTGGTTTCGGCAAGGGCGCCGCCGACGTGGAGCTGGTGGAAGACGGCAGCGTCACTGTGCTGCGCTACGATGCGCAGTTCAAGGTGGGCGGCAAGCTGGCGCAGGTGGGCTCGCGGCTCGTGGTGGGTGCCACGAAGAAGACGGCGGACGATTTCTTTGCCAATTTCTCGCGCGAGCTCGACCCCGGCGCGACGAAGATCGAGGTGGAGGAGGCCGAGGCGGCCGGCGGCGGGCTGACACGAAAGACCGCACTGGCGGTCGCGGGGGCGGTCGCGGTGCTGGTACTGCTGTGGCTGCTGTTCGGCCGGTAGGTCGGCCGGTGCCAGCGGCGTCGATATCGCGCTTGCCGCGATGACGGTGAGAGGCCGGACGGAGCGAATCCCATGCATACCATCGAATTCGAACTGAACGGAGAGCCCGTGAGCGTCGAGGTGGAGGCGCGCACTCTGCTGGTGGAGGCGCTGCGTGAGCGCCTGGGCAGGACGGGCACCCACGTCGGCTGCGATACCAGCCAGTGCGGCGCCTGCGTGGTGCACCTGGACGGCCGCTCGGTGAAGAGCTGCACGCTGCTGGCGGTGCAGGCTGCCGGGCGGCGGGTCACCACCATCGAGGGCGTCGGCAGCGACGGCGAACTGCATCCGCTGCAGGCGGCCTTCCGCGAGCACCACGGCCTGCAGTGCGGTTATTGCACGCCCGGCATGATCATGAGCGCGCTCGATCTGCTGCAGACCAGGCCGGACCCGGACGAAGGCGAGATCCGCGAGTGGCTGGAGGGCAATCTCTGCCGCTGCACGGGTTACCACGGCATCGTGCGGGCCGTGCAGGCGGCGGCCGCCGAGCTGCGGGGGCGGGGCTGAGATGTACGATTTCGAGTACCACAGGGCCGCCAGCCTCGACGAGGCCGTGGAGCGGCTGGCTGCCTCCGCCGAGGCGAAGGTGCTCGCCGGCGGCATGACGCTGCTGCCGACGATGAAGCTGCGCCTGGCCCAGCCGGAGACGCTGGTGGACCTCGGCGGGCTGGAGGAGCTGCACGGCGTGAGCGGCAGCGACCCGGTGGTGATCGGCGCCATGACCACTCACGGTGAAGTGGCCGCGTCGGCGGAGGTGACCGGCAGCATCCTGGCGCTGGCCGCGCTGGCGGGCGGCATCGGCGACGCCCAGGTGCGCAACCGGGGCACCCTCGGCGGCTCCCTGGCCAACAGCGACCCGGCTGCGGACTACCCGGCCGCCGTCCTCGGCCTGGGCGCGACCATCCGTACGAACCGCCGCCGCATCCCTGCGCAGCAGTACTTCCGCGGCCTGTTCGAGACCGCGCTGGAGCCGGACGAGATCATCGTCTCGGTGAGTTTTCCCAGGCC
>CAYRZI010000103.1:0-9296 GCA_964428605.1 uncultured Woeseiaceae bacterium
GTAACCTGCGCAAGGACCTGAACAAGGAGGTGCAGCTGCGCGTGCTGCGCTCCGACGGCGGCCTGGCATCGGCAACGCAGGCGCGGAACTACCCGGTCAACCTGCTGATGAGCGGCCCCGCGGGCGGCGTCTCCGGCGCCATCTGGGTGGCGAAGCAGGCCGGCTACGAGAACCTGCTCACCTTCGACATGGGCGGCACCTCCACCGACGTCGCGCTGGTGGAGAACGGCTACGCGCAGCTGCGCCGCGAGACCAGCGTGGGCGACGTCACCGTGCGTGCCTCCTCGGTGGATGTTCGCACCGTCGGCGCGGGCGGCGGCTCCATCGCCCACGTGCCCGAACTCACCGGCGCGCTCCGGGTCGGGCCGGAGAGCGCCGGTGCCGATCCCGGTCCCGCTGCCTATAACAAGGGCGGCGAGGCCCCCACCGTCACCGACGCCAACGTCGTGCTGGGCTACCTGCCCACGGACGCGCGCCTCGGCGGCGACATGGAGATTCGGCGCGACCTGGCGGAGAAGGCGGTCAAGCAGGTGGCCGACGCGCTGGGGCTGCCGCTGAAACGCGCCGCCGAGGGCATCATCAAGCTGGTGAACGAGAACATGTTCGGCGCCCTGCGGCTGGTCTCGGTGGAGAAGGGCTACGACCCGCGCGACTTCGCCCTCATCGCCTTCGGCGGTGCCGGACCCCTGCACGCGAATGCGCTCGGCCGCCTGATGAACTCCTGGCCGGTCATCATCCCGCCGGGCCCGGGGGTGCTGTGCGCCTACGGCGACGCCACAACGCGCATGCGCAACGAGGCAGCACGCACCTACATCAAGCGCTTCTCGAATACGACGCCGGCCGGGCTGGAGAAGATCTTCACCCAGCTGGCGGCGAAGGCATCGAAGACCCTGGACAAGGAGGGCGTGGCGAAGAAGGACCAGACTGTCTCCTACCAGGCAGACCTGCGCTACCACGGCCAGGGCCTGACCCTCACCGTCGACGTGGACCTGAAGGACATAAAGAAGAAGGGCCTCGACGCCATCGGCGACCAGTTCGACGAAATGCACCGCCAGCTGTTCACCTTCGCGCTGGACGAGGAGAAGGAGCTGGTAAACCTGCGCGCGGTGGTGAACGGCAAAGCCACCACCGTGAAACCGGCGGTGATCGGGAAGGGCGGCAAGAGCGCGAAGGATGCCGTGATCGCCGAGCACAAGGTCTACGTGGACGGCAGGGACCGCGACGCGAAGCTCTATCACCGCTCGAAACTGAAGGCGGGTAACGAGATCCCGGGTCCGGCCATCGTGCTGGAGATGGACTCGACGACGCTGATCCTGCCCGACCACACCGGCAGGGTGGACGAGTTCGGCAATATCCTCATCCGCCCCGATGCATGATTACGAAGGGAGCACGACATGCCTGCAAGACTAGTTGAGACCAAGCCGCGCAAGTTCAAGCGGGAGAAGATCGACCCGATCACCCTCGACATCATCGAGAACGCCATGCTGAACGCGCGCTGGGAGATGGACACCGTGCTGTTCCGTACCGCCATGTCGCCGGGTATCCGGGAACAGCACGACGAGTTCCCGATGATCGCCAACGTCGACGGCAAGATGGTGGTGGGCCAGTTCGGCAGCTTCATCCACGGCTTCAAGGAGGCCTACGACGGCACCATCGAGGAGGGCGACATCTTCCTGACCTCGGATCCCTATGCCTGTAACGGTGCCGTGAGCCACGCCAACGACTGGCTGCTGCTGCGGCCGATCTTCAAGGACGGTCGTCTTATTGCCTACTCGGCCATGTTCGGCCACATGACGGACATCGGCGGCAAGGTGCCGGGTTCGCTGCCGACCGACGCGCGCCAGATCTACGAGGAAGGCATCTGCGTGCCGCCGACCAAGATCTACAAGAATGACGAGCTGCAGGAGGACGTGCTGGAGCTGATCCTGCACAACTGCCGCCTGCCGCACTGGAACCGTTCCGATTTCAACGCCATCGTGGCGGCCGTGCGCACGGCGGAGAAGCGGGTCGTCGAACTCGCCGACCGCTTCGGCGACGACATCCTCTACTCGGCGCTGGAGGACCTGCTGGACCGCAACAAGCGGGCCATGGGAAGGCTCATCAAGGATACGGTGCCGACGAAGAAGCAGGTGTTCGAGGACTACCTCTGCGACGACGGTCTCGGCATGGGTCCCTACAAGATCCGCTGCGCCATGTGGCGCGAGGGGAACAAGGTCATCTTCGACTTCGACGGCACAGACCCGCAGTCCATCGGCTCGGTGAACTTCCTGCTGAACGAGGAGATGTTCAAGATGTTCTGCGGCGTGTACATGATCATGGTGTTCGACCCGCAGATCATGTTCAACGACGGTTTCTACGACCTGATGGAGGTGCGCATCCCGGACGGCACCCTGCTGAAGCCGAAGAAGCCCGCGGCCCTGTCCTGCCGTACCCACGCGCTCGGCCGTATCTTCGACGTGCTCGGCGGTCTGCTCGGCCAGGGCAACCCGGACTTCCTGTGCGCCGCCGGTTTCTCCGACAGCCCGCACTTCATGTATTCGGGCTATGACAAGAACGGCGAGTGGTACCAGCTCTACCAGATCGGCTTCGGCGGCGTGCCGGGCAAGCCCTCCGGCGACGGTCCGGACGGCCATTCGCTGTGGCCGAGCTTCACGAACGTGCCGAACGAGTTCCTGGAGAGCTACTTCCCGCTGCGCATCGACGTCTACGAGACCATTCCGGACAGCGGCGGTCCCGGCCTCCACCGCGGCGGAAACGCCCTGCGGGTGGGTTACCGCTTCCTCGAGGACGGCGAGATCTCCATCCACGACGACCGCTGGCTGACCTATCCCTGGGGTGTGAACGGCGGACTGCCGGGTCAGCGCAGCCAGAAGATCCTGGTGCGCACCGACGGCAGCGAGGAGCTGCTGCAATCGAAGTGCGACCGCATAGAGGTGCGCGAGGGCGATCTGCTGTACTTCGATACCTGGGGTGGCGGCGGCTGGGGCGATCCGCTGGAGCGGCCGATGGAGCAGGTGGCGGCCGACGTCGACGCCGGACTGGTCACCGTCGACGGCGCGAAGCGTTACGGGGTGGTGCTGAAGCCTGACCTGAGCGTCGACGAGAAGAAGACGAGGTCGCTGCGGGCCCGCATGGCGAAGAAGCGCGGCGCCACCCAGCTGTTCGACAAGGGCGGCACCATCGAGGAGCTGAAGAAGCGCTGCAAGCGAGAGACCGGGCTGAACCCGCCGCGCCAGCCGGAGTTCAAGACCTGGGTGAAGGCCGACAACCGGGTGCGGGTGAAGAAGAAAAAGGCCCGCCGCAAGTCGAAGGCGGCCTGACGGGCGCTCTGGCCGGGGACGGTGTGGTCACGCGGCCGCGAACAGCGGTTTGACCACGCCGAGGAAGGCGGCGAGGAGCAGCAGCGCATAGAGGCCGTAGACATAGCGCAGGGCGTGGTCGATCGCGCCGCGGATCTGCCGCTCCAGGCCGGGCGAGCTGCCGGACTCCGCCAGCTCGCCCATCGCCGGGATCAGGGGCGTGAAGGCGCGGTCGATGCCGATGGCGGCGAGGCACACGAGCCCGTACAGGCCGATCTTCAGGGAGAGCCAGCCGGGGACGGTGGCCGTTCCGGCGAGCAGCCACGCGGCCGCGACCGCGCACGCCAGCGCGACGGCAATGAGCCACACGCGCTGCACGGCGGCGAGGGCGGCCTGCCGGGGCTTGCCCTCGGAGGCGGCCAGTGCAAGGGTGAGGGCAAGCCAGAGACCGGTGAGCGCCCACAGGAGGCCGAGCGCCCAGCCGGGCAGAGGCAGTGTGCCGCCGAGATAACCCAGCGTCGCCCCGACGGCGAACATGAGGGTGAAGGCGATGCGGGGCAGGAGGTCGATGCGCAGCGCCAGGTCGAGCAGGGTGAGCCGCTCGGCCGGCGTCAGCGCCGGTTCCCGCACCCGGCGGGCGGCCAGCAGCACGCCGAGGTCGGTGCCGAGCCAGAAGACGAGTAGCAGGATATGGAGATAGTCCAGCAGACCGTAAATCGTAATGCCGCTCAATGGGATGCTCCGTTCGGGGCCGGCGGCGGTGCGTCGACCGGGTGCCTGATCTTAGCGGGGGGGAGCGCAGCGTGAAAGCCGTCGAGAAAGCCTACCTGGCGGTCCGGGAGGGTATTGTCTCCGGCAAGTACGGGCCGGGTACGCGGATTACCGAGCAGGAGGTGGCCGAACTCTCGGGCGTCAGCCGGACGCCGGTGCGCGAAGCGCTGCGCCAGCTGAACGTCGAGGGACTGCTGGAATTCGTGCCGAATCAGGGCGCGGTGGTCACCAGCTGGTCGGAGCGGGAGCTGAACGAGATTTTCGACCTGCGCGCCGTGCTGGAGTCCTTCGCCGCCGCCCAGGCCGCGCGGCACGCCGACGCCGAGACCGTGGCCCGGCTGCGTTCCCTCGCCGAGCAGCAGGTGGTGGCGTCGCAGCAGCGAAAGCCGGGCTATCCGGCCCGCATCAGCGAGCTGAACGACCGTTTCCATCACGAGATCGCGGAGGCCGGGGGCAACCGTCTGCTGAGGAACATACTCACCACGCTCACCCAGTCGGCGCTGGTGACGCTGACCTTCCGCAACTACGACACCGAATCGCTGGTACGCAGCGCCCAGCATCACCTCGAGCTGGTGGCCGCCATCGAGGCCCGCGACCCGGACTGGGCCGCCTCCGTCATGCGCAGCCACATCCTGGCCGCGCGGCGGGTGTTCGGGCTCGAGGCGCGGGAGAAGGCGGCGAGCTAGGCGCAGCTGCCGCCGCCCGTGCCGCCGCGATGTGCCGCGTGGTATTCCCGGTTCGGCATCATGTCGACCGCGGTGGCCATGCGGTTGCTCATGTTGAAGAACGCGGCCACCGCCGCGATGTCCCAGATATCGCGTTCGCCGAAGCCGTAGCTGCGCAGCTCCTCCCGGTCCTCGTCCACGATCTCCCCGGGCTGCACCGTCAGCTTCCAGGCGAAATCGAGCATGGCCCGGGTGCGCGGCTCCAGGTGTGCCACCCGGTAATTCATCACCAGCATCTCGCCCAGTTCCGGATCACCGGACAGCTCCCGCACCGCCGCGCCGTGGGCGACCAGGCAGTAATAGCAGTGATTGGCGGAGGAGACCACGACCGCGATCATCTCCCGCTCCAGCGGCGTGAGGCCGGATTCGCCCAGCATCAGGCCGTTGTAGAAACCGGCGAAGGCACGCAGGCTGTCCTGGTCGAAACTGTGCGCCTTCAGCACGTTGGGCACCATGCCCAGCTTCTCCTCGCAGACACGGAAATACTTCGCCATGTCGGCGTCCAGCTCGGCGGGGTCGGGCAGGTCGATGGCCAGTGCGATGACGTGATCGGGCTGTGGCATGTGCGGGTTCCTCCCTCAGTGGTTGGTGTCGGCGCGGCGCTCCGCGCGGGTTTCCTGCAGCCGTGCCCATTCCCGTTTGCCTTCCTGCACCAGGCGGTAGACCTCCCGGGCCCGTCCGCCGATGCGCTCGAGCAGGATCTCGTGGGTACCCGCCAGCGCGTCGCGCCAGCGCCGGCGCTGGTCCTCGTCCAGGCGGTGGATGGTCACCGACTGCGCCGGCAGCTGTTCCTCCAGGAAATCGGCGAGCACGCGCCGGATCTCGCCGCGGCCGTATTGCAGCGGGTCCAGGGAATCCGTGATCAGCCGCTGTTTGCGTGCGGACAGCGCCTGATACCAGCTGCGGTTGGCGACGATCAGCCCGGTATCGAAGGCGTGGTAGGTGAGGGTGAAGTGCTTCGCCTCCCGGGAGATACCGGCAATCGCATACATGCCCGTCCCGGTCTGGCCGGCCTCGATCAGCCCCGTCTGCAGCGAGGGGATCACCTCGGAGAAGGTCACGGGAGTGCTGTCGGCGCCGATGGCCTCGGTGAACACCTGGGAGCCGATCGCGTTGGAGGCCCGCATCGGCCGGTCGCCGGCGTCTTCCGGCGTGATGATGGGCGTGAGTCCGTAGATATGGGTCCAGCCGACCTCGGCCCACTGCAGCAGCTCCATGTCCTTCGCGGCGAACAGTTCCCGGAAGGCGGGGGTCAGGTGATTGTCGATGACGAAATCGATCTGGTCGACGGAATCGAACAGGTAGGGGGCCAGCAGGACGTTCAGCTCCGGCACCACCACCGCCAGGCCCTGCAGCGAGAAGCCGCCGATCTGCACCCGTCCCCGGCGCAGGCTGGAGAGCATGGTCTCCTCGCTGCCCAGCTGACCGGTGACGAACATGTCCAGCTCGAGGTCGGTGTCGTTGCTGGTACGAAAGCGCTCCTCGAAGCGCAGCCAGCCCTCGTGCCAGGGCGTGCCCGGCGGACTCAGGGCGGTGATGCGCAGCCGGGTGGTATCCGGGTCGATGCCGCCGCACCCGGCCATGACGGTGAGCAGCACGATCATCAACGTAGCCGGCAACGTAGCCGGCAACCTGGCCGGCAGCGCGGTCAGCCTTGCGCCCGTAAGCGCGGCGAGGACGGCGGCGCCCGCCCGTCTCACGCGGCCTCCATGCCCCGGCCCACTTCCGGCCGCCGGCCGATGCCCTCCGCCCAGCGGCGGATGTGCGGATAATCCTCCAGCCTCCGGGGGAGGCGGGTGGCCGAGTTGGCGGCGGTGGGGTAGGCGAGTACGTCCGCGATGCTGTAGTCGTCGCCGGCGAGGAAGCGGCTTTCCGCCAGCCGCTGCTCGACGATGCCCAGCATGCGCGCGATCTGGCCGTGGATGAATTCGCGCACGCGGGCGTCCTTCGTGCCAACCAGCTCCTCCATCAGGAACTGGTTCGCGAACACGTGGCCGAGGTCCGTGGCGGCGAAGGCCGCCCACTGCAGCACGGCGTAGCGTCGGTGGCCCGCGGCGGGCAGCAGCCCGCCGCTGCGCTCCGCCGCATAGATCGCGACCGGCAGCGTGCCGTAGACGACCCGGCCGGCATCGTCCCCGTCCAGTTCGATGAACGGGATCCTGCCCACGGGGTTCAGCGCGAGCACCGCGGCATCCAGGTGCTCGCCGGCGGCGAGATCCAGGGTGCGGGTACGGTAGTCGAGACCCGCTTCCTCCAGTGCGATGGCGGCCTTCTGGCCGTTGGCCGTGGCGGCCGTGTAGAGCGTGATCATGGCGTCCGGACGACTCCTCCGCGTCTGCAGCACGGCCTGCAATGGTACGCCACGGCCGCCGCCCGCGCAGCCGCCGGGCGCTGATTCGCACTGCAGAAGCGGAGTCTGCGATACTCGCTCCGCGGCAGCGGGCCGCGCACCGGACGAGACCGACGTGAACACCAGCTTGCCAGCACCGGGCAGCAGGGCCCCGGGAGGCCTGAGTTGAAGGCCCTGCTCGAATGGCTGCACCGCGCCGAGCGGACGGTCGTGATCATCGCCTTCAGCGGCATGGTGGCGGTGGTCTTCGCGGACGTGCTGGCCCGGGAGGTGACCGGCATCGGGCTGCCCTGGGCGCGCCAGGTGGGGGTGTACTTCAACATCGTGGTGGTGATGTTCGGTATCGGCCTCGCCTCTGCCAGCGGGTCGCACCTGCGGCCCCGGTTCGCCGACAACTGGCTGCCCGCACACTGGGAGCCCGGGCTGGCCTTCGTCCAGCATGCGCTCTTCGCGCTGTTCTGCCTTGCCTTCGCTGCGGTCGCAGGCGACATGGTCGCCACCAGCATCCGTCTCGACGAGCGCTCGGAAATACTCCGCCTGCCGGTCTGGCCCATCCAGGCGGTAATCCCGCTGGTCTTCCTCATCGCCGCGCTGCGTCACGGCATCTACGCCCTGCGCCGGGACCTGCGGCCCGCGCCGCCGTCGGCGGGCACGGGCGAGGCCTGAGATGGCGGCGCTGTGGCTGCTGCCCCTCGTCCTGGTGCTGCTCGCGCTGCGCCAGAATCTCCTCGTCATCCTGGGAACCGCCGTCGCCTATCTCTACCTGTTCTACACGGGGGACGAGCTGAGCTTCATCGTGCTCGATGCCTGGGGCGCGCTGAACAAGGAGGTGCTGCTGTCGATCCCGCTGTTCATCCTGGCGGGCAACATCATGGCCCGGGGCGGGATGGCACTCAGACTGGTGCGGCTGGTCAAGGCGCTCACCGGGCCGGTGCCCGGCGGGCTGGCCATTGCCACCGTGCTTTCCTGCGCCATCTTCGCGGCCATCTCGGGGTCGGGCACCGTCACGCTGCTGGCCGTGGGCGCCGTCATGTACCCGGCGCTGCTGCAGGCGGGCTATGACAAGCGATTCTCCCTGGGCGCGCTGACCTCCGCAGGCACCCTCGGCATCATCGTGCCGCCGTCGATCCCGCTGATCCTGTACGGCGTGATGACTCAGACCTCCATCGCCGACCTGTTCATCGCGGGGCTGGGGCCTGCACTGCTGCTCACCGGCCTGATGGCCGCCTATGCAGTGGCCGTGAACTGGCGCCGCGACCGCCAGCCGCTGGTGTTCGCCGAGGTGCGGGAGGCGGCCTGGCATGGCGTGCTGGCACTGCTGATGCCCGTGATCATCCTCGGCGGCATCTACACGGGCCATTTCACGGCGACGGAATCGGCGGCGGTGGCCGTGGTCTACGCCCTGCTCGTCGAGGTGCTCGTGCATCGGCAACTGGGCCTGAAGGACGTGGCCGAGGTCATGGCCGATACCGGGCGCCTGCTCGGCGGCCTGTTCCCGGTGCTGATGCTGGCCCTGGCGCTGAACGTGTTCTTCACCTACCAGAAGCTGCCGGAGCAGCTGGTGGAATGGCTGAGCGGACAGATCGACAGCCGCATCGCCTTCCTGCTCATCGTAAACGTCTTCCTGCTGATCGTGGGCTGCATCATGGACATCGGCTCGGCCATCCTCATTCTCGCGCCGATGCTGATGCCGCTGGCAGCCGCCCAGGGCATCGATCCGGTGCACTTCGGCATCATCATGGTGGTGAATCTCGAGATCGGCTACCTGACGCCGCCGCTGGGCCTGAATCTCATCGTCGCCCTCGGCGCCTTTCGGGAGAACTTCTGGCTGATCTGCCGGGCGGTGGTGCCGTTCCTTTTCTTGATGCTCGCCGGCCTGTCGGTGGTATCCTTCTGGCCCGAGCTGTCCCTGTTCCTCATCGATCGCTGACGGGCGGGGCGGCCGCGAAGAAGAAGCAGACAGGGCCGGGGCACCGGCCGCCGCATTCCGGTTTCCAGAGAGGAGAGAAGCAATGGCAATCAGTCCCGGAGATCGCATGCCCGAGGGCTCGTTCGGCATCATGACGCAGGAAGGCCCCGGACAGATCACCACCGACGATCTGTTCGCCGGCAAGAAGGTGGTGCTGTTCGCCGTGCCGGGCGCCTTCACCC
>CAYRZI010000104.1:0-9263 GCA_964428605.1 uncultured Woeseiaceae bacterium
TGCTGGACAATTTCTTCGGCTCGGTCACGGTGTTCGAGTGTTGTCCGGGAGCGAGCCCGGACGGCGAGCCGGTGCCGTTCTCGATACCGCTGAACGAGCTCACGGCAGATGCCCTGTACCGGACGGATGCCACGGGCTACCGGCGCCTCGTTCCGGGCGATCCGATCCTTGTGCTCGCGCTGCTGCTCGACTGGGGCTATTCGTATCAGCCCGCCACGCCGCCCGATTTCAACGACGGGGTCGTGTCAGTCAACGAGGGCTGACCCGGGCGCGAGGTGCGCGGAACAACCTTCATCAAGGCCCTGCTGGTCGCGGGGCCTTTCCTTTTCTGGAAGCCGGTCATGGCGGAAGCGATCCCTGTGGAGTTGCGCCAGACGGAGCACGGGTGGGAGCTGCTTCGCGGCGGCGAGCCCTACTTCATCCGCGGCGCGGGCGGAAACCACTCCCTCGAGGCGCCGGCCGCGGCCGGCGCCAACTCGCTGCGCACCTGGGGTGCCGAGGACCTCGAGCCTTTGCTGGACGAGGCGCATGATCTCGGGCTGACGGTCACCGTGGGTATCTGGCTGGGCCACGAGCGCCATGGTTTCGACTACGACGATCCGGCGCAGGTGGCCGAGCAGGAGCAGCGGGTGCGTGAGACTGTACTCCGTTACAAGGACCACCCGGCCGTCCTGATCTGGGGGATCGGCAACGAGATGGAGGGCTTCGAGGACGGCGGCAATCCGGCCATCTGGGCGGCAGTCAACGACCTGGCCGAGATGGTGAAGGAGCTGGATCCTCATCATCCTACGATGACGGTAACGACCTTCATACACGGGGAGCGCATCGAGTACGTCCACCGGCGCAGCCCGGCCATCGACATCCACGGGGTAAACGCCTACGGCGGCGCCCCGCTGGTGCCGGACCTGCTGCGCGAGGGCGGGGCCACGAAGCCTTTCGTCCTAACCGAGTTCGGCCCCGTCGGGCCCTGGGAGATGCCCGCCACAGAATGGGGCGCTCCGCTGGAGCAGACCAGCGCGGAGAAGGCCGAGTCCTACCGCGAGAGCTGGAAGCGGGGCGTCGCGGCGGCGCCCGGCCTCGCGCTGGGAGGCTATGCCTTCCTCTGGGGTCACAAGATGGAGGCCACGGGGACCTGGTTCGGCATGTTCCTGGAAGACGGCGCGAAGACTGCCGCGGTCGACGTGATGACCGAGATCTGGTCCGGCGAGCCACCCGCCGACCTCGCGCCGCGCGCCGCGCCGCTGGAGGTCGCTGGTCCCTCGAAGGTGGAACCCGCCGCCGCCGTCGAGGTGACTGCGTCCGTCGAGGACCCGGAGGGCGGCGACATCCGTGTGCGCTGGGAGCTGCGGCCGGACTTCGGCGATTACCTGACCGGCGGTGATTTCCGGCCCGATATGCCTGCGGTCGAGGGCGCCGTCGAGACAGGGGACCTCGATGGCGCGAGAGTCCGCATGCCCGAACAGCCGGGTCCCTATCGCCTGTTCCTGTACGCCTACGACGAGGCCGGCCATGCGGCAACGGCCAACGTACCGCTGCTCGTGGAGGGCGAGGTGCGCACGCCCCTGCCGTTCCCCGTCTACGAGGACGGTCTCGAAGGAATGCCCTGGGTGCCGTCGGGCTGGATGGGCGACATCGGCCACCTGACACTGGACGGCGAGCACGCGGACGAGGTTCGCGACGGCGCGCACAGCATCCGCCTGCGTTTCGAGAGGCCGTTCGGCTGGGTGGGTGTCGGCTGGCAGCACCCACCGAACAACTGGGGCGATCAGGAAGGCGGTTACGATCTCCGCGGGGCCAGGGAACTGGAGCTCTGGGCCCGGGGCGAGTACGGCGGCGAGAAGGTGAGCTTCGGCGTCGGCCTGCTCGAGGAGGACAAGGCGCATCCCGATTCCGCCATCCGCAGGGTGGAAGACATCGTGCTGACGCGGGAATGGCAGCGCTACACGGTTCCCCTGAGAGGAGCCGACCTGTCGAGCATCAAGACGGGTTTCGTGGTCACGCTGGCCGGACGCGCCACACCCGTCACCGTCTACCTGGACGGCATCCGCTACGTGCGCTGATGCCGCTCAGGACGGTGCGGGGCCGGTCGACTCGCGGATCTGCAGCGTGGACGGGATGACCACCGTCCGGGGTTCGGGGTCCGGCTTGCCGAAACGCTCGATCAGTTCCAGCGCGGCCCGTTCGGCCATCTTCGACAGCGGCTGGCGGATCGTGGTCAGTGCCGGGTAGACCAGGCGCGCCAGGGCGCTGTCGTCGAAGCCGGCCACCGAGAGTCGGCCCGGGACGTCGAGCCCCAGCCGGTAGGCGACACGGATGACGCCGGCAGCCATGTCGTCGTTGGCGGCGAAGATGGCGGTGGGCGGATCGTCGAGTGCGAGTAGCTGCTCCGCGGCGGCTTCGCCGGAGCCGATGGAGTTGTCGCCTTCGGCCACCAGTTCCTCCGCGTATGCGAGCCCGCTCTGCTCGAGACCGTCACGGTAACCCGGCAGCCGGTTGACCACGGCCTCGTGGCGGCGGTCACCGGCGATGAAGCCGATACGCCGGTGGCCCAGCGAGGCCAGGTACCGTGACATCTCGGCACTGATCTCACGGTCGTCCGTGGCCACCACGAACTCCGGCAGCCCCTCCGTGCCGGGCGCCACGCGCACGAAGCGCGTGCCGGTGGCCGCTATCGCGTCCACGATCTTGCGCATGTTGGACAGCGGGGGCGCCAGCACGATGCCGTCCGGCTGGCTTCGCTCTATGAGGCCCTTCAGGTCCTCGCGGACGTCCTCGCGGCGATAGTTGCAGGGGTGGATCAGCAGCTCGTAGTGCGTCGCCCGGCAGGCCCGCAGGGTGCCTTCCTGCATCCGGATCACATAGCCCGAGCTGGGCACTTCATAGGCGCTGGGGTCGTCGTAGATGAGCCCGATGAGGTGCGAGCGCTGGCTCGCGAGACTGCGGGCCGACAGGTTCGGGCTGTAGTTCAGCTGCGCGATGGCCCGGTCCACCCTGTCGCGGGTGGACTGGCGGACATTGGGCTCCCGGTTGACGACCCGCGAGACCGTCTTTATGGATACGCCGGCCAGCTTGGCGACGTCATCGATGGTGGCTCTCGGCATGGGCGTTCGCCGTTGCGGCATACTCGCGCAGTGGCGCTAGATTACTCAGCGGGTGACAACGCTGTCAATCTCCCGGTTCTCCGGCAACAGGTCATCGAAGCGCTCGCGCATCGCCAGTTTCGGAGTACGGTCCACGTTGAACAGGCCCCAGTGTTTCTCCGGCTCCAGCGGATCCGGAGAACCCTTCCAGGGTTCGTCGAAGGCCTCGAAGACGAAGGTCAGTATCTGTTCGTCGGTGGTCCATTCCATCAGCTGCGCGTAGTAGCTGGCCTGCAGCTCTTCCGAGGCATTGTGCGGGTCGATGCCGCGCCCGTTCGCGGCGGTCGGCCAGCCCGCCTCGGTGATGACCACCGGTTTGCCGGGGTAGTGGTCCACCACCGAGTGGTAGTTCTGTTTGGTGTACTCCAGGGCGTCGTCGATGGAGCGATACTCCCAGGCGGGGTAGGTGTGGACGGCGATGAAGTCGAGCATCTCGGCCAGCGGTTCGAGCTTGTACGTCCAGGGCACGTAGTTCTCGCAGAACGTCACCGGCTGCTCGATCTCCCGGCCGACCGCCCGCGCGTACTCGGCGAGCCGGTCCACCGGCACCATGTGGTCGGTCCACTCCACGCTCGCCTCGTTGCCCACGGATACGGCCAGTACGCTGTCACGGTGCCGCCGTGCGAGGGTCACCAGCCGCTCAAGTTCCTCCTCATTGGAGCGCCGGTTCGCGGCGAGAGTCTCGTCGTCGTACTCGGCACCCCACGGGCAATGGGGGTTGCTCATCTCCGCGGCCATGTCCAGGCCGAGCATCACGTGGAAGTCGAGCTCCTCGTCGCGGATGACCTGCAGCACCGTCTCGGCGTGAGGACTGCAGTCGTAGAGCCGCAGGAAGCGCCAGTTGCGCCGGAGTATCAGCAGGTCCTCGCGAATCTGCGCGTAGGATGGGTAGACTCCTTCGACGGGACTCTGGCCCTCCCGGTAGCCGGAATAGCAGATGGCGTTGCCGTGGGCCAGCCGATGGCCGATCTCGTCCACCATCAGGTGCTTCAGTCGCTCAAACATACTTCGGCTTCCCGTCCTTGTCCCACAGGCCCCAGTAGGCACCCACGTCGCCCTCGGCCTCGATCTTCCAGGCCTCGTCGAAGCTCGCGAACCAGAAGACCTCGACGCCCTCCTCCTCGGACCATCGGCAGGTGTCGATGAAGTACTTGACCGCGTTCTGCCAGCTCGGCACGGCGCCGCCGGTGGCCGTGCCGATATTCGGCCAGCCGGTCTCGCTGACGATCACCCGCTTGCCGCCGCCGGCGCGTAGCGCGCGGCGGTACATCTCCTTCATGTAGAGCAGTGCGTATTCGGCCGGGCAACCCTCCCAGAACGGATAGCAGTTCGCCGGTATCACGTCGCAGGCGGCGGCGAGGCGGGGATGGTCCTCGAACTCGAAATAGGCGTCGACATAACCCACGTCCACGTCGGGGACCGCTGCCTTCACCCGCTCGACATAGTCGATGAGTTCCGCCTCCGTCAGTTCGCCGCGCAGCAGCACCTCGTTGCCCACGCCGAGGATGTCCGCATGGCCGGCCCGCGCGACCTCGATGGCGTTGGCGATCTCCGCTTCGTTCTTCTCCCGGTCGGCGTCCAGCCATACGCCCACCATTGTGCGCAGCCCGAACTCCCGGGCGACGGCCGGAATGTGCTCGTTGCCGTCACTGCAGGAGAAGGTACGGATCCATCTGACGAAGGGCGCGACGATCGCCAGCCGCTCCCGGATCTGGTCCTCACCCACCTGCGTGCCCGGTCCCTGGCCCTCGACGTAGGGGCCGAAGGACAGGCCGTGGATCTTCTGCTCGAGTATTCCCCGCACGAGCCTGCGCAGCTCGTCCTCCGGCCAGTCGGCCACATCGAGGCCGGCCAGAGACAGTCTCCTCTGATACAGGTTCGACATTGCGTGCCCCTCGTAGCGTTACAGAGCGAACAGGGTGTCCGGCCCGACGGTCACCGTCAGCTGCCGGAGACGGCCGTCGCGGCGGAACAGCGACGCGCTGTCCGCCGCCGGGAGTTCGACCGAGTCCAGCGACGTCTCGCCGCCGTCCCGATACGCGACGGTCAGGGACGAGCGCGGTGCTTCCGCCAGGCGGTAGACCACCGGCACCTGGCACCAGGTGAAGGCGAGTGCCGACTCCGGCACCGGAGCGCTCTGCCTGTTGCCGTTCACGTCCAGGTAGCGCAGCGTGGCGGACGAGTCCAGGAACTCCCGCCGGCGCAGCAGCCGCGGCTCGAAGCGTGCCGTGCCGCCGGCCACCCGCGCTCCCAGCTCGCCGAAGCGGGCCAGGACGCCCTCCTTCACCTGGCCGGTCATGCCGGGCTGCCGCGCGCCGCCGTGGCCCGGGGTGTGGGAGTAGGGGTCGGTCGGGAATGCCCCGTACGCGGCCGGACTCTTGTTGAATCCGAGGCCCTCGCGCACCCGGTAGTACAGGCGGCCGAGCCGTCCCATCACCGCCTCGTCGGCCCCGGCGTCCAGCGCCGCGTAGAAGTTCTCCTGCACCGCCAGGAGCAGCTTCGAGACCATGTGCCAGTAGATGCAGCCCAGGCCTTCGAAGCCGAACATGGTCCCGGAGCGTCCGGTGAAGAACTGGTGGCCGAAGGTCTGTTCGAACAGCGCCGCGAGCGGCTCGCGGGCTGCCGCCGCGTCCGTGCCGTACTCATCGGTCAGGGCGTCCAGCTCGGCCAGCAGATCGCCGACGTTGGCGAATTCGGCACTGAAGCGGTAACGGCCGTCGGCGTCCCGCAGCACGATGCGCTCGTCGCCGGCGGCGAGCAGCCGGGGCACGAGGGCGATGCCCTCCACCGCCTCGCCGGCGATGCGGTTCTTCTCGAGAAAGCCCGGCAGCGGGCGGTCCGGATACAGCATGAAGCTGTCCTGGTCGGGGCGGTAGATCTCGCTCGCGAAGAGCGCCTCCACGATTTCGCAGGCCTCGCCGGGACCGATCGCCCCGGAGCTGAGCGCTGCCACCTGACCCTCGAGCATGGGGTAGAGGGTGTCCGTGCCGATACCGTCATCGGTCAGCTCGAGCAGGTTGTAGGCGTGGTAGAGGCCGTCGTCCCGGCGGTTGGCACGGATGCTGCGGTCCGCCACCGCCAGCACGTCGGCGAGGAGTGCCTTCACGTTGCCGAGCGGCCGGGTCTGCGTGCCGGGCGGGCCGCCCTGCTCGTAGACCGCGGCCCGGTAACGGCTCGCCGCCTGCCCGAGTCGGGTGAGGGCCTCCAGCCGTGCGCCGGCGTCCATACCGTCGCCGGACAAGGCACCGCGCAACTTGCGCAGGGCGGCTTCCGTCTCGTCCAGCCACAGGCAGACGTCGCCCGAGAGCTCGCAGCTGCCGTCTTCATTGCCGAGGAAGTCCTGCAGGAAACTCACGTAGCGGCGGAGGTAATACAACGTGACCATCGACAGGCCCTGGCCGACCAGGGCGTTGTTGGCGTCGTTCCACTCCGGCCGCTGGGTGTTCATCCAGATGCCGCCGTCGACGACCAGATTGCCGAGCTTCGCCAGCAGCGGCACCAGCAGCTTCTCCAGCAGCGTGACCAGCCGGACCTCGCCGTCGGCGTCGAGCACCAGTCTCGCGTCGGCGCCGATCTCGCTCTCCAGCCGTTCGATCTGCGCGGCGAGTGCCTCGTCGTAGTCGATCGTGTTCTTCGGGTCCTCGAGCAGCGCTGCGAATGGCCGGATGCGGTAGGGCACGTTGGCATAGGCGAAGACCGGCTCGTGCAGCAGCCGCGCCAGCCGGGCCGGATGGAAGCGGCCGGAGAGCTCCAGCAGCTTCAGCAGGTAGATGATCTGGTGGTCGCCCCAGTAGCCGATGTAGCTCCAGGGGTCGTCCGGGTCTTCCACCTCCCAGTCGATGCCGCCTTTCGTGATGCGGTAGGGGTTGTAGCCGTCCATGGTGGAGGCGTTCACGAACTTGGCGATCATGTTCTCCACGAACTCCGGATAACTGAACGCCAGTGCCTCCCAGTTCTGGAAGATGTCCCGCCAGTTGCCCTCGTACCAGAGCACGGGGTAGCCGTGCCGGTCCCTGAGACGGATGGAGAAGTGATTCCAGGGCCGGCTCGGGTCGCCGTGGCGTCGGCCGAAGGTAATCGGCAGATACTCGTGGCAGAGCCGCTCGAGCTGGCGGTCACCCTGGTTGCGCACCATCTCCAGCAGTTCCCCGAACGGCAGCTTCTCGGGGAGTTCCTCCAGCAGCGGCCGGTTGCGCTCGTACACGCGGGTGTTGAAGCCGCGCACGGTCTCGCGGAAGTCCCGGCCGATCACGTCGTACTGGTGAGGGAAATAACCGCCCCGCAGTACGTTGAACAGGACGTTCGCGTAGTGATACTCGGTAACGGTCTCCTCCGCGGTGGTCTGGAAGCCGTCACAGCGGCACATGATGCCGGCGAGTTCTTCCGAACCCCGGCACACCGCGGCGTCGATGTCGGCGGCGAGTTTCCGCCGGTCGGCCAGCTGCCGAGACAGCCTCACCACATCTGCCTGACTCTGCTCGACATCGGCGACGATCGTCCATGACCGGGCCGCGCCGGGCGGGAGTTCCAGCTGCTGATTCACCAGGAAGGCGCCGCGGATGCCCCGGGTATGGGTCTCCGGCCGCACTGCGCCGCCGTGGCGGAACGCTTCGACCTGTTCGGAGGATACGAGAATGGCGGATCCCTCGAGGCCGAGGCAGTAGGCCACGTTGGCTTTCAGAGACTCCGAGGGCTCTGCGCGGTCGGTGATGCCGGAGTAGAGCGTGAACAGACCGAGGCCCGTCCGCGGGTCGAGTTCCGTCCACTTGTAGGCATCGACCAGGTTGCTCGAGTTCGTCTGCGCGAAGCGGGGGGTGTTCGCCGGGAGTATGTTCTGCAGGCCGTCCAGCAGCTCGACGGACTGCGGCTGCCGTGCCCGGTTCGCCAGTTCACAGCGGCGCAAGAAGCCGTGGGTATCGCTGGTCTCCCACGTGTAGCGGAAGGCGAGATCGAGATCGTGGTTGATCTCCTCGAAGCAGAGCCGGTTGCCGAGCACGTTCTTGTAGAGGTTGCGGGTGACGACGAACCTCTCGTCGTGCTCCCGGTTGAACGGTTCCCAGTGGCACAGGCGTCCGTCGGTCTCCAGCCGCAGGATCGTCCTGGGTCCCGTGTGCAGGTTGCTCTCGTGGATCTTGTCCACGGTGACGTAGGGGAACAGGGCGGTGTCCGGCGAGACCCGGCCGGCGGTGACGCCGCCCGCGGAGGAGGCGAACAGCCAGTGGTCGAAGGCGGAGACCACCGTGATGAAGAACGGCGGCATCCGGTCGACGTTGCGGATCAGGTAATGGCGCTCGCCGTCGAAGTCGACGAACTCTCCTTCGGCTTCCAGCGGCTCCACCGTTTCCAGGTGCCAGGCAGTGCTCAAGGGTCTCTCTCCCGTCATTCCACCAGCAGCAGCGAGCCGAACAGGCTCGCGTCGATCCAGCCGCGGTCCTTCGGCCCGCTCGGTACGGACTCCGAACCGATGAAGTTCTCGCGCAGTTCGCTGCCGTCGTTGTCGCAGTAAGCCAGCATCAGGCCCATCTGCTTGCCCGCGTCGAGCTCGACGGGGCTGTTGTCACCTGCGTCATCCACGTAATCGTCGCCATGGATGAGGATCGAGACCTCCCAGACGATGCCCTCCGACGTCTGACGCCAGCGGCTCTCGACGTGGTGGGAGTAGTCCCGCGGCTTGCGATCGGTGCCGATGTCGATGGCCCGGTTGTCCAGCGACAGGTGGTAGGCGAAGGCGTTGTGGTTGTACTGATGCTCGCCGCCGGAGTAGTCCTCGTCGATGAAGATCTCCAGGCAGTCGTCATCCCAGTACTGCTCGAGCGGATCCCGGTGCGCGTCGAACAGCACGTCGTCGACGATCTCGGCCAGGATGTACAGGCGCTCTGCCGTCCAGACCACCTTGTAGCGTCCGCGGAAATCGTCGGGCGCATATTCGTCGCCGAGCCAGCGGTGGTTCAGCTCCTGCCAGCGGGCCTCGGTCCAGACCGCCTCGTCCGCGACGCCGTCGACGGTGGGCGCCACCGCCGCCCGGGGCGCCTGGTATTGCGTCCTGCCAACGTAGTGCGTCGCATCCGCAAACGCCGTCGCTGAGGCGACGAGCGCTACGGCAGCCGTAAGACGCCGCAGTTC
>CAYRZI010000105.1:0-1321 GCA_964428605.1 uncultured Woeseiaceae bacterium
TCGTGCTGATCTTCGACGAGGTCTTCGTCGGCTTCCGGCTGGCCCGGGGCGGCGCGCAGGAGTACTTCGACGTGGCCGCCGACATCGTGACCTACGGCAAGACGCTGGGCGGCGGCTTCCCGGTGGGTGTGGTCTGCGGCAAGCGCCGCTACACACGCCGCTACCGGGAGGACCGCCCGACGCGGATCTGCTTCGCCCGCGGCACCTTCAACTCCCACCCCTGGGTGCTGGCGGCCATGAACGAGTTCCTGCAGCGTCTGGAGGAGCCGGAGACCCGTGACCACTACGCCGGGCTGGACGAACTCTGGGACGGCCGTGCCGCCGCCCTGAACCGGCGGCTGGCGGACGAGCATCTCCCTGTGAGCGTCGCCAACATGGTGTCCATCTGGACGGTGACCTACACCCGGCCGAGCCGCTATAACTGGATGCTCCAGTACTACCTGCGGGCCGAGGGCATCGCGCTGCCGTGGATCGGCACGGGCCGGCTGATCTTCAGCCACACCTGGTCCGACGAGGAGTTCGGCGAGGTGGCGGAGCGCTTCGTGGCCGCGGCTCGGGCCATGCAGGCCGACGGCTGGTGGTGGCAGGCACCCGGCATGACCGACAAGACCATCAAAAAGCGCATCCTGCGCGAGATGGTGGCTGCCCGCCTCGGCTGAGTCGGGCCGGGGCTTTCGAACCGGCGCCGGCGCTCAGTGGCGCTGGCCGATCATCTCGTCGATGGTCTCGCCGCGCAGCAGCGCGATGGGCGCCTTGTGATACAGCTTGATGTCGTGGAAGGGGTCCGTGAGGATCTTCGTCGCCCACACCAGACCGGTGCGCACGTCGCGGATGAAAAACAGCTGCACCGTCCGGAACACCAGCGCCGCGGCGGCCAGCAGCAGCCACATGACCGACAGGTTGTGCACGAACCCGGACCAGTCGGCCGGCGCCTCGAGCAGACCGAGCATGGTCGGGTCGGCGTAGAGCGCGAACGGCGTCACCGCCCAGATGGCCAGCAGTACCACCTTGCGGCGCAGGTTGTAGCCGATCTTGATCTGCTCCTTGTATTCGTGGGTGGCCTGGTTGACCACGTCGTACGTCTTCGGCTCGAAGAAGAAATGACCGATCTGCCGTGACCACATGGCGACGAACCACGCGAGGAACACCGAGGCCACCGGGTTGAACGCCACCAGCGCATAGGCGGCGACGAAGCACAGCGCGCTCAGCAGGTGCAGCGACTGATTGATGCGGCTGTGGTGATAGTAGCGATGATCGTCCCAGCGCTGTTCTCTCAGTTCTTCCAGAAAGCTCATGGTGGCGTATCTCCGGCAGTCGGCCT
>CAYRZI010000105.1:1331-9263 GCA_964428605.1 uncultured Woeseiaceae bacterium
CGTAACGTGACACAGGCATTACAGGCGTCGCGGTATTGCAGTACCACTGTCATGGGCGGCGACAGAGCAGCGCCTCGCCCATCCGCATCCTTCTGCCCGACGAAACCCCCGTCACGGGCTCGAAGCGGCCGTTCGCGAACACGATGATGGTCGAGCCCTGCTGGAAGTAACCCAGCTCGTCACCTTTGCGGAACCCCGCATCGCAGGGCAGCCGGTTCGGGCCGCGGTATCTCAGGTCGAGATCGTGTGGCAGACAATGCAGCCGGACGCTGGCCACCAGTATGGCGGCAACCGCGACGAGGCTCACATGCTCGCCGGCTGCCGGCAACTCCAGGTCCATCACCACGCGCTCGTTCTTGCAGTAGAGGCGTTCGATCCGCTCGAGCGCCGGCGGGTTCACGTTCCAGGTATCGCCCGAGATGTAGTTGACCTCTTGCATGCTGCCGTCACAGGGCGCATGGAAGCGGTGATAGAAACTCGACTTCAGGCGCAGGGTCACGTAGCAGCCGTCGCGGTAGCGTTCCACCAGCGCAGGATCGCCGAGCAGCTCCTCCAGCGTGTAGGGAAAGCCCTTGGCCTGCAGCACTTCGGTGCCGCGGATACGGCCGTGGGACACCACGATGCCGTCGCAGGGGCTGACGAGCACGGCAGCGTCGTGGTCGATGGTACGGGCGCCCTCCTTCAGCTCCCGCGTGAAACACTCCTGCATGCTGCGAAAACGGGTCTGCTTCGCCTCGCCGAGATCGAGATCGCGGGCGAAGAGCCGCCAGACACCGATGCACAGGCGGGCGAACCGCTCGCTCTCGATGCGGCTCAGCCGCCCGACGAACAGGGTGAGCCAGCGCCGGGGGATACGGTTGGTGAGCAGGAAATTGAGCTGGCCCCGCCGGGGCAGGCGGGCGGGCCGGACGTCAGTGTCCATCGGTAGCGCTCGGAAACGCCGTAACGCCGGGCACTCTGAACGCCGTTGATTACATCGGCGTTACACACGCGCCGCTGCCGCGGCGGATGCGCTGCGGCCGGAACAACCCGCCGTCATCCCCCTTGCGTTACGGTAGGTAATTGCCCGAATGGTATCGATCAGGCTGTGCAATAGAGTCGAGGGTAGGGCCCGCCGCGCCGGGACCCGAGCAGTCGGCGCTCTCCCGGATGGCCGGCAGAGTCCGATGACCGCTCGCCGGCCCGACGGCTGCCCGCGGGCAGGCAACCGGGGAGAGGCAGCGTTGGACGATCATCTCGTGGAGCAGACATGGCGTAACGGCAGGGTCGTTACCGGCTTCCCCCCGTCGGAATGGCGCAAGGACGAGTGCGGCGCCTGGATACACCGCGACCATCACGATGCCGATTCCGAATTCGGCTGGCGCGCGCTCAAGATCCGGCCCGGCACCGCGGAAGACGCCGGCAGTCTGCGGCCGTTTCACTGGCAGAACAGCTACGACATCGAGAACGGCCGCGCCGTGTGCCGCGTCAAGGCCGACCGGGCCGACCTGCCGGCGGGGCAGGCCATCGCGCAACCCGCAAATCGCGGCCCGGAGTAGCAATCCGCAGGCGCTGCCGGGATCGGCCGGCGCGCCGTCACAGGAGCGAATCGACATGAGTGGCAAAGATGCGAGAGTGGCCGGCCGTAACCGACGGGACCGGCTCATCCAGGAGGAAATACACGACCCCTACATGGCGCGCAGCAAGCCGCCGGAGCCCGCCTTTTGCCCGCAATGCGAGGCCGTGTTCTCCCAAGGCCGGTGGCAATGGCTGCCCCAGGTGCCCCAGGGCGCCGAAGAGGAGATGTGCCCGGCTTGTCAACGCATGCGCGACCGCGTACCGGCGGGATTTCTCTACCTGAGCGGCGCATTTTTCGCCGAGCACCGCGACGAGATCATGAACCTGGTCGATAACAAGGTGGAGTCGCAGAACTCACAGCATCCGATGAAGCGGCTGATGGGCGTCGCGGAACAGGAAGACGGCGTTGAGATCACCTTCACGGATGTGCACCTGCCCCGGGGCGTCGGCGAGGCCATCGAAAGAGCCTACGAAGGCGAACTCGACATCCACTACACGGACGAGGCCGGCATCGTCAGGGTCTACTGGGAGCGCTGAACCGCTGCCGGTGTACCGGCCGGGACAACGCAGCGGGTTACAGGGCGGTTACCGGCATGGGCCTATCGCCCCGGCCGGCGCCGCCCGGTGATCATCGGCCGCACCAGTTCGATCCGGCCGAGGTGCTGGACAACGAAGACGGCCGCCACGTGGATCAGCGAAGCAATCCACAAGGTGTGTGCGGTGACCCGGTGCACCTCCTCGAGCAGGTCGTTACCGTACAGCGCGTCGACCTCCTCGTGCAGGAAGCCCGTGCACACCAGAACGGCCACGAGCAGGAACATCAGGTAGATCATGGCCGCGCCCAGCGGGTTGTGGCCGGAATCGGCCGGGATCCGGCGAGCCGACAGCTGCCGCAGGTGCTTACGTATCCCGGCGAGTGTCACCGGGAAGTCGGCGAAGCGGGCGTGCTCCGTGCCGAGGAAACCCCAGACGATACGGGCGAGCAAGGCTGCCGCGGCGGCGTAACCGAGCCAGGTATGGATATCCTCCCCCGCCTCGGTCAGCCAGTAATTGGCGAGAACGATGGCGGCCAGCGCCCAGTGGAAGATCCGCACCGCCGGATCCCAGATCAGGATGGACGCCGGCCGGGCCAATAGAATCAGCCTTCCTCGCGCTTGACGACGCTGCCGTCGACGGGGTTGAAGTAGATCTCCACCTTGGTGTCGTCGGGCTCGAAGCCGTAGATCTCGTAGCAGTTGCCTTCGGTGACCTTGAACTCGTTGATCCTGTAGCCCTGGTTCACGAGCTTCTGCCGGAATTCGTCGGCATCCTGCCAGGCCGAGCGCGGCTCCGTCGTGCACTGGGTGGTTTCCCCGCCGGCACAGCCGGCCAGTGCCGCGATGGCGACGGGCGCGAACAGCAGTTGACGCAATTTCATGGCAATCCTCCGTGGCCTTCGAAAACGCGGCTGAATGCTAGCACAGGCCCCGCACGGACCGGCGCCCGCACGTTCCGGTCAGGATGAACCGGTAAGCAGCACGACCACCCCGATGACGATGAAGACGGCGGCGGCGACCACGTTGATGAGACGCATGGGCAGGCGCTCGGCACTGAAGCGCCCGAGCAGCACCACCGGCACGTTGGCTGCCAGCATCCCCAGCGTCGTCCCCAGCACCACTACCCACACCGCCTCGAACTGAGCCGCGAGCACCACCGTGGCGATCTGGGTCTTGTCGCCGATCTCCACCAGGAAGAAAGCGATCAGCGTGGTGAGAAAGGCACCGTAGGGGTACTTCGCGGCCGCGTCGTCCTCGCCGTCCGGTACCAGCACCCAGAGTCCCATCACGATGAACGCGCCCGCGATCAGCCAGCGCCCCATATCGGGCGGCAGCCATTCGGCGATCAGTGCGCCGATCTCGGCGGCCACCCAGTGATTCGCGATCGTCGCCAGCAGGATACCGGCGAGGATGGGCGCGGGCTTGCGGAAACGCACGGCGAGAACGAGGGCCAGCAGCTGGGTCCTGTCGCCGATCTCGGCGAGGGCCACCGAAAAGGTGGAGACGATGAGTGCTTCCACGGGTACTTCCTCAGGGGCGGGATCATCGACCGATGACGCACGCCCTCGCCCGCCCCGGGATCGAGAGCCGCGCGTCAAAGGTCTCGCCAGGCCCGAGGCTGCCTGCCCCATGATCCATGCGGATCAAGTGTGTTGACGCAGGCCTTCCGCCGGAGCGGAAGCGGCTACTCCCCTAAGACGAGGCCCAGCATAGCGAGCGGCGGGCGGAACGGCAATTCACACCGTGATCCCGGTCTACTGCGGCGCACCAGCAACAGCCCAGGGTGGGAAGCGGCGGTTCTCCCCCCGCGTGCAACAGACAGTTCTCGTTGCCCACGGGATCCACAAGACGGGCCTTCCGCCAGCCCCGGGCAGGCCGGATTCCGAACAACCCTTGCAATGCAAATAGGAATCATTATCATTACTAGCTGTGGACCAGGGAAAAGGCAATCAGGAACCCCCGCCTGCGGCGCAGAACAGACCGCTGCCGGCGACAGACCTTTTCCGGGGCAAGCGTGAGATAAGAATCGAGTATCGCGGCGAGACCTATCGCCTGAGGATCACCCGTAACGACAAACTCATACTGACCAAGTAACACCGCGCCAGCCAGCCAGCCGCACGCCAGCACGCCAGCGACGGACTCCCGAGGAGGACGAAGATGTTGTCTGAAGTGCTGTGGCTGCTGGCCACCTCCACCGGCGTCGGCGAAGTGGCGCCCGACGAACCCGCGACCCGCGACGAAGAGATCGAGGTCATCACCGTCGAGGCCTCGAAACTGCCCACCCCGGCGGCGAACATCGCCAGCCGCGTCACCGTCATCGACGAGCAACGCATCGAGCGGGAACTCGCGCAGAACATCGACGACCTCGTGCGCTACGAGCCGGGCGTGAGCGTCGCCGATCAGGGCAGCCGCTTCGGCTTCTCCGGCTTCAGCATCCGCGGTATCGGCGGCAACCGGGTGCAGATCGAGGTGGACGGCGTCCCCACGGCGGACGCCTTCTCCATCGGTAGCTTCTCCAATGCGAGCCGGGACTTCGTCGACGTGGCCAACCTGAAGCGGGTGGAGATCATCCGCGGCCCCGCATCGGCGCTGTTCGGCTCCGACGCGCTGGGCGGCGTCATCAGCTTCGTCACCAACACCCCCGCCGACTACCTGCGCGACGATGATACCCACTACGACGTTAACGGCGGCTTCAACAGCGTGGATGACAGCACCGTTGCCGGGGGCACCTTCGCCTGGCGCATGGGCGACGACATCACGGCGATGCTCCGCGCCACGCGGCGCGACGGCGGCGAGCGCGACGTGCCCGGAGCCGATCCGCTGGACGAAAACAGCCTGAACGCACTGGCCCGCTTCGGTTTCGGCCAGGCCGGAGCCGGCGGCCTCGAACTCGCCCTGGAGCGCTTCCGCGCCGAGAGCACGACCGACGTGAACTCCCTCGAGCGCGTCCAGGATTTCACCGCGGCTTTCGGTTTCCCCTTCGTCATCGACACCAGCGTGGTTGCCGGCGACGACGAACGGGAACGCGACCGCATCAGCCTGAGCCAGGAGTGGAGCGACGGCCGCTTCGGCACCGACTACCTGCGCTGGCGGCTCTACCGCCAGACGAGCGACACCCGCCAGGACACCTTCGAGGCCCGGGAGAGCTTCATCGCCGGGCAGCCGTCGGCGGTCGAGCGCCAGCGCTCGTTCCGCTTCGAGCAGGAGCTGACCGGTCTGGAGCTGAACGCGGCGAACCGCTTCGAGTTCGCCGGAATGGCCCACGAGCTGGCGTGGGGCCTGGAGTACGAGGTGACGGACACGGCGCAGCTCCGCGACGGAACGGAGACCGATCTCGCCACCGGCCAGACCTCGAGCCAGGTGGGTCCCGACCTGTTCCCGCTGCGGGATTTCCCGATGTCGGAGACAACGCGGACCGGAATCTACCTCCAGGACCGCATCAGCCTGGGCTCCGTCTCGCTCGTGCCGGGCGTGCGCTGGGACCGCTACGAACTGGAGCCGGACGCGGATGAGGTGTTCCTGGCCGACAATCCGGGCATCCAGGTGGTGCCACTGAGCGAGAACGAGTTATCCCCCAAACTCGGCGCGCTGTGGGATCTCGGCGAACGCTGGCAGTTCTACGCCCAGTACGCCGAGGGCTTCCGGGCGCCGCCGGTGAACGACGTCAACGTGGGCTTCACCAATTTCCAGTTCGGCTACACCACCATCCCGAACCCGGACCTGAAGGCCGAGTCCAGCCGCGGCTACGAGGCCGGACTGCGCTTCGACGGGCAGACCGCCACCTGGGAAGCCGCCGCCTTCTCCACCCGCTATGACGACTTCATCGAGTCGTTCCAGGTGGTGGGCTTCGACCCGGTCAACTCGCTGCTGATATTCCAGTCCATCAACGTCGACGAGGTGGAGATCGAGGGCGCCGAGTTCCAGGGCAGCTTCGCGCCGGCGTTCCTGCCGGAGGGACTCCAGCTGAACGTGTCTGCCGCCTGGGCGGAGGGCGAAAACCGCAGCACGGGCGCGCCGGTGAATTCCGTCTCCCCGCTGACCGGCGTGCTCGGGCTCGACTACGCCGAGCCCGCCGGCCGCTGGGGCGCGAGTCTCGTCGCCCGGGGCGCCGCAGCTCAGGACGACCTGGACGAGACCGACGGCGACCTGCTGCAGCCGGCCGGCTACGTGGTCTACGACGCCTTCGGCTACTGGCGGCCCGGCCGGGACATCCGCCTGCGGGCCGGCATCTACAACCTGACCGACCACGAGTACTTCAGCTACGCCGACGTCCAGGGGGTACCGGCCGACGTCACGGACCCGCAGCGCTTCCGCCGCCCGGGCCGCCACTTCAGCGTGGCGTTCGACTGGACGTTCTGAGCTTTCCACCGACTGCCGATACGAACCGGAGGACTCCATGAATACCCGACACCTTCTCTTAATCCCGCTGGCGCTCGCGCTCTCGGCCTGCGCCACGACGGATCAACAGGCCGCCGCCACCGGCGACGCGGCCTCGGACCCCGACTACGTGGAGGTCGCCAACCCCAACTTCGCGGCCATCCGCGAGGCGGAGTCGAAGGAACAGCGCGACCGCCTCGCCATCCTGGCGATGCAGGGCGAGTACGTCGTGGACTTCCACTTCGCCGAGACGGTGCCGCTGGCGCCCGGCTACGAGCGCCGCGACGACAAGAACAGCGGCGGCTTCGAGGTGGTCTACGTGGTCGAGGACAGCCCCGATCACATCGTCCTGCAGCACCTGCTGGTGATGCCGGGCGGGGGCGTGATCAAGCACTGGCGCCAGGACTGGACCCGGGAGGCCAGCCATCGCTTCGAGTTCGTCGCCGACCAGACCTGGCAGGTACGCGCCCTCGAAGCCGACCAGACCGCGGGCACCTGGACCCAGTGCGTGTACGAGGTCTCGGACGCGCCCCGCTACTGCGGCACCGGCCAATGGAACCACCGCTACGGGGTCTCCACCTGGACCAGCGACCGCTCCTGGCGTCCCCTGCCCCGCCGTGAGTACACGAAGCGCGACGACTACAACGCACTGAACGCGGAGAACCGGCACACCATCACGCCCCACGGCTGGACCCACGAGCAGGACAACACCAAGACCCGCCGCGACGGCCGCGAGACCGCCGGCACCCTGGTGCGCGAATTCGGCTTCAACGACTACCGCAGCATCGAGGGCTACGACTTCTCGCCGGCCGAGACCTACTGGGCGGAGACCGAAGACTACTGGGCACGGGTCCGCGACGCCTGGGACCGGCGCCTGACCGACGGCGCCACTGTCGTGCTCACCACCGAGATCGACGGCATGCCGCTCATCCAGGGCACCTTCGAGCACGCCTCGAAGGTGAGCGAGATGAGCGAGGCCGAACAGCTGGATGCCATCGAGTCGCTGCTCACCGAGTGGACCGAGGTGCACTCGGACGTCAATCTCGCCGCACGGTGAGCCCCGCTGACCGCCGGCTTGCCGGCCCGGCGGTAGCGGTTGTCCCGAGCAGCCGGCATGGGGTCGGCCGGCCGCGCCCGACGCGCGGCTGGCCGGCCTCGCCACGTTCGGCAAGCGCCTATTCAGGCGGCACCGCAATGATCATAGGATGCAGGCATGAGACGGAGAACGATCATGCTGCTGATCGGCGGTGCTGCCGTGATCGGCGCCTTCGCCTGGAACGCCACGCGCGAGCAGCCGGTGACGGTCGCAATGACGCAGGTGGCGCGGGGCGAGGTGCGGGCCACCGTCTCCAATACCCGCGCCGGCACGGTGGATGCCTGCAACCGTGCCCGCATGGCGCCCATTACCGGCGGGCGCATCGCCGCGCTGCCGGTCGCCGAGGGCGACCGGGTCGAGGCCGGC
>CAYRZI010000106.1:0-7727 GCA_964428605.1 uncultured Woeseiaceae bacterium
TTGCGCACCAGGCCCTCGAGCTTGCGCGCGAGATCGATGACGCCGCGCACCTCCTCGTCGTCGCGGTAGAGCTGAGCCAGTTCCGGCTCCTGCTCCAGCGCCTTGTCGAGGGTGATGCCGAGTTCGAACGGGATCAGCTTGGCGATGCGGTCCACGTAGCCGTAGGGATGGCCGAGTACGCGGCCGGTGTCGCGCACCACGGCCTTGGCGGCCATGGTGCCGTAGGTGATGATCTGGGAGACCTGGTCGCGGCCGTAGCGCTCGGCCACGTAGTCGATCACCCGGTCGCGGCCGTCCATGCAGAAGTCCACGTCGAAGTCGGGCATGGACACCCGTTCCGGGTTCAGGAAGCGCTCGAACAGGAGATCGTGCTCCAGCGGGTCGAGGTCGGTGATGCCGAGCACCCAGGCCACGAGCGAGCCCGCGCCGGAGCCCCGGCCGGGCCCCACCGGCACGCCGTTGTCCCGCGCCCAGGCGATGAAGTCCGCCACGATCAGGAAGTAGCCCGGGAAGCCCATGCTGCAGATGACTTCCAGCTCCCGTTCCAGCCGCGCCTCGTAGTCGGCGCGGGTGCCGCCGCGCAGCCCGCCGCCGGCCAGCTTGTCCTCAAGCCGTGCGGCGGCCTCGAGCCGCAGATGCTCGTCGGTGGTGCGGCCGGCAGGCACCGGGAACTCCGGCAGGAAGCTCTCGCCGAGTCGCATCTCCACATTGCAGCGCCGGGCGATCTCGACGCTGTTCGCCAGCGCCTCGGGCAGGTCTGCGAACAGCTCGGCCATCTCTTCGGCGCTGCGCAGATACTGGCCCTCGCTGTACTCCCGCGGCCGGTCGCCGTCCTCCAGGGTGCGCCCCTGGTGGATGCACACCCGGGCGTCGTGGGCAGCGAAGTCGTCCTGGGTGAGGAAGCGCACGTCGTTCGTGGCCACCAGCGGCAGACCGAGCCGGTCGCCGAGCCTGACGGCCTCGGCCAGGCAGGCCTCCTCGCCCGGCCGCCCGGTGCGCGTGACCTCCAGGTAGAAGCGGTCGGGGAACAACCGCGCCCAGTGTTCGCTGCGCCCGGCCACCAGGTCTTCGCGGCCGCAGATCACGGCCCGGCCGATGTCGCCCTGGATGCCGCCGGACAGCGCGATGAGACCCTCCGTCGTGTCCGCATCCAGCCATTCGCGTCGCGCCATCGGCACGCCCCGGTGCTGGCCCTCCAGATAGGTGCGGGTGACCAGCCGGGTGAGGTTGCGATAGCCGTGGCGGTTCTGGCACAGCAGCACCAGGCGGCTGGGGCGCTGGGGGTCGTCCTCGTCGGCCAGGAGCAGGTCGAGGCCGATCAGCGGTTTGATGCCCCGGGCGAGTGCGTTCCTGTAGAACTTCACCAGGGCGAACAGGTTGCTCTGGTCGGTGAGCGCGACCGCCGGCATACCGCGCTCGGCGACGGCGGACATGAGCGGTGCGATCCGCACGACGCTGTCCACCAGCGAGTACTCGGTATGCAGATGCAGATGGACGAAAGGCTTCACTGATCCCGCTCCGCGCCCGGCAGCATGTCCAGCACGGCCTGCGCGGCCAGACCGTCGGCGCCCCGGGCGAGCTCTGCGTGGATTCTAGCAAACTCCTCCGCCGTCTCCGCCCGGCGCTCCGGCGCGTCCAGCCAGGCCGCCACGGCAGGCCCCATGCGCTCGGCCACCGCCTCGTCCTGCAGGAACTCCGGTACCAGCCTGCGGCCGGCCAGCAGGTTCGGCAGGGCGAAATTCTCCACCCGGATGAGATTCAGCGACCGTACGATTGCCAGCGTCGCCGGCGACAGCCGGTAGGCCGCCACCATCGGGCGGCCGTACAGGGCGGTCTCCAGCGTTGCCGTGCCCGAGGTGACCAGCGCCACGTCGCAGGCGGCCAGCGGCAGGTCCACGCCGCCGTCGGCCAGCGTCACCGGGAGGTCGGGCGCGACCGAATCCCTGGCAGCCTCGAAGGCGGCCCGCGCGCCCGGGCTGGCCAGCGCGGCCACGAAGCGGATGCCCGGCCGCCGCCGGGCGAGCCAGTCGGCGGTGCGGACGAAATGCGGCGCGAGCCGGCCCACCTCGCCGGCCCGGCTGCCCGGCAGCAGCGCCACCACTTCTCCATTGGCTCCTTCTGCACTGCCCTCTTCGCCGGCCCCGCCGTCACCGTGCGATAGGCCGAGGGCCCGGCGCGCGGCGCCGGCATCCGGCTCCCGGGGGATGCTCTCGGCCCGGGGGTGGCCGACGAACACCGCATCCATGCCCCGCTCGTCGTAGAAGCGCTTCTCGAACGGCAGCAGACAGAGCACCCGGTCGCAGGCCTTGCGGATCTTCTTCAGGCGCTTCGGCCGCCAGGCCCAGATCGAGGGGCTCACGTACTGCACCGTGGTGACGCCGCGGCGCCGCAGCTTCTTCTCCAGCCCCAGGTTGAAGTCCGGCGAGTCGATACCCACCAGGACGTCCGGCGGCTGCGCCGACCAGCGGCGCACCAGCGCGCGGCGGATGGCCAGAAGCCGGGGCAGATGACCGAGCACCTCGGCAATACCCATGACCGCGAGTTCGTCGGACTCGAACAGGGTCTCGCAGCCGGCCTCGCGCATGGCCGGTCCTGCCACGCCTTCGAAACGGGCGTCGGGACAGCGCTCGCGTATGGCGGTGATCAGCCCGGCGCCGAGACGGTCACCCGACGCCTCGCCGGCGACGACGGCGATGAGCGGGCTGCCGGCCTCTCGCGTCACGCCCCGGTCAGCGGATGATGCTCCGCTCCGAGGAGCGGATGGACTCCACCATGGGCAGGAGTTCCGGCTGTTCCCCGGCCAGGGCGGTGAGCGTCTCCAGCGCCTCGGAGAGCTTCTGGCCGCTGCGGTAGAGGATGCGGTAGCCCTCGCGGATGTTGCGGATCTGCTCTTTCGTGAAGCCCCGGCGCTTCAGGCCCTCGGCGTTGATGCCCCTGGGCTCCCCGGGCTGGCCCATCACCATGACGTAGGCCGGCACGTCCTTGGAGACGCCCGCGTACATGCCCAGGAAGCAATGGGCGCCGACGCGGCAGAACTGGTGGGCCCCGGAGAAGCCGGCGAAGATGACCCAGTCGCCCACGTGCACGTGACCGGCCAGCGTGGCGTTGTTGGCCATGATCACGTTGCTGCCCACCTGGCAGTCGTGGGCCACGTGCACGTAGGCCATCAGCCAGTTGTCGTCGCCGATGCGGGTCACGCCCACGTCCTGGGCCGTGCCCCGGTTGATGCTGCAGTACTCGCGGATGGTATTGCGGTCGCCGATCTCGAGACGCGTGTCCTCGCCGGCGTATTTCTTGTCCTGGGGGTCGTCGCCCACGGAGGCGAACTGGAATATGCGGTTGTCCCGGCCGATGCGGGTGGGCCCGCGGATGACCACGTGCGGCCCGATGCGGGTGCCGGCGCCGATCTCGACGTGCGGACCGACGATGCTGTACGGCCCGATCTCCACGTCGGCGTCGATTCTCGCCGACGGGTCGATGATGGCGGTCTCGTGGATACCCATCATTGCCTCCGTCAGCGCCCCGGCGCGCACATGAGTTCCACCTCGGCCGCCTTCTCGCCGTCCACCGTGGCGATGCCGCTGAAACGCAGGACGTTGCGGATGCGGCGCAGCAGGTTCACCTCCAGGCGCAGCTGGTCCCCGGGTACCACCGGGCGGCGGAACCGGGCCTTGTCGATGCCTGCCAGGAAATACAGGTTGCCGGAGTCCGGCGAGTCGAACGAGGTGAAGGTCAGCAGCCCCGTGGCCTGGGCCAGCGCCTCGATGATCAGTACCCCCGGCATGACCGGCCGGCCCTGGAAATGGCCCTCGAAGAACTCCTCGTTGATGGTGACGTTCTTCACCGCCACCAGCCGCTTGCCGTGCTCGTTCTCCAGCACCCGGTCCACCAGCAGGAACGGATAGCGGTGGGGCAGCAGCTCCATGATGCCGCGGATGTCGATCCGCGAGAACTCAGTCGGATCCTTTTCTTCCAATGCCTCTTCCAATGCCGAGCGACTTCTCTAACTGCTTCAGCCTGCGCGCCATCCGGTCGATCTGGCGGAAGCGGGCCACGTTCCTGCGGTATGCGGCGATCTCCTGGTGGGGCATCGCGCTGCCGTACATGCCGGGCTTACGGATGTCGCTGGTGACCATGCAGCGGCCGCCGAGGATCACGTCGTCGGCGATCTTCACGTGGCCGACCACCCCCGACGCCCCGCCGAACAGGCAGCGCCGCCCCACTTCCGTGCTGCCGGCGATACCCACCATCGCCGCCAGGGCGCAATGCTCGCCGATGCGCACATTGTGCGCTATCTGCACCAGGTTATCGATCCTGACCCCGTCGCCGATCACCGTGTCCTCGATGGCGCCCCGGTCCACGCAGCTGTTCGCGCCGATCTCCACGTCGTCGCCGATGGTGACGGAGCCGACCTGGGGCACCTTGATCCAGCCCTCGGGCGCGCGGGCGATGCCGAAACCGTCGGCCCCGATCACCGCTCCCGGGTGGATCAGGCAGCGGGCGCCGAGACTCACCCCCCGGCACAGCGTGACACTGGCCACCAGTCTTGTGCCCTCGCCCAGCGAGCAGTCCCGCTCCACCACGCAGTTCGGCCCCACCGCGGCGTGCTCGCCCAGCACCACCCCCGGCCCGATGCGGGCGCCGGGCCCCACGGAGGCCGACGCCGGTATGCGGGCGGACTCGTCCACGCTGGCCGCGGCACTCACACCGGGCTCCGGCAGGTGCGGCGGATAGAGCAGCGTGGCCACCCGGGCGTAGGTGAGGTAGGGGTCGGCGCAGACGAGCGCGGGCACGGGGCAGGCCTCCGCCTCGTCCGCGGAAAGCAGCACCGCCCCTGCCTTCGTGTCGGCGAGGGCGGCGCGGTAGGCGGGATTGGCCAGGAAGGAGACGGCGTCCGGCCCGGCGTTCGCCAGCGTCGCAACCCGGGCGACGACGCCGTCCGGGTCGCCGTGCAGCTCGCAGCCGAAGCGGGCGGCGATCTCGCCGAGCGAGAGGCTCATGGCGTCCTCCCCGTCACGCCGCCCACGCTGCGGTGCCGGTTGCAGTCGTTACTCGCCGGCGGATCCGGACTCGAAGTTCTCCTGCAGCTTGCGCAGGACCTCGTCGGTGATGTTCACCACATCGCTGGCGTACAGGACGCCGTCTCCGACGATGAGGTCGTAGCCGGTTGCGCGCGCATAGTCCTGCACCTCCTTCAGCAGCGAGCGCTGCAGCTTGCCGAGCTCCTCGTTCACGCGCAGGTTGTAGTCCTCGCGGAACTCGTCCAGCAGCCGCTGGGTGTCACGCTGGGACTCGCGCAGCTCGCGCTCGGCCGTGCGCCGCTCCTCCTCGCTCATCACCGCGAGGTCGCGCTGCACCTGCTCGCTGCGGCTCTGGAATTCTTCCTGCTGGGCACGGATGCTGCGCTCCCGCGGCGCGAATTCCTGCTGCAGCTCCGCCATGGAGGCCTGGGCCTGGGGCGCCTCCTTCAACAGGCGCGGCAGCGAGACCACGCCGATCTTGAGGCTGGACTGCGACCAGACAGGCGACTGGGGCACGGCCAGCGCCGCGAGTGCCAGCGCGAGCAGGGAGATTCCGAGGGGCGTCTTGAATTTCATACCGTTTCTCATGCTTTCAAAAGGGCGTCAAAATGCGTTGCCGATCGAGAACTGAAAACGCTCGACGCGGTCACCGAAGATGCGGTCCGTGCCCGAGACCTCGTTCAACGGCACCGCGTAACTGAAGCGGAAAAGGCCCAGCGGAGCCAGCCACTCGGCGGCGATGCCGAACGACTGCCTGAGGGCGCCGGAGTCGAAATCGTACGTGATCGGATCACCGAGCCGGTCGGTAAAGGCCACCTCTCCCGTGTTGAACACGTTGCCGATGTCGTAGAACAGACTGAAGCGCGTACGTCCGCGCAGGGTCTCGGGGACCGGGATTATAAGCTCAAGCTGGCTCGTGACCAAAAGGTTGCCGCCGTAGGGATTGCCGAAGCTGTCCACCGGACCCAGGTCGGATTCCGCGAAGCCGCGCACCGAGCCGGGCCCACCGGCGAAGAACTGCTTGTACGGCGGCAGGGCCGTGGTGTCGTTGATGCCCTCGCCGAAGGCGAGTTCCGAGGCGAAGGAGACGATCCAGTTGCGGGTGATCGGGAAGTACTTCAGCAGATCGTACCGGGCCGTATAGTACTCCACCTCGCTGCCCGGTATGGCGGCGGACACCACGAAACGCTGGCGGGTGCCCCGATCGGCGAAGATGGCCCGGTTGCGGCTGTCGTAGGTCCAGCCGGCGACCAGCTCGAAGGTCGTGAAATCGGTGACGAACAGGGAGTTGCCGTTACCGAGATCCTCCGTCCGGGGATTGCCGTTGTTGCGCACCCAGTCCTGGGCCTGCCGGGTGCTGAAGCTCGAGGCGACGAGCTCGGCATCCTGGAGCGCGAGGCCGAAGGACAGCGTCTGGTATTCGGTGATCGGATAGCCGTAGTCGATGCCGGCGGTGATCGTCTCGGTCGAGAAATCCGACGCGGACGAGGTGAACTGGGTGATGTCCCGGTAGCCCACCGACAGGGTGCGGCGCACACCGTCGATGGTGCGGTAGGGGTCCGTATAGGACAGGCTGTAGGCGGTACTGAACCGCCCCGAATTGATCTCCGCGGCGACCCGGTTGCCCGTGCCGAGGAAGTTCGAGTGCACGAAGTTGCCGTTCAGGATCAGCTTCTGGGCCTCGGAGTAACCGACACCGCCGCCGAACTGGCCGGGCAGGCCGTATTTCAGGTCGTAGTTCACGTCCACCAGGTCCGGTGTACCGGGAACCGGCGCGGTATCGACCTGTACCTCCTCGATGTAGGGCAGCCGCTGGAGACGCACCTTGGAGCGGTCCACCAGCGTATTGGAGAGGTATCCGCCCTCCATCTGGCGCATCTCACGGCGCAGCACCTCGTCGGCCACGCTGTCGATACCGTTGAAGTTGATGCGGCGGACGTACACCCGGTTGTTGGGCTCGATGTAGATGGTGACCTCGGCGAGTTTGTTCTCCCGGTCCAGGTCCGGCACGGGCTCGACCTCGGCCTGGGCATAGCCGTCGGCACCCAGCCGGAACGAGATGAGCTCCGCGGTCTGGGTGAGGCGCTGCAGATTGAAGGTCTCGCCCGGCTTGGCGAGGATCAGCCGCTCCAGGGCCTCGCGCGGCACCACCATATCGCCGGCGAGCTTGATGTTCGAGATCTCGTAGCGCTCGCCCTCGCGCACGTTGATGGTGATGTAGATGTCCTTCTTGTCCGGGCTGATGGCCACCTGGGTGGATTCCACCGCGAAGTCCGCGAAACCCCGGTCCATGTAGAAGGAGCGCAGCGTCTCCAGGTCGCCGGACAGCGACTCCTTGGCGTAGCGGTCGTCCTGGCGGATGAACGAGAGCCAGTTGGGCGTCTGCAGCTCGAACTGGCCGCGCACCTCCTCGTCGGAGAACTCCTCGTTGCCGACGATGTTGATCTGCCGTATGCGGGCCCTTTCGCCCTCCTTCACGTCGATGGAGATGGCCACCTGGTTGTTCGGCCGGTCCTCGACGTTGGCGACCACCGACACGCCGTACTTGCCGCGGCTGTAGTACTGCTCGGTAAGGAAGCGGGTCACCTCCTCGAGCACCGAGCGGTCGAAGGTCTTGCCCCGGGCCAGCCCCACGCCGCGCAGCGACTGCATCAGGTCCTCGGTCTTGATGTCCTTGTTGCCCTCGATGGTGAACTCGGCGATGGA
>CAYRZI010000106.1:7827-9261 GCA_964428605.1 uncultured Woeseiaceae bacterium
CGGCGCGATCCGGTGTAGTCAGCCGATCGGGGGAGTGCAAACCGTGTTTCCTTATGGCGCGAAGATACGTGCGAGGTCGTTATAGAAGGCGAGGCCCATGATAGCGATTAGCGCGAGTATTCCAACCTGCTGGCCGATGATCTGCGCCCGCTCGGACAGCGGGCTGCCCTTCACCCATTCCACCGTCTGGTAGACGATCTGGCCGCCGTCCAGCATGGGGATCGGCAGCAGGTTCAGCACGCCGAGGCTGATGCTCACCACGGCCAGGAAGCCGATGAAGTACTCGCTGCCGGCGCTGGCGGAGGAGCCCGCGTACTGGGCGATGTTCACGGGCCCGCTGATGTTCTTCAGCGAGACGTCGCCGACCACCATGCGGAACAGCATGCGCACGGTGAACACGGTGGTGTCCACCATCTTCACGGTGGCCTCGCCGACCGCCTCCAGCGGGCCGTATTCCTGGATGCTGATGCGCCGCTCCGAGGGCTCGATGCGGTTGCTGATGCCGAGGATGCCGCGGCGCTCGCCGTCGCTCTGCATGGCGCCCAGGGTGGTCTCCACCGTCCGGGTGTCGCCGCCGCGCTCGTAGGTGATGGCCACCGTCTCCCCCGGGCGGGGCGAGAGCGCATCGGTCAGTTCCCGCCAGCTTGCCACCGCTTCACCGTCGACGGCGACGATGCGGTCGCCGGAGGCGAGACCGGCCGCCTCGGCGGCGCTGTCCGGGTTGACCTCCCCCACCACGACGGGCGGAGACCAGGGCCGGAAGCCGAGACCCTCGAACAGCATGCCCGGTTCGGTCAGCCGCGCGACGTCCCGGCCGACGTCCAGCGTGAGGCGCTCGGTCGAGCCGTCCGCCCGCTCGACGGTCAGCGGCACGCGGCCGTCGTCGACCATGTCGCCCAGCAGGGTGATCAGCGTGTCCTCCCAGCCGGAGACCTCCTTGCCGCCTACCGCGAGGATGCGGTCCTCGTAGGCCAGCCCGGCCTCCGCGGCATAGGAATCCGACTCCACCTCGCCGATCACGGGCGAGACTACCGCCACGCCCTGGACGAACAGGATCCAGTAGGCAGCAATGGCGAACAGGAAATTGAACGCCGGCCCGGCGAACAGCACGGCGATGCGCTGGGGGACCGGCTGCTGGTCGAACGCGCGCCCCTGGTCCTCGGGCGCGATCTCGGTCTCACGGCCGTCCAGCAGCTTGACGTAACCGCCCAGCGGCAGCGCGGAGATGCAGTATTCGGTGTCGTCCCGGCCGCGGCGGATGCTCCACAGCGGCTTGCCGAAGCCGATGGAGTAGCGCAGGACCTTGATGCCGAACAGACGCGCAATGATGTAATGGCCGTACTCGTGGATCGCGATCAGCAGGCTGATCGCCACGATGAATGCCACTACGGATGTCAGTACGGTGCCCACTAAGCGGTTCCCCGCGCACAAATT
>CAYRZI010000107.1:0-9175 GCA_964428605.1 uncultured Woeseiaceae bacterium
GCGTTTTCGCGACGCTAAGCGACACTCTGACGTCAAAACTTTCCAGATTGTTAACCTAATTGGGGATTCGACAGCTGTATTCGGCTGTTATGCCGGATCGTGTGTAGGAGCGGCTTTAGCTGCGATGCCCATCGGGCCTGAAGGCCCTCCTACAGGGTTGAATCCTAACCGGTTTGCCTGGCGGCAATAGCGAGCGGGAACCACCTGATCCCATCCCGAACTCAGAAGTGAAAACGCTCTGCGCCGATGGTAGTGTGGGGTCTCCCCATGTGAGAGTAGGTCACCGCCAGGCTTTTAAACGAAAAGGCCGCCCCGGAAACGGGGCGGCCTTTTTTTTTGCGCTCACAGAGGGCGCGAAAAATTCTTGGTGACACTACCGGCTCGTCTTCCTCTTCCGGGCCGGGACGCAGACCCGCCAGGCGTATCAGAATGGCGGCCAGTCTGCGCCGGGGTGATCGGATGGTGATGTAGGCGGAGGATCTCCCTGACCCCATCGATGGAATCGATCTCGTCCCCCTGTTTGATCCGCAATTGTCTACAGCCGTCATTGTGCTGACCGGTCTGATGATAATTTCCCGGCGCTGCGCATGACGGGCACGAGCGCGGGACCCACGGGACCCGCGCCGCGACGGCGACCTGCATGAGCGACGCATTCTGAACCTGACTGCGGCCCTGCTTGGCGAGCGCCCGGGCACGGCGGCGGAATAAGCATGCTGTTCCCGCATTAGAGCGCCCACAAAGAAATACAACGACGATTCCAATCTACCTGCTGTCCCGGGAGAGAGAGTGATGAACCGAATGCATGGACTGGTGGCCTTGTTCACCTTGTTGATCGCTGGCGCAGCGCACGCGCAGGACGCCGAGCGGCCCAACATCCTGGCCATCTGGGGTGACGATGTCGGCATGTGGAACATCAGTGCCTATCACCGCGGCATGATGGGCAACGCCACGCCTAATATCGATAGCATTGCCGCCGATGGCATGATTTTCATGGACCATTACGCGCATGCATCGTGCACTGCCGGCCGGGCTGCGTTCATCACTGGCCAGTACCCGATGCGAACCGGGCTGAGCACGGTCGGCCTGCCGGGGGCTCCGCAGGGCCTGCAGAAGGAAGACCCGACGCTGGCCGAACTCCTGAAACCCCTCGGCTACGCGACCGGCCAGTTCGGCAAGAACCACCTCGGCGACCTGGACGAATATCTTCCGACCTCGCACGGGTTCGATGAGTTTTTCGGCATTCTTTACCACCTGAACGCCGGGGAATATCCGGAGCAGGACGACTACCCGAGAGACCCGGCAACCGTCGCCCGCTTCGGCTTCGACAAGCAGCGCGGCGTGATCCATTCTCGCCGTCTGCCCGACGACAGCCACGAGGTGAAGGACCTCGGTCCCTTCGGCCAGGAGCGGCAGCGCGTACTCGAAACTGAAGTGCTCGAGCAGTCCAAGCGCTTCATCCGTGACGCGGTGGCCGCGGGCCAGCCTTTCTTCGTCTGGCACAACACCACGCGCATGCACTACCGCACCAACCTGTCACCCGCATACGACGGCAAGACGGGCCTGGGCATCTACGCCGACGGCATGGCCGAGCTCGACGATATTGTTGGGGAGCTGCTCGGCCTGCTGGACGAGCTTGGCGTCGCCGACAACACCATCGTGATGTTCGCCACCGACAACGGAGCTGCCTCCAATTCCTGGCCCGACGGCGGCAATCACCCTTTCCGGGGTGAAAAGGGCGCGGGCGGCTATGAAGGCGGCTATCGCGTGCCAGTGCTGGTCAAGTGGGACGGACGCATCCCCGCCGGCGTGGCGACGGGTGAGTTCATGACCATGGAAGACTGGGTTCCGACCTTCATGTCGTTTCTCGGCCAGCCCGACCTGAAGCACGACTTGCGTTCCGGCAAAAAGATTGGCGCGCGCCGTTACAAGGTGCACCTGGACGGCTACGACCAGAGCGACCTGGTGTTGCGCAACGGCGCATCGAAGCGCATGGACTACTACTACTTCACCGAGACCACTTTCCACGGGCTGCGCTACGGGCCGTGGAAACTGATGTACACGGACCAGGAGCGCTGGTTTCACGCCGAACAATCGATGTTGAGCTCGCCGTACATCACCAACCTGAAGCTTGATCCGTTCGAGCGCTTCCACGAGGCCCGCGGCTACGACGAGTGGCAGGAAAACCGGGCGTGGCTGTTTGGCCCGGCGATGATGCAGCTTGCGAGCTTCGTGGAAAGCTTCACGGAGTTCCCGCCGCGACAGCCGAGTTTCTCGCCCAAGGTGGATGACCTGAATTCGGTCCTGCAGAGCATGCGGAAACAACCTGGGGCACGCTGATGAAAAAATACGCGGCAGAGGTTGTCGGCACGTTCTGGCTGGTTCTCGGGGGTTGTGGCAGCGCAGTGCTCGCCGCAGCGTTCCCTGAACTCGGCATAGGCCTCCTCGGGGTGTCGCTCGCCTTTGGCCTGACAGTCCTCACCATGGCCTATGCGATCGGGCACATCTCGGGCTGTCACCTCAACCCGGCCGTTTCGGTCGGGTTGTGGGCCGGCGGGCGGTTCCCGGCAAAAGACCTCGTCCCCTACATCGTCGCGCAGGTGCTCGGCGGCATCGTGGCGGGCGGCGTGCTTTACCTGATCGCCAGTGGCAAGGCCGGCTTCGACGTCAGCAGCGGGTTCGCTTCGAATGGCTATGGCGAACACTCGCCGGGCGGTTATTCGATGCAAGCGGCGCTGATCAGCGAGATCGTGATGACGATGATGTTCGTCGTCGTCATCCTGGGCGCGACGGACAAGCGCGCGCCGGCCGGTTTCGCGCCGATTGCCATCGGCCTGTGCCTGACCTTGATCCACCTGATCAGCATCCCGGTCACCAACACCTCGGTGAACCCCGCACGCAGCACGGGCGTCGCGCTGTACGTTGGCAACTGGGCGACCGCACAGCTGTGGCTGTTCTGGGTGGCGCCGCTGATCGGCGGCGCCCTCGGCGCAGTGCTCTATCGATTGATTGGAAACTCTGACGACTGAGACCCGTAGCCCTGATCTTGCAAATGCCGACTGCATAGGACTAACGAAGCATGAAATGGAAAAACACGATTAAAAGCGGGCGAGGACTCGTTGCCGTTGCTGCCTTGATGTTGTCAGGGGCGGCAGTCGCGCAGGAGGCCGAACGTCCAAACATCCTCGTCATAATGGGCGACGATATCGGCTGGTTCAACACCAGCGCCTATAACCTCGGCACCATGGGCTACCGCACGCCCAACATCGACCGCATCGCTGCCGAAGGCATGATGTTCACCGATGCTTATGGGCAGCAGAGTTGCACGGCGGGACGGGCGGCGTTCATCACCGGCCAGTCGCCCAAGCGTACGGGCCTTCTGAAGATCGGCATGCCGGGCGACCCCATCGGCCTGCAGAAGGAAGACCCGACGCTGGCGGTGCTACTGAAGCCGCTCGGCTATGCCACCGGACAGTTCGGCAAGAACCATCTCGGTGACCGGGACGAATTCCTGCCGACGAATCACGGCTTCGACGAGTTCTTCGGCAATCTCTACCACCTGAACGCTGAGGAGGAGCCGGAGAACCTGGACTATCCCAAGGACCCTGCGTTCCGGGAAAAATGGGGGCCGCGCGGGGTGCTTCGCTCGACGGCCGGCGGTGAGCTTGAAGACACCGGCCCGCTGAGCCGCGAGCGCATGGAGACCATCGACGAGGAATTCCTGGCCGCCACGTTCGACTTCATCGAGCGCAAGCAGTCCGAGGGCACGCCCTGGTTCGTATGGTTCAACACCACGCGGATGCATATCTTCACCCATCTCAAGGAAGAATCCGCGGGCGCGACCGGATTGGGCATCTTCGCCGACGGTATGGTGGAGCACGATGGCCATGTCGGGCAGCTTCTGGCCAAGCTCGACGAGCTCGGCGTGAGCGACAACACAATCGTCATCTACACCACCGACAACGGCGCCGAGAAATACAGTTGGCCCGATGGCGGCACATCGCCGTTCCGTGGAGAGAAAGCGACGACGTGGGAAGGCGGCGTTCGGGTACCCCTGATGGTGCGCTGGCCCGGACGGATCGCGCCCGGTCAGATCAACAACGAGATCATCAGTCTCGAGGACATGCTACCCACCCTCATGGCTGCTGTCGGCGCGCCCGATATCAAGGAGAGTCTGCTTAAAGGCCATAGAATCGGCCGCACAACCTACAAGGTGCACCTCGACGGCTACAACCTGCTTCCTGCCCTGACCGGGGCAAGTGCGGAGTGGCCGCGAAACGAGTTCTTCTACTGGGTGGATGACGGCAGCCTCGGCGCGGTGCGTTCCGACCGGTTCAAGGCGCATTTCTCGACCCAGGATCACCACGGCATGGACGCCTGGTTCTTCAGCCAGACGCCGCGCAAGGCGCCTTTGCTGATAGACCTGAGGGCAGACCCCTTCGAGTCCGCACCACTGGAGGCATCCTTCTACGATGATTGGGTAAACCGGCGCATGTTCACCATCGCTCCCGCGATCGCGATCGTCCAGCGCCACATGGAGACTTACAAGGAATTTCCGCCGCGGCAGGACAGCGGCAGCTTTACGCCGAGGCAGTAAGGAGCGAGCCGCCCCGATCCGGCGCCCGGTTTGCCGGGCGTGCGGATCGGGGCTCTTGCCGCTTGGCACGGTCAGGCCGGTGACCGTGCCGGTTTCATCACTCCAGGCAGGGATTTTCAGAATGCGCCTGTTGCACCTTCTTTCCGCCGCGATTGCGCTCGTCGCGCTTCCCGCATACGCCGATCCACTGCCGTCCTGGAACGATACTGAGGTCAAGGCGAGGATCATCGAATTTGTGGAGCGAGTGACCGATCCGGCGGCGGACGATTACGTCACGCCCGCTGACCGCGTTGCGGTGTTCGATAACGACGGAACCTTGTGGTCAGAGAAGCCCATCTATTTCCAAGGCCTCTTTGCGATCGACCGCCTGCGCGAGATGGCGGCCGCGGACGAGAGTATCCTCGGCTCGGATGTCCTGCGCGCCGCCGTGGAGGGCGACATGGCCGCGGTCGCTGCGGCGGGAGAGGCGGGCTTGCTCGAGATCCTGGCGACCACCCACTCGGGGCTCTCGGTCGACGCTTTCATCGCAGCGGCGGGGGACTGGATGGCGGCCGCCCGCCACCCCGGGACGGGCATGGCCTATGACCACATGGTTTATCAGCCGATGCTGGAGCTGCTGCGCTATCTTCGCGACGAGGGCTTCTCGACCTGGATCGTCTCGGGTGGCGGACTGCACTTCATCCGCGCCTTCGCCGAGCAGGCCTACAACATCCCCCCGCACCAAGTCATCGGCACGACCGGCAAGGCCAGCTACGCGATGGTCGATGGCGTGCCGGTGATTTTGAAGGATCCGGGCATCTTCTTCATCGACGACCACGCCGGCAAGCCGCTCGCGATCGAGGCGCGGATCGGCAAGCGCCCGATCCTGGCCGCCGGGAACTCGGACGGCGACTTCGAAATGCTCGAATGGACGACATCCGGTACAGCGCCTCGCCTGGGCATCCTGATCCACCATACCGACGGCGAGCGCGAATTCGCCTACGACCGCGACAGCCCTGTCGGCCGGCTTGTCCGCGGTCTTGACGAGGGTCCCAAGCGCGGCTGGTTGAGCGTTGACATGGCCAGGGACTGGGGGCGCATCTGGACCGGTCATTGAGCGCAGCAGCAAAACCATTGGGCACGTGGCCGACATTGCCGCTGGGCCTCGTGCTGCTTTTGACGCTTGCCGCCTGCCTGCTGAAGCCGGATCCGGTGTCGGCCACTGATGCCGTGCCGGAATACGTGGGTTCTGAGGCCTGCATCAGCTGCCACGAGTCGGCGGCCATCGCCTGGCGCGGGTCGCACCACGCGCTGGCCTGGACATGGCCCTCGGCCGAGACCGTGGTGGCGGATTTTGACGGCACCGAATTCGTTCATGACGGCATGACGGCCCGATTCCGGATCAACGCGGATGGCGATTACCACGTCCGGGTCACCGAGAAAGACGGCGTGACGACCGACTACCGCGTCCACTCCGTGGCCGGGATCGAGCCCCTGCAGCAGTACCTACTTGAGACCGAGCCGGGCCGGCTGCAAAGCTTCGACGTGGTCTGGGATACGGAGAAGAAGCGATGGTTCCACCTGTACCCGGACCAGGACCTGCCGCCGGACGATGGCCTCCACTGGACCGGGCCGTACAAGACGTGGAACGCGCGCTGTGCCGAGTGCCACGCTACCGGCTTCGAGAAGAACTACGACTCGAAGACCCGGCGCTACCGCTCCACTCAACGCGAGATCGGGGTGGGTTGCGAGGCGTGTCATGGGCCGGGCTCGGCGCATCTCGAGTGGGCCGAATCGCCGGAGGAGTTGACTGCGGGGCCGGGCCTCGATCGCTACGGCTTCACCCAGTCCTTCGGCGGCACTGAGGCGACGATCCAGCAGTGCGCGACCTGCCATTCCCGGCGCGAAGCGCATGACGATGCTTCGCCCCTGCCGGGCACGCCCTACCACGATGCCTATGGCCTCGCGCTGCTGCAACCGGGTCTCTACCATGCGGACGGCCAGATCCTCGACGAGGTCTATGTCTATGGCTCTTTCCTGCAGGCGAAAAAGTACACCCGGGGCGTCAGCTGCCTGAATTGCCATGACGCCCACAGCGCAGAGCCGCCCGCCGAAGGCAACGCCATTTGCACGCAGTGTCATGCGCCGGCCGGCAACCCCGAGTTTCCGACCGTCAGGCGGGCCGCTTACGACAGCCCGGCGCATCACTTTCACGAGCCAGGCTCTGAGGGCGCCCAGTGCAAGAACTGCCATGCGCCCGAGAGCGTCTACATGGGCAATGACCGGCGCGCGGACCATTCCTTCCGCATCCCCCGCCCCGACCTCTCCGCCGCCACCGGCGCGCCGGATGCGTGCAGCCGCTGCCACGTGGATCGTTCGTCAGAATGGGCCGCCGCAGAAATTGCGGCGCGCTATCCCGAAAGCCGCAACCGCGGGCGACATTTCGGCGAAGTCCTGGCGGCCGGTCGTGCTGGTCCGGTTGCCGTGCGTGACGACCTGGCACTGCTTGCAGAGGATACGGCCCAAGCCGGGATCGTGCGGGCCAGCGCGATGCGACTGCTCGAGGGTGCGGCCGATGCGGCCCTGGCCGAGCGGCTCGCCCCGTTACTGTCGGATCGAGATCCGCTGCTGCGCGCGGCCGCAGTGCGGCTGCAGCGCGCCGCGCCGCCCGAGGAGCAGGTGCTGCGCCTGCTGGACGCGCTGTCCGACCCGGACCGCAGCGTGCGTATGGCGGCCGCGCAGGCGTTGCTCGGAGCGCCGATCGCCCGGCTGCCGCGCGCTACCCAGGCCCGGCTGGATGCCGCAATGACGGAGTGGCGCGCATCCCTGGCGAGCCGTCTCGACTTTCCCGAGACCCACCTGCAGCTGGCCGGCGCTGCGCTGACCTTGCGCGCCTTCCCGCAGGCCGAAGCCGCGTTTCGCGAAACCGTTTACCTCGACCCGCAGCGCGTCGAGGCCTGGATCATGCTCGTGCGCATGGCTGCGGCCACCCGCGGCGCCGACGCGGCGCTGGATGTTCTTGAGGGGGCCCTCGCCGTCGTACCGCAGGAACCCGCTCTTCTTCGCCTGCGCGAGGAACTCGAAGGACGCTGAGCGCAGGTCTCGATCCCTCGATTACTCGCGATACTCGCAATGACAACCAAGGAGCAATAATGGAAGTCTCGGAACTGTTGAATCAAATGGGCGGCCTCGGCGCCATGGCGCGCGAGCTTGGCGTGGACGAGGGGGCCGCCCGCAGCGGGGCCGAGGCCCTCCTCCCCGCGATCCTTGGCGGATTCAGGGAACAGTCTCAGGCGCAGCCGAGCGGGCCCGGCGGACTGCCCGACATGCTGGGGCAACTCGGCGGCGGCAACCTGCTGGACGAAGTGCTGGCGTCGCAGCCGACCAACCTCGAGCGCGGCAACCAGGTTCTCGGCCAGATCTTCGGCTCCAAGGACGTCAGCCGCGCCGTGGCCCGGAATGCCGCGGGGCAGACGGGCCTGGATCCTTCGACCCTAAAGCAGATGCTGCCCATGCTCGGCATGCTGGTGGCGGGTTACATGAGCAAGGAAGGCAGCGCGACCGCGCCGGCAGGCACGTTCGCCGGGGCCCCTGATCAGTCTTCGGATCAACGCGTGCCCGTCCCGGCGCGGGGAGCAGGTGGAAGGGCTCGGCGGCCTCACGCGGGAGATGCTGGCCGCCCGGACCGGAGAAGCGGCGTGACCCGCGGGACGCCGATCCCCGAAACGGTGACAATTGTCCTTGCCTGGCGATCGAAGCGCAGCGTGCTGCCTCGGTTCAGACACCCAGCTTCTCCAGTGCCGCCGAGATCCTCGAATGCATCGCTTCCTGCTGCAGCGGAAACGAGCGAAAGAAATCCCGGCGCGTCAGTGATGGATTGCGCGCACGGACGTTGGCGGCCCATTTCCTCGCGCGTACCTCGTCGCCCGCGAGTTCCTGGGCCGCCGCGGCGATCATCGCAATGAGAACATGTGCGCCCGGCGACCGTGCCGCGCGGTCCGCCCATACGGCAGCCTCGTGGTACTCGTTCCGCGCCATGTGAATGAAGCCGCGCGTGCCCAACATCGCGTAATACAACGGGTCGAGCGGGCTCAGCGTCATCGCAAGATCAACTCCCTCGCGGGCTTCTGTACTATTGCCGGCCATCGTCTCCGTCCACGCGTGGGCATAGATGCCCTGCGCATAGTTCGGGCTGAGTGACGTGGCCCGTTCGAGCCACGCCGCCGCACGCTCGAGATCCGCCTCCAGCCAGAAGCTGCGGCCCATCGTGAAATTCGCGAACGGATCGAGCGGATCGATATCGACGGCGTGTTGAGCGTAACGCCGAGCCTGCGCGATCTCGCCGGGGATGTCGTCGGTCTGTCTCAGGAACGCCGACTGGAAGTGCACGAAAGACAGACCGGCATGCGCGCGCGCGAATTCCGGATCACGCTCGATCGCATGGGCGAAGAGTTCGGCCGCGCTCGCATTGTCCCTGCGATTGAAGCGATACACATGCTGAAGCCCGAGATGGTAGGCCGACCAGGAATCCAGATTCGCCGTCGGCTGCAGGCGTGCGGCTGCGGCCTCGTGCAGGGGAATCTGGATCTCCAGCGACGTCAG
>CAYRZI010000108.1:0-9114 GCA_964428605.1 uncultured Woeseiaceae bacterium
CAGAGATGGCGCCGAAACCCGTGCCGAGCAGATACGAGTAATCGAGCTCGAACTGTTCCGGGAACGTGATGTTGAACTGCCGGTAGAAGTCGTAAGGGCCCCAGCGGTCTTTCATGAAGTAGCCGGACAGGACGTGACGGCCGCCCAGGACCGCCTTGCCGTGCACTTCCCAGAAGTCCCGGGTGCCGCCCGTCGGGCTGCCCGTCGACTGCTGGAAGCCCCGGATACCCCTGATGATATAGCGGTTCCGGTTTGGCGTGTTGATCGTCATACGGCTGGAGACCGTCCAGACGTCCTCGGCGGGCAGACCCTCGCCGAACGCCGCGTTCGACTCCGTGGGAGCGAAGAAGAAGCGGTAGGAATCGGTGAACGTCGGGAAATTGGTGTAGGTGCCGCCGAAGTCGAAGGCGAAGCGCGCGTCCTCCCGCCATTCGTTGTCCCAGTCATAGTAGGGCGTCGCGCCGGTGGGATCCCAGGTGAAGTAGATCTCGCCCGCGCGCGCCTCGCGATTGCCGAGCACCGCGAACGGATCCGTGTCCCGATTACGCGGGTTGACCCCGGGAGCGAGGATGCCGTCTTCGATCTCCGGCTCGATCAGCGGGTTGGCGTGCACCAGGTTGTCCCGGTACATCACCCGCGGGAACACCATCCAGTTGCCGAAGAACATCTGTGAGCCGGCGATGTACTCCCGCTTGTTGCCCAGCCCGGAGTACGGGAGGTTGCTCGGGTCGGTTACGCCATAGACGGTGTGGTACTGGCCGGCATCGGCGACGATCCCGGCATGCTCGGCGGAGACGAAGCTCCGGGTGCCGAGCAGCGGGAAGGTCAGCTTCGCCTTGAAGCCGAGCGTATCCTCCCACTCCACCTCGTCCAGAAAGACGTTGCCGGCGGCGAAGCGATCGAACTTCTCGCCTACCTTCTCCGTCGCGGACATGATGCCACCGAGCTCCAGCTCCCAGCCGTTCGCGAACTCCTTCTTCGTGTAGATCGTCGTCTGCCGGGACTGGCGTTCGGTCTGCCCGGCGCCGCCCACTGATTCGCCGCGGCGCGCCACGTCTTCGGAATGGATGAAGGTCCAGTCCATGTCCGCGAGATTCCAGTCGTACTTGAGGATGGCCTTCGGGTTGGCGCCCCAGTACACCTCGGGACCGGCGAGTACCGTGAGCCCCTCCAACGCGCCCTTGCCCTTGAACTCGACCCCCGAGGGAGCGCTGGCGTCCCACACGTCGATACCGGCGATGTCGGTGGCTTCCGCGACGAGCCCGTAGAAATCGCCTTCGTAGCCCCAGTGGAACCGGGGCGTGTGATAGAAGGCCTCCAGGTCGAAGTTGTCACCGCGATACTGGGCATTGAAGTCGTAGATTTCGATGCGGCGGCCGTCGTCGATTCTGACCGGGCTGACCGGGATACCCTCGATCTCTTCCGTGGCCACTTCGATCTCGCGTTCCAGACCCCGGTCGCCGTAGGAGAATTCCAACGGACGCTTGTCGGCGACGTCGCCGAGGACGTTCAGCGTGAACTGGCCGTCCAGCCGGGAATTCGGATTGAACGCGAAATCCAGGAATACCATCTGCCCGTCGCTGAACTCCAGGGCATTTTCCCCCTCCTCCTCGATGGGCTGTTCCTCGCCCCGGGTAACGAACTCGGCCTGGAACCGGCCGCCCGTGAACCGGAGCCGGCGCTCGGACTCGACCACCGCCGCCTTCACCCGGCGGACGTCGCCACGCAGCTCGTAGTAGTCCACGTCCATGGTGGCGAACATGCTGTTGATCTCGCTCCTGGACGCCTCGTAGGGGTCCATCGAGAACACTTCCTTCATGACGTCATAGGCCATGCGTGGAATCGCCTTGTAGACGCCCTCCGCATTGGGCGTACCCAGCGCGGCGATGCCGAACCACTCCTCGTTCATGTTGTTGCCGTCCGGCGTCCAGTCGAACAGGTAAGCCTGGTTCGACCAGGATGCATTGGTGTCCTGGATGTCGAGGTTCTCCGTCTGCAGGTACTTCCACCACTCGTCGCGCCACTCGAAGATATAACCGCCGATCGCATTCCCCACGCCGCCATTGCCATAGGCCTGCTGGTACATCTCCTGCCACTGCTCTTTCAGGATCATAGCCTGGGCAGCCTGGTCCTCCTGGAACGTGCGTGCGTTGAATGCGTCGCTGCCGAACTCGAAGAAGACCACCGGCAGATCGAGCTTCTCGTCCACCTGCTGCCAGAGATCCGTGAAGCTGGGGCCGCGATAGACGTTACTGCCGAGCACGTCGAGGGAGGGCACCAGCTCGGCGATCAGGTCGATGTACTGAATGTCGCCGTTGACGATGCTGAACGGATGGTTGGGCGCGATGGCCTGGCCCGCGGAGATCACCTCCTCGAACAGGCTGTACAGGTAGCGTGCCTTCGCCGTGTTCTGCTCGCCCTCGGGCAGGTTCTCGATCTCGAAGCTCGACCAGGACAGGCCGTAGTTGCTCTCGTTACCGAACGCGAACATCAACACGCCGGGGGTGTCCTTGTAGCGGCGCACATATTCCTGCATGTCGCGCTTGAGCGTGGCGCGCGTGATCGGGTCCGAGTAATCGGTGAAGGGCACCCACTGCCCGTTGACGGTATAGCCGTAGCGACCCATCAGCGGATTGATCACGGTCATGATCCCGTGCTCGCGGTAGATATACTCCACCCACTCCGGCGGGATCGTCGTGAAGCTGCGGATCGTGTTCACGCCCATCTTCTTCATCAGGCCGAAGTCATAGTCCAGCACCTTGCGGATGAAGTCGTCGGACTCGTTGAACAGGCCGTAGCTGTAGTTCTGGCCGCGCGGTGAGTAGCTCCAGACGACGCCTTTCACGTAGAAGTCTTCGCCATCGACCTTGAGCTTCCAGCCCTGCTCGTCCTTGTAGGTTTCGATCTTGTTCGCCTGGGCGTAACCGATGTCGGGCGTGGCAAGGATCAGCACGCTGATCAGCAGGGTGCCGATGAGGGCCATACGGTTGAAGAAGCTCGGTTTGGCCATAGCGACTACTCTTTCCTGATATTTGAGTTCCTGAAGAACGTCGACTCGATACATTCTGGATGTCCGCTCCGCCATCAGTCGGCCACGACGGAGACGTTGTCGACGAAGACGTCGGAGACGCATCCGGCGGCACCGCCGCAGATCGCCGTGAACTGCAGAGTCACGCCGCCGCTGACGTCGGGGCCGAGTGTGATCGTCAACGGACCCACGGTGGTCCAGTCCGTCGGGAAGCCACCGCCGCTGAGAATCTGGTCCGTCTGCGAGACACCGCCCCCGCTCAGCTCGGAGAACAGCACCACGTCCACGACACCGCCGTTCGCATCCGTGCCCTTCCAGTCGAACGACACCGTCACCTGCTGACCCGCCGTCAACGACCCGGCCGCCAGATTGGACTGCTTCAGCGTCGGATTACCGGGGATCGTGACATTGACGTTGCCGGCGAAACTGCCGCCGGAGGCGTCCGTCGTCACGGTGACCGTGCCGCCGTTGTCGAACGTCTCCCAGCCGGTCAGATCACCGGCCTCGAAGCCGCCGTTGACCGTCAGCTCCCCGGCAGCGCTGCCGCCGCCACCGCCGCTGCCGCCGCTGGCCTCGGTGAGGCTGACGTCGTCGATATTGACGGTGCTGGTCAGACCGCCCATATCGAACAGCACACGGCTCTCGGCAGTGCCGATGTCGGCGACCGCCGTCAGGTTGTAGCTGAAACTCTGCCAGTCCGTCGTCAGCGGGACCGTCGCCGTTTCCGCCGTGAAGGGGGCGCCATTGAGGCCGATACCCGCGATGATGTCGCGGGCGACCGATGCCCTGGCCCTGAACGTCAGGACGTACTCCGTGCCCTGGGTAATAGCCGCCACCTGACTGAGGTTCGTCTCGAATACCTGCTGGCCATCGGCGGCATCGGCCGTGTAGAAGTTATTCGTCGCGATGCCACCGGAGTTGAGCCAGGGCGCCTTGTCAGCATCGCTCGCCTCGAAGTCGCCGTTGGTCAGAAGCTCGGCGCCGCCCCCTGCAGGAGTCAGACTGACGTCGTCGATGTTGACGGTGCTGGTAACACCGCCCATGTCGAACAGTACACGGCTCTCTGCAGTGCCGATGTCGGCGACCGCCGTCAGGTTGTAGCTGAAACTCTGCCATTCCGTGGTCAGCGGAACTGTCGACGTTTCCGCCGTGAACGGGGCCCCGTTGAGGCCGATACCCGCGATGATGTCGCGGGCGACCGATGCCCTGGCCCTGAACGTCAGGACGTACTCCGTGCCCTGGGTAATAGCCGCCACCTGACTGAGGTTCGTCTCGAATACCTGCTGGCCATCGGCGGCATCGGCCGTGTAGAAGTTATTCGTCGCGATGCCACCGGAGTTGAGCCAGGGCGCCTTGTCAGCATCGCTCGCCTCGAAGTCGCCGTTGGTCAGAAGCTCGGCGCCGCCGCTTCCGCCGCCGCCGGTACCGTTCTCCGTGGAGAAGTAGATGTCATCCACGTACACGGTACCGAAGGCGAGACCGCCGCCATCGACCGGGTTCCAGAAGCCGAGGTTGTCGACCGCAGCGAAGGTCGTCGCCGTGAAATCGGCCAGCGGGATCGCATACGTCGCCCAGTTACCCGAGGTGGCCACCGGCGTATAGCTCGAGAGCAGCACGTTCGTGCCGGCCGCACCCGCGCCCGGCGGCTCGATCTGCACCGTCAGATCGGCAAACCCGGCGATGCCCGAAGTGTCGATCGTGAAATTCAGCGTGTCGTACGCCGTCAGATCCACACCTCCGAAATTCAGAACCGCACCGCCGAACGTGGAGCCGCTGTCCTGATAGTCGATGGACAGGACGACGTCGCCCTCGAAGGCAGGGATCGCCGTGCTGTCCGGATCGACCACCGTGTTGTTGCCGCCGAAATCGATGCTGTTGGTGATGCTCGTCACCGTAATGGTCGACTCGGTGGCGGTCTCGGTAAACACACCCGCCGTGCCCGGACCGTGGTCTCCCGGACCTGCCCCGACGGCAATGTCGTCGAAGTAGTAGGTCTTCTCGCCCGCCGTCGCACCGTCGGTGCCGAAATTGAAGAAGATCGAGATCTTGTTGTACGCCGCCGCCGGGTCGAAGGCCGTCGTGCCCGCGGCTTCGCTGGCGAAGTCGAATGTGAGCGTCTCCCACGTGTTGACGGCCGTCGTGAGCGCCTCGGTTTCCACCGAGACCGCGCCGTTCGACGCATCCTCGATCTTCAGCCGCACCGGGATACCCGCATCCGGCGAGTACACGCGGACCGACATCTCGGTATTCGAGGCATCCAGCGGGATCACCGGCACCGTCTCACCCGGCAGGGTCGACACCGTCGTGCCAGCCCACACCTCGGCCGTATCCGACTTCACCGTCAGCACGACCTGGTTCGTGCCGCCGGCCGGGTCGTTCGTCACCGTGGAGGCCGTACCGCCGAAATCGGTCAGTGTGTAGGTCGTCGCCGGGTCGTCGAACGTGATCGTCGTGAAATCCGGTGCCGGCGGCGCAACCGGACAAGGCTCACTCGTCTGCACGATGTCGTCGTAGTAGAAGGTCCAGTCGTCCGGGTTATTCGCTACGTCGCCGACCGTACCCAGGTCGAAGAAAATCGAGATGCCGGTGACCGGCGGGCCTGCGTTGTCGCCGGTGAAATCGAAGCAGAGTTCCTGCCAGGCGCTGCCACCGTCATGGTCGTCGGACCGCTCCGCAGGCGGGGAACCCTCTACCTTGAACAGCACCGGTACGACCCGCTGCGACCACACCTTCATCCGGAAGACCTCGCCCTGCGTCCAGTCCACGCCGTCGGGCAGCGCCAGTGTGCTGCCACCGAAGTCGGACTCCGAGGTCCGTGTCATCTGCACGACCCGGGCGCTCGTATTGAGGCCGCTGGCATCCGGGTTCGCGATCACCGTGGACTCGCCGCCGCCGAAGTCGGCGAAGCTGTAGCTCCCCGGATCGCCTTCGAAGTCCACGGCGGTGGGCGTCGGGCAAGGCTCGGTCGTCTGTTCGATGTCGTCGTAGTAGAAGGTCCAGTTCTCCGGATCGTTCCCCACGTCGCCGACCGTACCCAGATCGAAGAATACCGAGATGCCGGTAACGGGCGTTCCCGCATTGTCGCCCGTGAAGTCGAAGCACAACTCCTGCCAGACACTGCCACCGGAGTGATCACCGGAGCGCTCCGTGGCTGGGGTACCCTCCACCTTGAACAGCACCGGCACCGGCCTCCGGGACCACACCTTCATCCTGAAGGTCTCGCCCTGGCTCCAGTCCACGCCCTCGGGCAGGGCGAGCGTGCTGCCGCCGAAATCGGATGCGTCGCTCCTGGTCATCTGCACGACCTGGCCGCTGGCGTTGATGCCGCCGGGATCCGGGTTGGCGATCACGGTCGACTCGCCGCCACCGAAATTGTCGAAGCTGTAGCTACCGGGATCGGCTTCGAAATCCACCGCAACCGGGGTGGGGACGGGGGCATCGCCGCTGAGACCGATGTCCGTCAGCAGGTACGTGAAGGACTCGGCCGGTGCCGGAGAGATAGTTTCGAAGAGCAGTCCCGTCGCCGTATCGACTCCCTGGAACTCGGTGAGGGGCGCGGATACCTGATACCAGCCGTTACCGAGGGCAGTAGCGTACGCCGAATCCGTCACGTCGATATCGACGTAGGGAGGATCCGGATCGTCGAGGAACTTCACGCGGATCACGTCGCCACTCAGGTCCTTGACCTTGAAGTCGAGGGTCGCGTAGGGCGCGGCGAAACCGGGTTCAAAGCCGAGGTAGGCGAGTTGCGCGTTCCAGATATCGTAGCCGAAACCGGTGGTCACCGCCCACGCCGGCCGGAAGTCGAGATCGCCCCGGAAATCGTCGTCCAGTTCCGCAGCGGAGCCGAATGTCGATATCTCCGTGTAATCCACGCCGAACTCGAGGTCCGGCGTCCCGTCCCGATCGTAGAGCGTCACCTCCGGGATGATGCCCGGGTCGGCGGGCACATAGGTGCCGGTGCCGCTGAAGCCGATGTCGTTCAGCAGCATCCGGAACTCCGTCTCCGAGGAGTCGTCGCTCTCGAAGACGATGCCGGTGGCCTGACCCACAGCAGTGAAATCGGCGACAGGGATCGAGACCTGGAACCAGCCGTCGGTCAGTTCCTCCGCGTAATCACTGCTCGTGAGGTTCAGACGCAGCGCATCGACGCCGTCGAACAGCTTCACGAAGATCACGAAGTCGGGCATGCCCTTGACCTTGAAGTCCACGATCTCGTACTGGGTCAGGAAACCTTCCGGGAAGCCGATGAACCCGACCTGGGCGACGTTGGCACCGTAGCCGGTGCCACTGGAGACCGACAGTACCGGGCTGAACGTGTCGTCGTCCGCGTAGTCCGGATCGATGACCGAACCCGAGCCGAAGGGCGTGCGCTCCGCGTAGTCGTCGGGAATGAGCAGGTCGGGGGCGCCGTCGCTCGTGTACAGCGCCGCATCGGGCCGAATGTCACCGGGACCGCCGGCGACCTCACAGCTCTCCACCTGGGTGATGTCGTCGTAATAGAAGGTCCAGTTGTCAGGGTCGGTGTCTGCCTGGCCGAGCGTGCCGTTATCGAAGATTATCGTCAGCGCGACGACGGGCGGCGGGACCGCCTGGCCCGTGAAGTCGAAGCAGAGCTCTTCCCAGCTGCCGCTGCCGCTGTGGTCCTCGTCGACGGTCAGACCGCCGGCGGGATTGCCCTGCTCCTCGAGCTTGAACGAAACCGTGACCGGGCGCGGCGACCAGACCTTCACCGTGTAGGACTCGCCCTCGCTGAAGTCGACGGGCTCGTCCAGGTTCAGCAGCGTGCCGCCGAAGACCTCGTCGGGGAATTTCTGCATCTGGGCGACCCGGTCGCTGGTATTGATGCCGCTCGGGTCGGGATTATCGACGATGATCGTCGCGCCGCCGTTGAAATTCACGATTTCCGGATTGGAACACTCCGGCTCGAAGTTGATCGGATCGCAGAAGCCGGGGGCAACCGGAGGCAGTGGTGTCACCGGCTCGTTGGGGATCGATTCGGGCCCGTCGCCCTGGCCGCAGGCGGCGAGAGCCAGAACCGGAACGATCGTCGCCAGATTTCGGAACCGGCGTAAGGTGGCTAGTGCTTGCATGAATCCGCTCTCTGCAAAGAATCTGGTCTGGATCCGATTCTTGTTATCAATTGATCACGATGGAGGCGTTGTCGAAGTAGATATCGGCGCCGCAGCCCTCGACGCCGCCGCAGCCGACCTTCAACTGCAGCGTCACGCCGCCGCTGACGTCCGCCCCCAGGGTGGTGGTGAAGCTGTAAGGGGTCCAGTCGACGGTCGGCGTCAGCGGCGCGCCGCTCAGAATCTCCGCCTTGGACGTGCCGCCGCCCGTGAGCTCGGAGAACAGCTCGGCGAATATCACGCCACCCGCCCCCGAGAGCTCGCCGCGCATATCGAACGACACGGTCACCGAGGCATTCGGCGAGAGATTGCCCGCTTCAAGATTGGAGTTCTTGATCAGGTTGTCGATGCCGGGATCGCCCGCGCCGCGGACGGGAATATTCAGATTCGCCGCATACGTACCGGCAGCCGGATTGTCGGTGACGATCGCCTGGACGCCGCCGCCGTCGAACTGCTCCCAGCCGTCGAACGTGCCCGTCTCGAAGTCACCGTTGACGACGATATTACCGGCGGTGCCGCCTCCGCCGCCGGCGGTGCCCGTGAAGCCGATATCGGTCAGCAGCAGCGTGAACGGCGCAGCCTGACCGCCCAGCGGACCCAGCAGGAAGCCGTCGTTGCCGCCGACCGTCGCCGCAAAGTCGCTCATCGGGATCGACACCTGCAGCCAACCGTTGCCGAGGTCGGTCACCCCGCCATAGGTCGTGAGATCATAGGTCTGACTCGTATCGCCGTTGCCGATGAACTTCACCTCGAAGGCCGTCAGATTGCCCGTGTCGCCCTTCACCTTGAACACGAAGTTCTCGTAGCCGGCGGCGAAACCCGCCGTGTAGCCCGTGAACGCCACGAAGCCGACGTGCACGCCGGCGCCGTAGCCCTCGCCGCTCGTCACCTGGATGGCAGGGCTGAAGTCCGCATCACCCGCGAAGTCGAAATCGAACACCGCGCCCGAACCGA
>CAYRZI010000109.1:0-9070 GCA_964428605.1 uncultured Woeseiaceae bacterium
TCCATCGCCGCGACCTTTTGTCGGGAGCAAGATGGATACCCCCGCAGGGCGGCCATAAAAGAACCGGGTCGGGCCTGACGCTCCTCGCGCGGGTGTTGCAGTAACATGGCCGGCGCATGGAGCAGAACGACGTCATCCTCTGGACGCTGCTGGTCTACGGCGTCGCGCTCGTCGGCATCGGCGTGTGGGCGCAGAGCCGCAACCGGGACAACACCGACTACTTCCTGGGCGGCCGCCGGCTCGGGCCGTGGCTGGCGGCACTCAGCGGCTCGGCCAGCTCGTCGTCGGCCTGGACGCTGCTGGCGGTGAGCGGCGCTGCATACTCTTGGGGCCTGTCCGCGCTGTGGCTGTTCCCGGCCACGCTGAGCGGCTTCCTGATCAACTGGTTCCTGATCGCGCCCCGCCTGCGGGTGCTGTCCCGGGAGACCGGCGCCATCACGCTGGCGGAGATCGTTGCGCCGGCGGAGTTCGGCGCGGCACGCAAGGTGGTGCTGCGGGTGGCCGCGGCTATCGTGCTGTTCTGCTTCATCTTCTACATCGCCTCCCAGTTCGAGGGCGCGGGCAAGGCGTTCCAGTCCCACTTCGGCTGGTCCCGGGAGGCGGCCATCCTGACCGGCGTGGCCATCGTGCTCGCCTACACGTTCCTCGGCGGTTTCTGGGCGGTTTCCGTCTCCGACATGGTCCAGGGTCTGATGATGGTGGCGGCTGCCGTCGTTGTGCCGGCGGCCGCGCTGGTTGCCCTCGGCGGCGTCGGCGAGCTGGCTGCCGGGCTTGTCGCCACCGCCTCGCCGGCGGAGCTGTCGCTCACCGGGCCCTTCAGCGGCGCCATGGGGGTGGCGTTCGTGCTCGGCACGCTGGGCATCGGCCTCGGCTATCCGGGCCAGCCCCACGTGGTGAACCGCTTCATGGCGTTGCGGGACGAACCGTCGCTCAGGCGGGCCCGCGTCATCGCCATCTCCTGGGCCGTGTTGGTGTATGCCGGGATGCTGCTGCTGGGGCTCTGTGCCCGGGTGCTCTACGACGTCGGTGACGGCGAACAGGTGTTGTTCGAGGTGTCGGCGCGGGCGCTGCCGCCCTTCGTCGCCGGTATCGTCCTTGCGGCGGTGTTGTCGGCGATCATGTCCACGGCCGACAGCCAGTTGCTGGTGGCGGCCTCCTCGGCGGCCCACGACTGGAACGCGGCTACGCCGGGGCGGGGCTCGCGCCTGTCGGTGTCGCGGCTGACGGTGGTGCTGTTGTGCATCGCGGCGGCCCTGCTGGCGATCTTCGTCGCCGAGGACATCTTTACCCGCGTGCTGTTCGCCTGGCACGCCGTCGGCTCGGCCTTCGGGCCGCTGCTGCTGATGCGCGTGCTCGGCTATCGCATCGGCGCGCGGGGCACGCTTGCCACCCTGCTCGCCGGCTTCGGTCTCACCGTCGCCCTGCACTGGCTGCCCCACACGCCGGGCGATGTCGCCGAGCGGCTGATCCCGCTGGCACTGGCGCTCACGATCGCGTGGACCGCGCGCAATTCCGGGGACAGTTAACTCAATTGGCAATTGAGTTAACTGTCCCCGGAATTAGACTGTCATCCTCATGAAGGTCGATCGCATCCTGCGCACCGTGCTGATCCTGGCGGTGATCCTGCTGTTCGTGGCGGTGATCGCGGGCATGCTGTTCATCACCGAGTCCGCACTCAACGTCTGGGACCGTCTGCGTGAGGCGCCGGTGTGGCTGGTGGTCACCTATGCGGGGGTGCTCACCGCGATCGCCGTTACTGCCGTCTGGGTGGTGTGGCGCTTTCTGCTGCCGCGGCGCTCCCGCCGGGAGGAGGAGAAGCAGCCGGTGTTCTCGGAGGACGCCCTGAAGGACCGGCTGGCGGCGGCGGAGGCCGCCGGCGTGGACGTGGCCGCGGCCCGAAGCGAACTGACCTCACTCGACGAGCGGCGCGCCACCGGGCGCATCCACCTCGCCCTGTTCGGCGAGATCAGCACGGGCAAGAGTTCCCTGATCCGTGCACTGGTGCCCGGTGCGGCCGTGGAGACCAGCCCGGTGGGCGGCTCCACCCGCGAGATCGCCCGTTATCAGTGGCACAGCCCGAACGGCGAGGAAGTGGTGCTGACCGACGTCCCCGGCACCGGCGCGGTGGGCGGCGAGTTCGACGACCTCGCCCGGGAGGAGGCGCTGCGTGCCCACGTGGTGCTCTACCTCTGCGACGGCGATCTGAGCCGGCAGGAGGCCGGGGCGCTCGGACAGGTGGTCGCCGTCGGCAAGCCGACCATCCTGGTGCTGAACAAGACTGACCAGTACAGGGAGGAAGAACTCCACCAGGTGATGGAGCGCCTGCAGGCCCGCCTGCAGGACCTGCGGCCGGAGGCGCCGGCGGTCGCGGTACGGGTAAGCGCCCGCGAGGACGAGACCGTCACGGAGGAGCGCGCGGACGGAGAGCTCGTCGAGCGCCGCCGTGCGCGCGAACCCGATATCGCGGAGCTGGTGCTGGCGCTGAACGAGCAGCTCACCCGCCGCCGGGACGAGATGGACCGGCGCCGTGATGCGGCCGTGTTCGCGCTCGCCACCGAGAAGCTGCAGGCGGCCGAGACCGCCTACCGGGCCCGCAGGGCCGAGGAGATCATCCGCTCATATACGCGCAAGGCGGTGATCGGCGCGCTGGCGGCGGTGAGCCCCGGCACGGACATCGTGATCCAGGGTTATCTCGGCACGGCGATGACCCGCGCGCTGTCGGCCCTGTACGGCATCTCTCCCCGGGATCTCGACATCGAGCAGTTCCTGAACCTCAGCCAGAGCCGCGTGGGCAGGGCGCTGCCGCTCACCCTCGCCGTGGCCGGCAACGGGCTGAAGGCCTTCCCCGGCGTGGGCACAGTGGCGGGCGGGCTGGTGCATGCCGTAGCCTATGGCCTCATCTTCGATGCCCTGGGCCGCAGCCTGGTCCAGGCCCTCGCCGCCCGGGGACGATTCTCGCCGGAAGCGGCCGCCGAGCAGTTCGAGGAAAATCTGAGTGAGTATCTGGAAACGGGTGTTCGGCGCGTGGCGCAGATCGCCCTCCGGGAACAGGCGAAACTCCGGGACGAGTAGGACCGGCGGGATTGGCGAACCTGTTGCCGATCCGGTTGCCGATCCCGACCCGAGCGGCGATCATCTCGATCTGGCCCGCGAGAGCCTGCGCGAACTGCTCGGCGACCGGCGCCTGCCCGGCGGCGTGCGCGAAGCGCTGGCCGACGACTACCGCCAGGTCCAGGCCATGCTGGAGAAGCTCGAGCACGGCCACCTCCACATCGCCGCCTTCGGCCGGGTGAGTACCGGCAAGTCGTCGCTGCTGAATGCCCTGATCGGCGAGACCCGCTTCACCGTCAGTCCCCTGCACGGCGAGACCCGCGAGAGCGCGATGCATGCGCTCCGCGAGGAAGAGGCGGGCGGGGTATTCGTGATCGATACGCCCGGCATCGACGAGGCCGGCGGCGAGGAGCGGGAGGCGCTGGCGCGGGAAGTCGCCGCCCGCGCCGACCTGGTGATGTTCGTCGTCGACGGCGACATGACCGCGACGGAATTCGATGCGCTGCAGGCCATCGTGCGGCTCGGCCGCCCCGTGGTGCTGGTGCTGAACAAGGCCGACCGTTACGACGACGCCGAGCGGGATGCGCTGCTGGCGGCACTGCGCAACCGCGTCGAGGGTCTGATCGATGCGCGCAACGTCATCCCGGCCGCCGCGGATCCGGCGCCGCGTACGGTCATCACCCGCACCCGGGACGGCGCCGAGCACGAGACCCGCCGTCGTCCGCCCGCGGATGTGGACACGCTGCGGCTGCGACTCTGGGACATCCTGGACCGGGAGGGCAAGACGCTGGCGGCCCTGAACGCTTCCATCTTCGCGGCCGATCTCAGCGACAAGGTGGGCCGGCGCATCGTGGAGGCGCGCCGGCGGGTGGCCGAGCGGGTGGTGCGCACCTACTGCATCGCCAAGGGCGCCACCGTGGCGCTTAACCCGGTGCCGGTGGCCGATCTGTTCGCCGCTGCCTTCGTCGACGTCGGTATGGTGTTGCATCTCTCGCGCATCTACGACCTGCCCGTTGCCCGCCGGGAGGCCGGCTCGCTGGTGCGCGTCATCATGACCGAGGCGGCGGCGCTGATGGGCACCGTCTGGGCCGTGCACTTCGTTTCCAGCGCGCTGAAGGTGGGTACCGGCGGGCTGTCCACGCTGGTCACCGCCGGGGCCCAGGGCGCGATTGCGTACTACAGCACCTACGTGGTCGGCCGGGTCGCGGACCAGTATCTCGCCCAGGGCAAGTCCTGGGGCGAGGGCGGGCCCAAGCGGGTGGTCGCCGACATCCTGGCGAGCCTCGACCGTGACACCATCCTGCGCGAGGCCCGCGAGGAGATCCGCCAGCGGTTGCGGGCGGCGCAATGAAGGAGGATCCATGATCGAAGATCTCGACGTCATCTTTTCCCACGGCCAGGAAAGTGGCCCCTGGGGCAGCAAGATCACCGCCATGGCGGCGATGGTGCGCGAGCTGGGCGCGCGCGCCGACTCGGTCGATTACCAGGGCATCGCCGATCCCACCCAGCGGGTACAGAAGCTCGTGGGTGTGCTGGGCGGCATGGACCGGCCCGGACGATCGACAATCCTGGTGGGCTCCAGTATGGGCGGTCACGTCGCCACGGGCGCCAGCGCCGTGCAGCCGGTGGACGGCGTGTTCGTGCTGGCACCCGCCTACTACATGCCGGGCTACGAGGAGCTGACGCCGCCGCCGCCGGACTGCCCGCTGGCGATCGTACACGGCTGGCGCGACGACGTGGTGCCGGTGGAGAACAGCATCCGTTTCGCGCGCGAGGCGCTGGCCTCGCTGCACGTGGTCGACGGCGATCACCGGCTCACGGAGAACATCGATACCATCAACGAACTGCTGCGCCTGTTCATCGGGCGTGTCATGGGGAACCTGGGAGAGTGAGATGCGCAAGATGCTGCTGATCGGTGCCTGTGCGGTGCTGGCCGCCTGTGGCGGTGCCGAAGAGGAGGCCGCGGATTCCGGCGAGGCCTACGAGGACCGGGAGACCGTCTTCGACCCGATGACCGACACCATCGACCGGGCGAAGGAGGTCGAGGAGACGGGCAGGGACCGCAAGAAAGCCATGGACGAGGCGCTGGAGGACGCCGAAGGCCGCAGCGAATGAGCATGCGCCACCGCACCCGTGAGGGGCACCTGGCCTATCTCGGTCCGGCCGGCGAGCGTGGCCGCGAGCATTTCGCCGTCACCATCCACACGGACGGGCGGCGCATCCTGCGCGCCCGCAGCGAGATCGACGAGGGCGAGGTGCTGCGCGACGTGCTCTGCGCCGTGGATGCCGACTGGCGGCCGCTGGACGCCTTCGTGCGGCTCACGGTGGAGGATCGTTTCGTCGGCACCGGCTGGTACCTCTTCGACGAGCAGGGCGGCGCCTGCGAGTCGTTCAATGTCGAGGACGGCCGCCTGAGCCAGGTGCTCGATGCCGCCGCGCCGCTGCAGACCTTCGGCAGTCATGCCATCGCCAGCGACGCCTGGATGACCACCGCCTTCGATTTCTCCCGCCCGGACGAGGACCAGTGGGTGACGGGCAGCCTGATCAGCTCTCTCGCCTTCAACGGCTCGACGGGCCCGCGGCTGCATCGCATCGGCTATGGCCTGCGCTATCGGGGCCGGGAGACGCTGGAGGTGCCGGCGGGCGCGCTGCAGACCCATCACTTCGAGTTCCTGTTCGAGGGCACGGTGGTCGACTATCACCCGCCCTACCATGTGTGGACCACCGCCGACGACGACCGGCTGATCGTCAAGGCTCACGTGGGCGAGCCGAAGGACTACCTCTATCAGCTGGTGAGCCTGACCGGCTGAGATCCGCCGAGACCCATGCTGCTGCAGACGTTACTGGTCGCCCACATCGCCGTTCTCGGCTACTGGCTGGGTTCGGAACTCGTCATCAATTCCACCTTCCGCTATGTCTCGTACGCGGACGGCCTGCCGTTCGCACAGCGTGACCGTCTGCTGGACCACCTCATGGACGTGGACCAGCACGTGCGCTACGCGCTGATACTGCAGCTGGGCATGGGGATCGCGCTGGCCGCCCTGTACGGCTATCTGCCGGGCGGCGCGGCCCTGGCCACCGCCGCCGGGCTCTTCGCCGCCGGCTGGCTGGCGCTGGTGGAGCTCACCCATCGGCGGCGCAAGGCCAGCGCCGGCACTCTTCTGGCCCTGGCCGACCACGCCGTGCGGCACGCCGTGATGCTCGCGCTGCTCGTTGCCGGTGCGCTGTCGCTGACCGGACTCCTCGGCGCACCGGACTGGCTCGCCTGGAAGATGGTCCTGTTCGCCGGCGTCATCGTCTGCGGTGTCGGCATCCGGCTGGCGCTGGTGCGTTATTTCGCGGTGTGGCAGGAGATCGGCGCACACGGCAGCGACCAGGCGCTGGAAGACCGGCTGCGGCAGGGCTACCGGCGGGCGACCACCATTCTCGTCGTCCTCTGGGCGCTCATCGCCGGGATCACCGTGCTCAGCGTCCTGCAGCCCGCGTAGCGACGACTGGTCCGCCCCGATCTAGGCAGCGAGTTTCTGCGCGATCTTAGCCACGTGCTCGCCCTGGAAGCGGGCGATCGTGAGTTCCTTCTCCGACGGCATGCGGCTGCCGTCCGCGTCCGCCATCGTCGCCGCGCCGTAGGCGCTGCCGCCCATCACCTCGTCCATCGTCGTCAGCGCATCGCAGGTGTAGGGTACGCCCACCACGACCATGCCGTGGTGGATCAGCGTGTTGTGGAACGAGGTGATGGTCGTCTCCTGGCCGCCGTGTTGGGAGGCGGTGGAGGTGAACACGCTGCCGACCTTGCCGACCAGTTTGCCGTTCATCCACAGGGCGCCGGTCTGGTCCAGGAAATTGCGCATCTGTGCGCACATGTTGCCGAAGCGGGTCGGGGTGCCGAAGATGACGGCGTCGTAGTCCGCCAGTTCGCCCGGTTCGGCCACCGGCGCCTCCTGGTCCGTCTTGGCGCCGGATTCCTCCAGCACCTTCTCCGGTACCAGTTCCGGCACCTGCTTCACCGTGACCTCCGTGCCCTCGACGCCGGCAGCGCCTTCGGCAACCGCTTTCGCCATGGTCTCGGTGTGGCCGTACATGCTGTAGTAGAGGACGAGTATCTGCGTCATATCGAGTCTCCTGCTGATCGATCCGGCTAACCTGACCCCTGATGCTACCGGCAGTCCCTGCGCGAAGCACCACTGGACGCCTTACTGCGCCGCCCCGACAATAGAGTGGGATCAGTCTCGAGGATGCCGTCATGACAGGCACTCCGGTCGCGCAGAACGTCGACGCCGTGCCGGTGGCTGCACTCGTCCCGTTCGTGCTGATCACCTTCGGCATCACCTGGGGCCTGTTCGGCCTGTTTATATTGGCCCCCGATGCCGTGACGGCCTTGTTCGGCGAGATCAGCGGCCGCAACCCGCTGTTCTTCCTGGCGGTCTGGGCGCCCGGCATCGCCGCCTTGGCGCTCGTGTTGCGGCACGCCGGCCTGCGTGGGCTCGGCGGCTACCTGCGCCGGCTCACCCTCTGGCGCTGTTCGCCCGCCTGGTACGCCTTCGTGATCCTCGGCATCCCGCTGTTGTTCGTCGCCGGTGCGGCACTGAAGGGCGACCTGGACGAGTGGTCCGGGTGGTCGGGCACGGCGGGAGCGCTGGTCACGGCGCTCCTCGTGATGCTGTTCCAGGGACCCGTCGAGGAGTTCGGCTGGCGCGGGCTCGCCCTGCCGCTGGCCCAGCGCCGGCTTGTCCCCTTCTGGGCCGGCCTCGCGGTGGGCATCGTCTGGGCGGTGTGGCACCTGCCGGCCTTCCTGCTGAGCGGCACACCCCAGGGCGCGTGGTCGTTCACGCCCTTCTTCCTGGGTTCCGTGGGCGCCGCGCTCATCGTTACCGCGCTGTTCAACGCCTCTCGCGGCAGCATCCTCCTGCCCCTGTTCTTCCACTTCTGGCTGAACAACCCGCTGTGGCCGGATGCCCAGCCGTGGGACATGTATCTCTTCTGCGCGGCGGCCGTGGTAGTGGTCTGGCTGAACCGGGCGGCGATGTTCAGCCGGCAGGGGGCGGCGATCGGCGTCGTCACGAATCGCTATGCCTAGGTCGGTAGGACTGTACGCGGCCGCGCTCGGGCTGCTGGCCGCCATTGCTCTGTCTCCGCGGGCGGCGGCCGGTCCGGTGGAGGCGTTCCGGGACACCCTGGAGGCGCTGCAGGCCGAACACGGATTCCCTGGCGCGACGGCAGCTTGCGCGCTGCCCGACGGTTCGGTGTTGATCGCGGCGACGGGACTCGCCGACGTGGAGGCCGGCGAACCGATGCGGCCGGACGACCGGATGCTGGCGGCCAGCATCGGCAAGACCTTCACGGGCGCGACGATGGTCGCGCTCTCGCGCGAGGGCAGGCTCGCGCTCGACGACCCGCTGGCCGAGTGGCTGGGGGAGGAGCCCTGGTACGACCGGCTGCCCAACCACGACACGATCACGCTGCGCCACCTGCTCCGGCATCGATCGGGCCTGCCCGACCACGTCTACGACGAGGCCTTCGGCGCGGAGTTCACCCGGCGGCTGGCGACCGGCCGCTCGTTCACGCCGCGAGAGCTGATCGGCTACGTTCTCGACGAGGAGCCCCTGTTTTCGGCCGGCGAGCGCTTCGCGTACACGGACACGGGCTACGTGCTGCTCGGGCTCGTCATCGGGAAGGCGATCGGCGAGAGTTACTACGCGGGCGTCGCCCGCCGCTTCCTGGAGCCGCTCGGTCTCGCACATACCTCGCCGTCGGACCGCCGCAACCTGGGCGGCCTGATACCCGGCTATCTGGCGGACGACAATCCGTTCGGGCTGCCGGGGAAGACGCTCACAGAGGACGGGCTGCTGGTCTTCCATCCCGGACTCGAATGGACCGCCGGCGGCTTCGTCAGCAACTCCCGGGATCTGGCACGGTGGGGCGCCGCGCTTCTCGGCGGCGAGGCGATGCCGGGAGACTACCTGTCGGTGCTGCTCGCCTCGGCGCCGATCGACCCGGCGCGGCCAGCCGCCCGTTACGG
>CAYRZI010000110.1:0-8983 GCA_964428605.1 uncultured Woeseiaceae bacterium
AGAACCGGGAACTCACCCGCCGGCTCGGCGAGATCATCGGGGCGGGGATCGTGGGGAGCTAGGCGCGCATGCTGGAAGTCACATCGCCTTACACGGGAGAGCGCATCGGCGAGGTGCCGAGGGACGGCGCCGAGGATATCGAGAACGCCCTCGCCGGGGCGCGCCGACTGTTCACGGACCGGGACCAATGGCTGTCATTGCACGACCGGGTCGCGATCCTCGAGCGACTGGCGGATCTCATGTCACACAGTCAGGAGGACCTCGCCCGGCAGGCGGCTGCAGAGGGTGGCAAACCGCTGCTCGACTCCCGGGTGGAAGCAGCCCGTGCCGTGGACGGTGTGCGCCTCGCGATCGAGACCATCCGCACGGAGGCCGGTGACGTGATACCGCTCGCCGGCACCGCGTCCGGCGCCGGCCGGATCGGGTTCACGACGAAAGAGCCCATCGGAGTGGTGGTGGCCGTAAGTGCTTTCAATCACCCGCTGAATCTCATCGTCCATCAGGTCGTGCCGGCAGTAGCGGCGGGCTGTCCCGTGATAGTGAAGCCGGCGGAGGACACACCGCTCTCGTGCCGGAGCGTCGTCTCCATGCTGCACGAGGCGGGCCTGCCCGAGGATTGGTGCCGCTTCGTCATGCCGAGAGACCTTTCCCTTGCCGAAGCATTGGTCACCGACCCGCGGGTCGGCTTCTTCTCGTTCATCGGCAGCGCCAAAGTGGGCTGGATGCTGCGCTCGAAACTGGCGCCCGGCACCCGCTGCGCGCTCGAGCACGGCGGCGCGGCGCCCCTGATCGCCGCCGCGGACGCGGATCTCGACGCGGCGATACCCTCGATATTGAAAGGCGGCTTCTATCACGCAGGCCAGGTGTGTGTTTCGGTGCAACGGGTCTACGCCCATCGCAGCATCGCCGGCGAACTGGCGGGGCGTCTCGCCGACGGCGCGCAGGCGCTGGAAACGGGGGACCCCCTGATGGAGACGACCGAGGTAGGACCACTGATCAGGCCGGGCGAGGTCGATCGCGTCGACGAATGGGTCGACGAGGCGCGGCGCACCGGCGCCACACTGCTCGCCGGCGGCGAGCGCCGGCAGGGGAACTGTTACGCGCCGACGGTACTTCTCGACCCTCCGGATGAGGCTCGCGTATCGCAGCAGGAAGTGTTCGGGCCGGTGGTCTGCGTGTACGGCTACGACGAACTGGACGAGGCAGTGGCCCGCGCCAATTCACTGCCCTATGCGTTCCAGGCCGCCGTCTTCACCCGCGATATGGACACGGCCCTGCGGGTCTACCATCGCGTCAACGCATCCGCGGTGATGGTAAACGAGCACACGGCCTTCCGCGTGGACGGCATGCCCTTCGCAGGGCTGGGCGCCTCGGGCTACGGCACCGGCGGCATCCCGCATACCATCGCGGACCTGCAGATCGATAAGATGATGGTGTTGCGATCGCGCGAGATTCCCTGACGCCTCCACAGACAGGCGCTCACGTACCGAACACGGGAAACAGACCATGCAGGATATCGGCACCTTCGTCTTCACGGCGCTGGAATTACTGGCTTTTCTCTTCATCTTCGCGCTGGGGCTCGGCGTGCTCGTAGTCGCCGCGCTCTACGTCGCGGACAAGACCCAGAAGACCCACACGATACGGCGGAACTATCCCGTCATCGGGCGCGCCCGCTATCTCTTCGAGCACCTCGGTGAATTCTTCCGTCAGTACTTCTTCGCGATGGACCGCGAAGAACTGCCTTTCAATCGCGCCCAGCGCGCCTGGGTCTACCGGGCTGCGAAAGACCTGGACAACACCATCGCTTTCGGGTCCACCCGGGACCTGCGGCCGGAGGGCACGGTGATGTTCGTGAATTGTGCCTTCCCGACACTCGAGGAGGATGCAGTGCCGCCGCAGCCCGTAACCTATGGTCCCTACTGCGAGCACCCTTACCACACGGCCTCGTTCTTCAATATCTCGGGCATGAGTTACGGCGCACTGTCCACGCCGGCGGTGCGTGCGCTGTCCCTCGGCGCCGCAAAGGCAGGCATCTGGCTCAACACCGGCGAAGGCGGATTATCGCCCCATCACCTCGAAGGGGGCTGCGACGTGGTGTTCCAGATCGGCACGGCCAAGTACGGTGTGCGCGACGGAGCGGGGCACCTGAGCGACGAAAAACTGCGCGAGGTGGCATCCCACGACGCGGTGTGCATGTTCGAGCTGAAACTGAGTCAGGGGGCGAAGCCCGGCAAGGGCGGCATCCTGCCCGGCGGCAAGGTGACCGAAGAGATCGCGCGAATTCGCGGCATCCCGGCCGGGGAGGATTCCATCAGCCCGAACCGTCATCCGGAGATCGACAGCGTGGAGGATCTGCTCGACATTGTCGGGCATATCCGCAGTGTCACCGGCAAGCCCACCGGCTTCAAGGCAGTCGTCGGCGCCTATGGCTGGCTGGATGAACTGTGCCGGGAAGTCCATCGCCGCGGAATCGAGTCTGCGCCGGACTTCATCACCTTGGACAGCGGCGACGGCGGCACCGGTGCGGCCCCGATGGCGCTGATGGACGACGTGGGACTGCCGCTGCAGGAGTCACTGCCGCTGGTCGCGGATCTGCTGACGCGGCACGGGCTGAAGAAGAGAATCAGGCTCGGCTGCTCGGGCAAGCGGGTCAACCCGACGGAGGTGGCCTGGGCGCTGTGCGTCGGTGCGGATTTCGTCGTCTCTGCGCGGGGATTCATGTTCGCGCTGGGCTGCATCCAGGCATTGCAGTGCAACCGCAATACGTGTCCGACAGGTGTGACGACGCACAACCCCAAGCTTCAGCGCGGCCTCGTCCCGGAGAACAAATCCGAGCGCGTGGCCAATTACGCGCGCAACATCATGAAGGAAGTGGGGATCATCGCTCACTCCTGCGGCGTGCCCGAGCCCCGCCGGCTTGGCCGGCAACACGCCCGCGTGGTCACCGAAGCCGGCCGCAGCCGATCGCTGGACGAACTGTATCCGCCTCCGACCGTATCGACGGCGCCGGCCGAGCGCGCCTAGTCCCTGCGCCGCCGATGGGCGAGAGCCGCCTGCACCAAGTCCTCTGACACCGAGTGGCTAGCGTGCGACGCGCAGATCCAGCGTTGGGGCGGAGCTGTCGGCTCAACGGAGCTAGGCATACCGCTGATGACGCTAGCCTGCGGGTCTGAAATCAGTTACCTCGACTTCCGCCCCCCGCACCGTCACGAACGCCGACTCGTCGATGGCCGCCCAGTCGCGATCGCAATCGTCGAGCGGTTCCGAAAGGACGACATGGCCCGACGCCGGCAGTTGCTCGCCGCTGCCGGTCAACCGCTGCAGAGCACCGGGGCCTTCGTTGATGTACAGGGTCTTCGAGCGCCGATCGCTCGAATAACGTACCGCGTACAGAGTCTCGCCGTCGCACAATGCACAGGTCAGGCGGAAAGGCCCGTCGATGGCGTAAGCTTCGCGTGCCCGCTCGATGCGCCCGGCCATCCGCTCAAGGGCCCGCTTCGGGTCCTCCTGCAGCCCATAGTCCAGCGCCAGCTGAAAACAGACTTCGGTATCCGTCGTGCCCTTGATTCGCGCGAAAGCTTCCGGCGACAACTCCAGGAGTAGCTCGCGGCGCATCGACTGGAATCCCTCCACCTCGCCGTTATGCTGCATCATCCAGTTCTCGCAGACGAACGGATGAGAATTGCTGCGCTGGACGATGCCGTCGTAGGCTGCCCTCAGATGGGCCATGAACAGGTGCGACTTGATGCTGGCCGACAGACTCGCGAAGTTCTCGTCGCTCCACGCCGGGCGCAGTTCCCGGTATAGACCGGGCCGCGGTTTCTCGCCATACCAGCCTATCCCGAAGCCGTCGCCATTGGTGGGAAAAGCGCCGTCCGGGAACTCGGGCAGGCCGGTCACATAGTTCTGGCGGGCGAAGCGGCTCTGCATCAGCAGGGAGTGCTCGGGCTTTATGAGCAGGGTGTCCAGATAGACATCGGGCCCGGAATAGGCAAGCCATCGGCACATTCAGCCGATCTCCTGCCCGGACTCGCCCGGCTCGCCGTGCCGCCGCTCCACCGCCGAACTCGTCATGCCGGTGCGGTCGAAATTCATGTGGGCGACGTCTGGCGGGAAGAACATGGCCCAGGTCCACTCCAGGTAGAGACGTGCCTTCCTTGCGAATGTCGGGATACGCACGAGGTAGAAGGCACGCCACACCAGCCAGGCGACGAAGCCGGAGAAACGCAGGCCGGGCAATTCCACGACCGCCTTGGTATGACCGATGGAAGCCAGCTGGCCGCGCGGCCGGTAGCGGAAATCCCGGGTCTCCCTGCCGGCCGTGCTGGCCAGCAGATTATCGGCCAGCGCGCGGGCCTGGCGTTCCGCGAACTGGGCGGTGGGCGGACTGTATTCACCGTCCCACGCATTCGGCACCAGCGCACAGTCGCCGAGCGCCCAGACGCCGTCCGCGCCCTCCACCCGCATGTCCGGCCCGGTCACGAACCGCCCCCTGTCCTTCGGCAGATCGACGGCGTCCGCGAATGGCTGGGGTTGCGTACCGATAGTCGTAATCACCGTCGCTCCGCTGATCCGCTCGCCGTTTTCCAGCGTCACGCCGTCGGCGTCGACACCCACGGCACGGGCGTCCAGCCTCACGTCGATACCCCGCTTCGTGAAATTCTTCCCGGCCACCTCGCCGAGCCGCGGCGAGAGTTCGGGCAGCAGCCGGTCGCCGGCGTGCAGCAGGGTGACCCGGCAATCCTGCGCCGAAACGTTCTTGTAGTAGCGCACGGCCGCGCACAGGAAGTCGAAAATCTCGCCGGCCACTTCCACGCCGCTGAAACCGCCGCCGACGACGACGAACCGGGTGAGCCAGTCCCGCGTCGCCTTGTCCGGCTCGATGGTGGCCTGCTCGAGGCGGGCGAGGATACGGTTCCGCAGGTGCAGGGCGTCGCCAACGGTCGCCAGCGGGTTGCCATAGCGGTCCATGCCCTCGATGAGATCCACCCGGGGCCGCTGGCCGCAGGCCAGCACCAGCTCATCGTACTCGAGGCTGCCCGGTTCCCGGCCGCGGTAGTGCACCGTCTTCGACCCGACGTCGACGCCTTCCACGCGCACCATCCTGAGCCGAGTGCGCCCGGTCATCTGGCGCAGCGGCGCGACTACGTTGCTGGGCAGGATGGAGGCGCCGACCACCTCCGGCAGCAGCGGCTTGTAGGTGAGGTAGTTCTCCTCGCTGAGGAGGTAGATCTCCCAGTCCCGGCCGAGGCGCTTCTCCAGCCTCCGGGCCACGTTGACGCCGGCGAAGCCGCCGCCGACGATGACCACATGACGCCGATCGTTACGCTGCAGCGTGCCGCTCATCCGTCGTCGGGATCTCTCTCGCTAGCGCCGCTCGTCTCCGTGTACAGGCGGGTCGTCGTGTGGAAGCTGTACCAGGCGAACCAGAACATCCGGTGTGTGACCAGGCGCTCGCCCGTATCCTCGCGCACGGCCGTCACCTCTCCGCTGGGCTGCATCTGCCAGCGCACGGCCGGGTCGCCCTCCTGGGAGAGTTCGCCGTGTGCCTGCAGCACGCTCTCGGTAATGGCGTAGGATGTGTCGCCGAGCTCCACGCCGTGCACCACCGTCTTCGGATGCAGACTCTGGTCGAAGGCCACCGGGAAAAGCAGGCGCCGGCTCTGGTCGTAGTCGCCGTAGGGCGTCTTGTCGCCGTACGGTCGCTCGTAGCCGGTATCGGTGGACAGCACCCGGGTGTCCGGATGCGCCTCGCGCCAGCGCACCCACCGCGTGATGGAGACCGGCAGGCTGCGCAGCTCCTCGCCGCGCAGGGGGCCCGCGAACGCGCGTCCCGTGATCTGCTGCCAGAGTGACTCCGTGGCCCGGTCGTAGAGGATCAGGTCGTTCTTGCGCAAGAGGCCCGAGACGCCGAACTCAACGACGCGGTCGCCGAAGGTCCGGTCGAACGCGATACCGGAGCCGCACAGCGGGCAGTAGGTGATCACGATGGGCCGACCGCCGATCTCGTCGTTCACGATCTCGTGGAAGTTCAGGATGGCGATGGGATAGGCGCGCGCATCGCCGTTCACCTCGATGCCCATCACGACGTCCGCCGGCGAAAGGAAATCCGCCTCGTCCGCGGACAGGAAGCGTGGTTCGTCGATGGAGGGGATGCAGTCGCGCGCGCCGCAGCCCTGCTCGATCTCGCTCCAGTCTACGTCGCCCGGCGTGCCCTCGCCGTAGCCGAAGGTGTCGCGCAGAATGTCGGTCTCCCAGCCCTGCGCCCACGCACCGCTACCCAGGAATAAAAAGAGCAGCACGGCCGAGGCGAGCCGGGAGGACCCACGCAACTGTCCCTCGCGCCGACCGTGCCGCTCCGTTCCCATCGGCCGGCTCCTCAGGCCGCGTGGCGGCCGCCGTCCCACGCCTGGCCGGCAAACGCGTCGTCCAGGGGCGTCCCGGCGAGGTGATTGGTGTAGTTGCTGAGCGTCTTCATCGCCAGGATGGTGATGACGTCGAGCACGTGGCGCTCGCCGTAGCCGGCATCGGCGAAGGCCTTCAGTTCGTCTTCGGGCACCCAGCCCTGGTGATCTCGCATCGCAGCCGCAAACCGCGCCACCGCCTGCAGCCGCTCGTCCGGCAGTTCCTCGCCATTGCGCAGCGCCGCCAGGGTCTCGTCGGACATGTCCGTACCCTTGGCAAGCGTACTGTGCGCCGCCACGCAGTAGTCGCAGCCGTTCTTCGCGCTCACCGTCAGGAACACCGCCTGCTGCTCCGCAGGGTCCAGCGCCGCCTTCTCCAGCGCCCGGCCGATCGAGGCGTAGGCTTCCGCGGCGGCCGGGGAGTGAGCGAACACGCCGAACAGGTTGGGCAGGAACCCGTATGCCTGATTGACGGCGTCCAGCACCGGACGTGATTCCTCCGGTGCGCTCTCGGTGTCGTGTACGGGAAATTGCATGATCTCTCTCCTCTTCATCTGATCGGGTTCACCGGATCACGGGATTACGGCGGCACTGCGCCGTGCCACGAGGCCAAGTCTGCTGCCGCCCTCAGCCGAGCGAGCGCATTGCGAGATCCGCCAGTGCGACGAGCTCCGTGCGCCGCGCCCCGGCCTTGGACAGGGTGCGGAGTCCGCTCATAGTGCAGACCACGTGGCGGCCCAGCAGCCGCGGGTCCCGGTCCGGCGGAACATCGCCTTCCTCCTGGGCACGGCGCACGGCATCGGTGAAGACCTGCGTGAAGGCATCGATGCTAGCCGCTACCCGGCCCGCCACTTCGGGGTCCCTCTGGCCGAATTCGGCCGCGGAATTGAACACCAGGCAGCCGCGCCGCCCGTCCGCGCACTTCGTATCCTCGGCCACCGACTTCAGCGTGTCTTCGATGAAGGCCAGCCCCGAGTCCGCGCTTTCCATGGAGCCGCGCAACTCGCCGGCGAGCCAGTCCCGGTAGCGCTCGACCGCCCGCAGGAACACCTCCTGCTTGCTGCCGAAGGCCTGGTAGAAGCTGCTGCGGGCGATGCCCATGGAATCCAGCAGGTCCTGCAGCGAGGTGGCCTCGAACCCGCGCGCCCAGAACAGCTGCATCGCCGCTTCCAGCGCGGTATCGGGATCGAACTCCAGTGGTCGTCCTCTGTTCATGGCATCAATTTAGTACTGATCAGTTCATAATGCAAATCGGAAGGTCCCCGGGCATTCGGCCTCATGCAGACCCGGCCCGGCCGCCGGCTGCCCTGGCGAGCCAGTAATCCAGGCTGAAGAAGCGCCCGCCGCCGGTGAACAGCAGGGCGATCACCATCACGAAGTAGGTGGCCGCGAACTCAATGCCGTTGTTCAGGATCGTGATCGAGCCCCGCGCCGTGAGCCAGCCGTAATTGCCATGGGCCTGCAGCAGTTCGATCGCCTTGTCCTTGCGGGACGCCGCTTCCATGACCCGCTCGTTGGCAAGCCAGCTGGAAGCGTCCGAGATGGCCAGCCAGCCGTTCTCCCAGTGTACGGAAAACATGGCCACCAGCATCGTGATGGCCAGCGGGATGGCGATCAGCCGGGTCGCCAGTCCGGCGATCAGCAGGATGCCGCCGAAGAACTCGGTGCCGCCGGCCAGCGCCGTCATCAGCGACGGGAACGGCAGTCCGGGCCCCCACTCCGCATTGCCGAACCACTGTGCCGTCTGCTCGAAGTTGGCGAGCTTGCTCCACCCCGCCTGCATGAACACGGGTGCCAGATACAGCCGCAGCAACAGCGGCCCGATACCGTCGATCGGTCCGAGCCCTGCGACGAAACGCTCGTACAGGGAACGGCTGGCGGTCAGTATGTCGGCCATCGGGAAACTCCTTCTTGCTTGTCGGTATGCGACGGTGGATTGAATGCGGCGTACAGGCGTGGTAATTTAGTACCGATCAGTTCAAAAAACAAGTGCCATTTGCCATCGGCCTACGGAGAGAGCAATCGATGAGCTGGATTCACGTACACGCGGAAGACGGCGCGGACGGCGAGATCGCCGAACTCTACGACCGTCTGCGAAGGGAACGGGGCCGGGTCTCCAACATCCTGAAGGTGCACAGCCTGCGGCCCTCGGCGCTGGCCCATCACCTGGACCTCTACATGGGGCTGCTGTTCGGCTCCGGCGGACTCTCCCGGGCGCAGCGCGAGATGATCGCGGTGGTCGTATCGCGTGAGAACGATTGCGAGTACTGCGTCAGCCACCACCGGGAGGCGCTGGCGAAGTACGTGAAAGACCCGCATCTGCTGAAGCAGGTCTGCAGTGACTACCGCCAGGCCGAGCTGCCGCCCGGCGACCGGGCCCTGCTCGACTACGCGGCCAAACTGACGGCGTCGCCCGCCGCAGTGGAAGAGAGCGACGTCATAACTCTCCGGCGGAGCGGCTACACCGACGAGGACATCCTGCTCGCCAACCTGATCGTCGCCTATTTCAACTTCGTCAACCGCATCGCGCTCGGCCTCGGGGTGGAGCACAGCGAAGACGAAGTCGGCGGCTATAAAGT
>CAYRZI010000111.1:0-8954 GCA_964428605.1 uncultured Woeseiaceae bacterium
GTGCGCCGGGAGCGGTGCCACCAGCGGGCCCAGTAGATGAACGGCGTATCGATGGCCGCGATGGCGAGCTTGAACACGTATTTGGCTGCGCCGAGTTGCAGGGCGGTGGCGAGGTCGACCACGCCCCACCACACCACCAGCGAGTACAGCGCCGTATCCAGCGCCTGGGAGGCCATGGTGGAGCCGTTGTTGCGCAGCCACAGCCAGCGCCCGCCGGTGGCCTGGCGGATGCGGTGGAACGCCCACACATCGAAGCTCTGGCTGATGAGGTAGGCGAGCAGGGAGCCGGCCACGAAGCGCGGCGTGAAGTCCAGGATGGTGACGAAAGCCTCGTGGACCTCGCGGGAGAACGCCGCCGTGTTCGGATTGGTGGACGGCAGGTATTGCAGCCCGAGGCTCAGCATGATGACGATGATCACGCTGACGAAGAAGCCGAGCCGGACGGCCTGGTTGGCCGCTCTGCGCCCGTAGTTCTCGCTGAGCACGTCCGTGGCGAAGAAGATGCCCGAGTAGAAGATCACCCCCAGGCTGGTCTGCAGGCCGAATATCTCGGTGAGCTTCGGCCCCTGCAGGTTGGCGAGGATGATGGCGGTGACGATCGCCGCCTGCAGGCCGGCCCGGCCGAACAGACGGAACAGGATGACGGTGAAGGCGAGGTCGGCCACCAGGGTGGTCAGCCACAGCGCCTCCTGGTTCGCGGCGAAGAACGCGGACAGCGCTTCGGGGAACATGGACTATCCGCGGGCCGGCAGTGCGGTGCCCGCAGCCGTGCGCTGCGGGCACCGGCTCTGCGGATGCGTCACATCAGGCCGGCGTAGCGCTCGACGTGGTAGTCGGCGTTGCCGAACAGGGTGTTGATCACGGTCAGACGCTTGAAGTAGTGCGCTACGTCCAGCTCCCAGGTGACGCCCATGCCGCCGTGCAGCTGGACGGCCTCCTCGCCGATCTTCCGCCCGGCGGTGCCCACCTCGTACTTGATGGCGCTCACGGCGCGGCGGGCTTCCTCGGCGTCCTCGCTCTCCTGGGCCATCACGGCCCAGAGCAGCAGCGACTTGGTCTGCTCGTAGAGCATGAACATCTCCACCATGCGGTGCTGCAGCGCCTGGAAGGCGGCGATGGGCACGCCGAACTGGACCCGGCTCTTGGTGTACTCCAGGGTCTTGTGGTTCAGCTTCTCCATGATGCCGACGGCCTCGGCGCAGACGGCCAGCGTGGCCTCCTGGATGACCGACTCGATCACCGGCAGCGCCTTGCCTTCCTCGCCCAGCAGCTGGGCGGCGGGGACGCGCACGTTCTCGAAGCCGATCTCGGCGCCCTTCTGGCCGTCGACGGTGGCATAGCCGCGGCGCTTCACGCCCTCGCTGTCGGCGGCCAGGACGAACAGGCTGATGCCCTCCTCGTCCTGTTGCTCGCCGGAGGTGCGCGCGCTCACCACCAGCACGTCGGCCGTGGCGCCGTTCAGCACCACACCCTTCTCGCCGTTCAGCACGTAGTCGTCACCGTCCTTCTTCGCGCTCAGCGCCACGTCGGCCAGCCGATAGCGGCTCTGGGGCTCCAGATACGCAAGCGCACCGGTCTTCGAGCCCTCGATCAGCGGCATGAGCCAGTCGGCCTTCTGCGCGTCGTCGGCGGTGCGGCGCAGCGCGCCGCCGGCCAGCACGATGCTGGCGAGATAGGGCTCGACCACGAGCCCGCGGCCGAACTGCTCCATGATCAGCATGAGTTCGACGGGGCCGCCGTCCAGGCCGCCGTCCTCCTCGGGGAAGGGCACCGCGGTCCAGCCCAGGTTGGCGAATTCCTGCCAGTCCTCGGCGCTGTAGCCCAGCTCGCTCTCCGAGTGCTTCATGCGCTTCTCGAAGTCGTAGTCGTTGTCGATGAATTTCGCCACGCTGTCCTGCAGCAGTGACTGTTCTTCGGTGATTGAAAAATCCATGCTCGTTCTCCGCGTATGAGGCGACCGGCTCTACAGGCCCAGCACGTGCTTGGCCACGATGTTGCGCTGGATCTCGTTGGATCCGCCGTAGATCGAGGCCTTGCGGTTGTTGAAGTAGATCGACGAGGCACGGGTCTCGGTGCCTTCGCCCACGTAGTCCTCCTCGGCGAAGTCCAGCTCGTACTGATCCGGCACGAAGGGGATGGCGTAGTAGCCGGCCGCCTCCATGAACAGCGTGTCGATCAGCTGCTGCAGCTCGGTGCCGCGGATCTTCAGGATGGAACTCTCCGGGCCAGGCGCCTTGCCCACCGCCACGGCGGCCAGCGTGCGCAGATCGGTGTACTCCAGCGCCTTCAGTGCGATCTCGGCCTCGGCCAGCTTGCGGCGGAAGCTCCAGTCTCCGATGAGGGGCTCGCCGCCGCGCACCGGCGAGCGGGCCAGCTCCTTCAGCCGGTTCAGCCGGTACTGGGAGCGGGCCACGTCCGCGATGTTGGTGCGCTCGTGCTGGAGCAGCACCTTGCCGTAGGTCCAGCCCTTGCCTTCCTCGCCCACCAGGTTCTGCACCGGTATGCGCACGTCCTCGAAGTGCACCTCGTTCACCTCGTGGCCGCCCTCGATGGTGATGATGGGCTTCACCGTGACGCCAGGCGTGTTCATGTCGCAGAGCAGGAAGCTGATGCCTTCCTGGCGGCGCTCGACGTCCTGGCTGGTGCGTGCCAGCAGGAAGATCCAGTCGGCATGCTGGCCCAGCGTGGTCCAGGTCTTGGTGCCGTTGATGACGTACTCGTCGCCGTCACGGTCCGCGCGGGTCTTCAGCGAGGCGAGATCGGAGCCGGCGCCGGGCTCGGAGTAACCCTGGCACCACCAGACGTTGCTCTCGAGGATGTCCGGCAGGAAGCGCTCCTTCTGGGCGTCGTTGCCGAAGGTGTAGATGACGGGGCCCACCATGCTCAGGCCGAAGGGGATGAGGCGCGGTGTGTTGTAGCGGGCCATCTCGACGGAGAAGATGTATTTCTGCACCGGGCTCCAGCCCGTGCCGCCGTACTCGACCGGCCAGTTCGGCGCGATCCAGCCCTGCTTGTAGAGGATCTTCTGCCAGCGCACGAAGTCCTCGGGATCGGGCTCGATCCCGGTGTTCATCTTGTGGGCGATGTCCTCCGGGTACTTCTCGTCGAGGAAGTTTCTCACCTCCTCGCGAAATGCTTTCTCCTCGGCGGTGAAATTTACATCCATGGTGCTGTCCTGATGATGGCGTGGGATGCGAGATCCCGTGTCCGCGGCCGCACCCGGTCGGGCGAAATCAGCCGCTGCGGCCGCAGCGGGAGCGGCCGCCGAAACAGTCCCGGGCTCACGTCCGGGACCCCCTCAACGCTTGCAGAATAGCACTATATTGCAGTGCACAACAATGCCGTGGAACCGCCGGAAACCCGGACAGAACCTGTGCCCCGGCGGCCGCGGTGCGGCTCGACAGCGGCCGCCGGGGCCGTGCTATGGTCAACGCTCGACGGCGCCCCTGCAGGCCCCGCACAGGCGGCGGCGCCGCCTCAGCCACAAGTCGAGAAGAGGCACGGCATGACACGCGGCACACCCGAGACCCCGGTAGTCACCGACGCGCTGGCGCGGCCGCTGCGCGACCTGCGCATCTCGGTGCTGGATCGCTGCAATTTCCGCTGCCCCTACTGCATGCCGGCGTCCACGTTCCACGCGGACTACCAGTTCCTGAAGCAGCGCGAGCGCCTCACCTTCGACGAGATCCACCGGGTGGCGCGGGCGGCCGCGGGCCTGGGCGTCACCAAGCTGCGACTCACCGGCGGCGAGCCCTTGCTCGAGAAGCGGCTGGCGGAGCTGGTCTCGCTGCTGGCGGGCATCCCGGGCGTCAAGGACCTCGCACTGACCACCAACGGCATGCTGCTGGCACCGGCGGCGGGCCGGCTGGCCGAGGCGGGGCTGTCCCGGGTCACCATCAGCCTGGACAGCCTGGACCCGGACGTGTTCCGGCGCATGAGCGGCGGCCGCGGCCGACTGGAGGACGTGCTGGCGGGCATCCGCGCGGTGGAGGAGGCCGGCCTCTCGCCCGTGAAGATCAACGCGGTCATCCAGAAGGGCGTCAACGATCACACCGTGCCGGAGTTGCTGGAGTATTTCCGCGGCACCGGCCACATCGTGCGGCTCATCGAGTACATGGACGTGGGCAACCGTAACGGGTGGCGCATGGACGAGGTGGTGCCGTCCCGGGAACTGCTCGCGCGCATCGCGGCGCGCTGGCCGCTTGCGCCGTTGGGCCGCAACTACCCCGGCGAGGTGGCCCGGCGCTATGTGTACGAGGACGGCGCTGGCGAAATCGGCTTCATCTCCAGCGTGACCGAGCCGTTCTGCGGCACCTGCAACCGGGCACGGCTGTCGGCCGACGGCACGCTGTACACCTGCCTGTTCGCCAGCCACGGCACGGATCTGCGCGAGGTGCTGCGCGACGGCGCGGACGTGGACGAACTTGCGGATATAATGCGCAGGATCTGGCTGCAGCGCGCCGACCGCTACAGCGAGCTGAGAACGCCGGGCACGGCGCAGGCCCACGTGCTGCGCAAGGTCGAGATGTACCGGATCGGCGGCTGAGCAGGGCAGGGACACGAGCAATGGCACCATCCGATCTCAGCCACGTCGATGAGAACGGCAGACCCCGCATGGTCGATGTCGGCGGCAAGGCCGTCACCCGCCGTGAGGCCGTCGCGCGCACGCTGATCCGGCTGCCCGAGCCCGTGGCGTCCCGTCTTGCCGACGGCGAGCTGACCACCGCCAAGGGGCCCGTGTTCGCCACTGCGGTCGTGGCCGGCGTGATGGCCGCCAAGCGCACCCATGAGCTGATCCCGTTCTGTCATCCCCTGGGGCTGGACGACTGCGCCATCGACATCGATGTGCGGGATGCGGCGACGCTCGCGATCACGTGCCGCTGCCGCATCACGGCGAAGACCGGGGTGGAGATGGAGGCGCTGACCGGGGCCAGCGTGGCCGCGCTCACCGTCTACGACATGTGCAAGGCGCTGTCCCACGACATCGTGATCGGCGAGACCCGGCTGATCGCCAAGACCGGAGGCAAGAGTGACTTTCACCACGCGGACTGACGACCGCACCGCGGTGTACGGGCTGGTGCTGGCCGGCGGACGCAGCCGGCGCATGGGGCGGGACAAGGCGGCCATGGCGATCGGCGGCGAGAGCCAGCTGGCACGCTCGGTGGCGCTGCTGCGCCGGCATGTCTCGAAGGTATTCGTCTCCGTGCGCGCCGACCAGCGCGACGACCCCGCCCGGGTGAGTTTCGACCTCATCGAGGACCGCTACGAGGGCAAGGGCCCGGCCGCCGGCATCCTCTCCGCCCTGGAGACCTTCCCCGGCGTGTCCTGGCTGGTGCTCGCCTGCGACCTGCCCCGGGTGGACGACGAGACCATCGCCGTGCTGCTGGACAACGCCGATCCGCGGCTGCCGGCGAGCGCCTACGGGAGCGCGAGCGACGGGCTGCCCGAGCCGCTCTGTGCGGTGTGGCATCCGCGGGCGGCGGCCCTGCTGCGGGAGCTGTTCGCCGAGGGCACGCTGTGCCCGCGCAAGGCGCTGATCCGCTGGTCCGTACCCCTGCTGATGCAGCCGACGTCGGGGGCGCTGGACAACGTGAACACGCCCGAGGACCTGGAACGGGTGGCGGGACGATGAGCAAGCGCGTGACCGTGCGCTATTTCGCCGCCTTCCGCGAGCGCGCGGGCCGCGGGGAGGAGTCGGTGGAGACCGACGCCGATACGGCCGGCGACCTGTTCGAGGCGCTGCGCGACCGGCACGGCTCGGCCGAGCCCCGGGGCCACTGCAAGGTGGCCGTCAACGACGAGATGGCGGACTGGTCCACGCCGCTGCACGACGGCGATACCGTGCTCCTGTTTCCCCCGGTGGCCGGCGGATGAGCGCAATGGTCATCAGCCCGCACCCGATCGCCGCCGGCGAGCTCGCCGCCGCGCTGGCCGATCCGGGCGCCGGCGCCTGCGTGGGCTTCGAGGGCCGGGTACGCAACCGCAACGAGGGCCGCGACGTGGAGCGCCTGGAGTACGAGGCCTACGCGCCGCTGGCCAAGAAGGAAGGCGAGCGCATCATCGCCGAGGCGCGGGAGCGCTGGCCCATCATCGCGGCGCGCTGCGTACACCGCACCGGCATGCTCGGGATCGGCGAGTGCGCGGTGTGGGTGGGCGTCGTCTCGCCCCACCGGGACGAGGCCTTCGCCGCCTGCCGCTACATCATCGACGAGGTGAAGGTACGGCTGCCGATCTGGAAGAAGGAGCACTACGCCGACGGTGATTCGGGCTGGGTGAACTGCGAGCGCTGCGCCGCCGGCCACGGCGAGCCGGCGGCGGCGGGCTAGCCGCGCCTGCGCGCGAGCGCGGCCGCGTCGGCCGGCGTGTCGACGTCCACGGCCGCGTGCTCGCAATCCACCGCCACCACCGCATCCCGGTGCCGCTCGATCACGGGGCGGGCACCCCGGTCGCCGCGGAGCGCGAGCAGTTCCGGGAATAGCCGCCGCGGGAAGATGGCCGGCACGCCGAGTACTTCGCCACCGCCACCGCCTTCGACCCGGCCGCCGTAGCGACTGGCCGCGATGGCCTGCGGGCGCTTGCGCCACGCCGCCGTCAGCCGGGCCAGGTCGTGCTCGTCCACCAGCGGCTGGTCGGCCAGCAGCACGAGCACGCCGTCGCAGTCCTCGGGCAGGCAGGCGAGCCCGAGGGTCAGCGAACCCGCCAGCCCCTCCCGCCAGCGTTCGTTCACCACGAAATAGCGCACTGCTTCGCCGGCCGCCGCGAGCACCCGCGGGTACTCCGCGCCCAGCACCAGCAGGGTACGCGGGCCGCAGGCGCCGGCAGCCAGACGCAGCGTGCGGCGTATCAGCGTCTCCCCGTCCCGGGTCAGCAGTTGCTTCGGCGCGCCCAGCCGGCGCGAGCCGCCGGCGGCCGGGACCAGGGCGAACAGCAGGGGATCGTGGTCCGCCACGGCTCAGCCCCGCCGTTGCCGCGCGATGCGGTGGGAGACCCGCGGACGCTCGTCGCCCCGGTGGTAGCGGAAGGCGGCGGCCAGCACCTCCATGTCGCCGCGTGTCAGCCGGCGGTGCTGACGCAGGTGCTCGAGCCAGGACTCGTCCACGAACACTTCCACGAACAGGCGCTCGTCCTCGGTGTCCTGGAACAGCCCCCAGGTGATGGCCCCATTGCGCAGCCGGAGTTTGCGCACCGGCTGCATCGCCGCCGCGAAGTCGTCCGCGTCGGCGGGGTCGATCTCGTAGCGGACCTCGATCAACACGGGTCCCTGGTCCTGCTCGATGGTGAACGGCACGGCGGGGTCGGGCACGGGCGTCACCAGGGTCGGGTCCGCGCTGGCGTAGCGGCGCATGTTCAGCGGCACGCCGAGTGCCATGCCCACGGTGCCGACCACGGCGGCGTACACCAGGGCCTCGGACAGGGAAGTCAGCGAGGCGATCTTGCCCCAGAAAGCCGCGGCGCCCGCCACCGTGCCCATGAAGCTCGCCAGGAAGACGGCCAGCCCGCGGGCCCGCACCCACTCCGGCAGCGACAGCTGGGCGACCACCTGCAGCGTGGACAGCACCGAGACCCAGGAGGCACCCAGCAGCAGCATGGCCGGGGCCAGCCATGCGGCGTCGCGCACGAAGGCCAGCGCCAGGGTGGCGGCGATGGTGCCCGCCGAGCCCAGCGCCACCAGCGCGTCGTCGGAGAGATAGCGGCGCAGCCGGGCCAGGTTCAGCCCGACGAGCACGGCGCCGAGTCCGATGGCGCCGAGCAGCCGGCCGTAGACCTCCGGCCCGGCCCCCATCTCCTCGCGCACCACCAGCGGCAGGAACGCCACCGGCGCGCTCACCAGCACGAAATAGAGAATCCCCCGGGCGATGACCACCTGCAGGCCCGTCGAGCGCCGGGCGTAGCGCAGGCCCACGCGGATGGCCCCGAAGAAGCGTTCGCTCGGCAGCGTGCTCCGCCGCCGGGGTGTGCGCCAGAAGAACAGCACGGCGATCACGCCCAGATAGCTCGCGCTGTTGATCAGGAACACGAAGCCCGGCCCGGCCGCGGCCAGCAGCAGGCCCGCCACCACCGGGCCGATGGCCCGCGAGACATTGAAGGCGATGCCGTTCAGCGTGACCGCGGCGGGCAGCTCGGGGCGCGGCACCAGATCCGGGATGAGGGCCGAGAAGGCGGGCATCATCATCGCCGCGCCCGTGCCCATGGCGAAGGTCATGGCGAGCAGACCCCAGGCCGTGATGGTGCCGGTCACGGTGAGCACGCCCAGGATGCCGGCCGAGACCATCAGCCAGCTGAGCGAGAACAGCAGGAAGCGGCGCCGGTCCAGGATGTCGGCCAGCGCGCCGGCGGGCAGGGCCAGCAGGAAGGTAGGCAGCAGCGCCGCCGCCTGCACCAGCGCCACCATCACCGGGTCCGGCGCGAGCGAGGTCATCAGCCAGCCGGCGCCGGTCTCGTGCATCCAGCTGCCGAGGGTGGAGACCAGCAGCGCCAGCCACAGCCAGCGGAAGATCGGCCGGCGGAACGGGGCGAGGCCGCCCGGCTCGGACTCGACTCGCACTTCGGCTTCGGCTGTCGACGACACGGGGTCTCCTTGCCCTGACGACGGCGCCGGACGGCGCCCGGTCGGCATTATGACACGCCGCCCCGCCTGCTCAGGCGGCGCCGGGCACGGCTTGGGCATTGCCCGGGGCCACACCTATAATGACGGTCTTTCGACAGCCGGCGGAGACCTTCGCCGGGCGGGGAGCGGCAGCTATGACCAAACTGGCAGGCAGGAGCGCCATCGTCTCCGGCTCGGGCCGCGGCATCGGCCGCGCCATCGCCATGAAACTCGCCGCGGAAGGCGCGCACGTGGCGGTGAACGACCTGGACGCCGGGCCCGCGGAGGAGACCGTGCACGCGATCGAGTCGGCCGGCGGCGTCGCGGTGGCCGTGCCCGGCGACGTCTGCGACGCGGAATTCGCGCA
>CAYRZI010000112.1:0-8894 GCA_964428605.1 uncultured Woeseiaceae bacterium
AACGACGACTGGCAGGTGACCGCGGGCAGCTCCTCCGGTGCGAGTCCGGACATCGTCGTCACCGACCATCCGCTGGGCGGTTCCCTCTCGTCCACCCTCCCGGCAATCCGCACGCCACAATGGGTGCGGCAGGAACTTCAACTCGCCGAAACCTGGAGCGCAACGCTGTCCCGAGTGCCCCGTCGGCTGCGCAAGGAGCTGGGCCGCCTGCTGCGCAAGTACGGTTACAGACCCGTTTTCGTGGGCGGCGAGCAGGCAATCAGGGATTTTCGCGAGGATCTGCTCCTGCCGTCGGTCCGTGAGCGCTACGGGTCGGAGGCGATCGTAGCTTCGGCAGCCTCTTTTTACCGCGAATGCCGCGGCATGACCCGATTGGATCTGCTGTCGGGAGAGTCGGTTGTCGCCGCCAGCCTCGTGGAGAGCGACGGGCGCCGTCTGTGCATTCGCAAGAGCGCACTGCGACCGGGCCGGGACGCGTTGCCCGGGCGAGCCGATGTGCTGGACTACTTCACCCTCTTGCTGGCACAACTTGCCGGGTGCCGCGTACTCGACTTCGGTCTGAGCCGGCCGCATCTAGAGGATGGCACTTTCCGTTACAAAGCCAAATGGGGTACGCGTGTCGTGCCGGCCGGCGGGCCGAAGGCGAGCATCAGAATTTCGCCCCGGCGCGAGACTCCGGCCGTCCTTTCCTTCCTCGGCAGAAATCGTTTTCTGGAGAGAGCCGGTGACGGTTTCGTGGTGCGTGTTCCGGCGGACAACGACCGAAGCACGATGTCGTGGCAGCACCTCGAGAGGCTCGCCAACGTTTCGGGCATCCGATGCGCCGAGTTCCGCCAATGAACCGCATCAGCCGCTTCGCCCGAAACGTCGCTTCCAACTACGGCGTGACCGCCCTGGATGCGGTGATTTTCATTCTGCTGACGCCCTTCGTTGTACGCCACCTGGGAATAGAACACTACGCCGTATGGGTCATCGTGCAGACGATCGGCTATTACCTGGGGTTCCTGGACGTCGGCCTGCCCGATGCGCAGGTGAGAGAACATGCGGCGCTGCAGCGCCGCGGGGATACGGCCGCGATCTCGCGCCTGCACGGCACCGTCCTGATTCTGTTCCTGGGAGCGGGCTGTCTGGCACTGCTTGTCGCAGGCGTCATGGCGCTGCTGCCCACGGCGGAGCTTCTGGACATCCCGGCGTCGGCCGCCCCCGAATTCGGCGCCCTGCTGCTGTTGATCGGCCTCATCGCGTTCTTCTCCTTCGTCGAAATCGGGGTCGACGGCATCTTCGAGGGCTACCAGCGGTACGACATGATGAACGCGATCGACGCCGGCTGGCAGATCGTCTCGGCCATCGCCGTCGTAGCGGCCCTTTCGTCCGGCTATGGCCTCATTGCCCTGGCCGTAATCAAGCTGATGGAGACGGCCCTCGGCGCCGCCACGAAGTTCGTCTTCGTTCGGCGCGTGGTCCCGCCGGACGCCCGGCCGCGACTGCGTTTCGACACGCGGAGTTTCCGATCGATCCGCGGCTACAGTCTGTGGAACAGCCTGAACGACCTGATGACGGAAGGCACCGCCCACTTCGACAAACTGCTGATTGCCATACTCCTGAGCAGCGCGCTGGTCACCCCGTACTCCCTCGTGGTCGCCCTGGCCGCCGCAATCTTCCTCATCGCCGAACCGATCACCGAGACCTTTCTGCCGATTGCCTCCGGACGACACAGCACCAGGGACAAACAGGGTCTCACGGCACTGCTGAGTCGGGGCACCAAACTGGTGACCATCGCCGCCCTGCCGGTCGCAATCGTGGTGGTCTTTTTCGGTGAGACCATCCTCGAGCTCTGGGTCGGCGGGGAGTACACGGCCATTGCGCCGGCCGTGCTGTGGTTCACGGCTGCCAACTTCTTCTTTTCCACCTACCTGTGGACCGCACTGACCGTCCTGATGGGGGCGGGCGAGATCAGGAGGATTTTCTACTATTCGGTTTTCGAAGTGGTTCTGATTCTGGCGCTCATACTGTTGCTCGTACCGCGCTTCGAGTTGCCCGGGCTCGCATTCGGCGCTTTACTCGCAAACGTCGTGACGGGACTCTTCCTGTTCATCCCGGCCGCCTGCCGACTGACCGCGCTCACGCCATCCGCTTTCGTGGCCCGCAGCCTCGTCCCGCCGTTGCTTGCGGTGGTGCCTGTTTGTGCGCTCGCTTACGGGCTCGAGCGCTGGCTCCATCCTGACGGCTGGCCGCAGCTGATCGGCGCCGTCGCAGTGACGGGTCTCGCGGCGGTCTGCGCACTCCTGGCCGGCGCCACGACTCCACGCGAGCGAGCCCGGTACTACGTGAGCGTACGGCGGCTGGTAGGAGCGGTCTAGATGGCAGGGCCGGTCATCTATACGCGCTGGCTCAAACCGGGCGATGCCCGCGCCATCGCGCGCCTGGAGCGCAAGGCCTACGCGCGAAACCAGCGCAACGGACGTCGTGGCATCGCGAGTGACCTGCGGGCGGCGGAAGAGGATGCCACGAATATGTCGCTGGGCCTGTTTCACGGCACGAAGCTGGTCGGTTTCCTCCTCGCGTACATCTGTCATGACCGAGCCGCGGTGTTCGAAGACTTCGAGGTTCATCATGACGACGCGGTGAACCTCCGCGGCCGCAGCGTCTACGTCGAGGACGTCGTGGTTCTCCCGCGCTACAGCCGGAGCATCTTTCTGCTCTTCACGAAATGGGCCCGGGAACACCGGAGACGTTGCCCGGAGCTGCCGCTGGACGCTTTTTGCGAACCCGCGCTGCTGGAGCGTTGGACCAAGTACTCGCGGGGATTCCGGCACAAGGGCATGGAGCTCGACCGCTCCATGAAGGTGACGGATCTGAGCCGGGATCAGGACTGGTACTGGTTCAGTTGGCGGCAGCTGGGGACGACGGCCCGCGCGGCCGCCGCGGGACGTCCGGGGACACGACTCAAAAGCGTCGATCTCCCGGCGAGGTACGAGGCACGCCTGCTGCAGACGCAACGCGATTGTGAGCGGATCCGCGGTGACTGGGAGCGCCTCGTGGAGTCCATGCCGGAACCCGGTGCGTTCATGACCTGGGATTTCCTGTTGACCTGGTGGCGGCATCATGGACTGTCTCGCCGGCTCCTCGTCATTGTCCTCTACTGCGAGGACAGGATCGTCGGCATCGCGCCGCTGATGATCTGCCCCAAGCGCATTCTCGGTGTGTACCGCTGGCGGCTGGAGATGCTGGGCGACGCGTCGCTGATGGAAAGGCCGGGGCTGCTGGCCGAGAATGGAGACGAGCATGCGGAGGATCTTCTTTGGCGGTGTGCCATCGGGACTTGCGAACGATGGGACGCGGCTTACCTCCGGGAGCAGGTCGCCGACCTCGAAACACACCCGTTCGTGCGCGGCATGCAACCCGGCGGTTTCCTTTGCGCACAGAGCGACATCCGGGAGGCGCCGCATGTGCGTACCGTTCAGCCGTGGCAAGACTACTTCGCCGGGCGGTCGCGGGCGCTGCGCAAGGGCTTTCGGCGGAAACTCCGGGCGCTGGGGAAACTGGGCGAAGTGCGATTCGTCGGTTTTCGCGACTGTCCCGACGCCGCCGAGGCACTCGAACGTTACCTGGATGTCGAATCGCGCAGCTGGAAGGGCACGGCCGGTTTCGGCGTTACCGGCACCCACCCCCGCCTGGCCTTCTACCGTGAACTCGTGCAGCGGCTGGGGCCCGCCGGAAAGGTGCATTTCCGCTTTCTGTATGTCGACGATCTGCCGATCGCCGCGACCTTCGGTCTTTTCGAGTCCGGAAGGTTCGCTTCGGTGGAGATCTGCCACGACCGTGCGTATGAGCGATACTCGCCCGGCTTCATCCTGACCGGCCTGGAACTGCAGGAGTGCCACGACGAAAGCGACTATCTCGACTTCGACTTTCTTTGCGGAACCCACGAGAACAAGACGCCATGGAGCAAGGACATGTACCGCTCGCAGGACATCTACGTGCTCCCGGGAAACTGGTGGGGCAGAGCGAACCGCTTCGTCATCTTCGGCATCAAACCGGCGGTCAAGCGCGCCCTGCATCGCCTCGGGATAGAGCAAACCGCTTATGACTGGTTCGACCGCATCCGCAAGCGTCTCGGCTGAGTCCTGGCGATGAGTACGAACGCGACCAAAATCGGGATCATCACTGGGGAACCGTCCTGGGACGAGTTGGACGAACGGTGGGAGCAGCTGATGAACGTCGCCCCCGGCGCAGCGGCATTCCAGGGCTTCCCGTTCCTGCGTTGCTGGTGGCGCCACTTCGGCGGCGGAAAGGCGCCCTTCGTCGTGACGGCGATCAAAGGAGACCGCCTCGTCGGCGCGATTCCCCTGCAGCTGGTACGCCGTCGCCTGCTCGGCAGAAAATATCGCGTGCTCGAGTTCATCGGCATGCCGGATGAACTGGACCGGCCGCGCGCAATCATCGCGGGAGACGATGTCGAAACGCTGCGCTCGCTGCTGGGCGCCGTCGCCGCCCGGCGGAGCGACTGGGACATCCTGCACCTGGATGAACTCGAGGATGCATGCTGGCAGATCGACTGCATCGAAGGCTGGGCGGACGACAACGGATTCAAACGCCATCGCATGCCGCTGCACAGCGTGCCGTACCTCGAGAAGAAAGGTGACTGGGAAGCTTTTCTCGGCGCGAAAAGCGGGCATTTCCGGAAACGTCTGCGCGCAGCTCGTCGGCGGGCTGCACGGGACTGGGACGTTCGATACGAGGCGGGGCATGGGGGGCCGGCCATGGCGCGTTTCGTCGACCTGTTCTTAGAAGTCGAGCGCAAGAGCTGGAAATTCGACGAGCGCGTGGACGTGGGCTCGGTAGACGGCTACCGCGCCTTTTACGAGGACCTCCTCGGCAACGATGCAGACGAACTGCGCGGTCATGCGCTGGTGCAGTACTTCGACGACACGCCCAGTGCCGTCACCCTCGGTTTCAGCAGCCGCGAAACCTACTACTCTCTCCAGATCGCCCACGACGCGCGCTTCGACCGCTACTCACCGGGCACTCTGCTAGAGGCCCGCGAGATGGAATGGTTCTTCGCGGAGACTTCCCTGCAGCGCTTCGATTTTCTCGGTGGCGGCAGTGCGATCAAAAAAAAATGGACGCATACCGCAACGGAAACCAGCAGCCTCATCATCCGACGCCCCGGTCTGCACATGGCCATGGCCGATTTGCTGCGTCATCGGCTGGCGGCGCGTCTGCCCGGCCGCGCAGACAGGCCCGAGAGCGGATAATCACAGGTCAAATCCGCGCAAAGCGCGCTGCCACACCCCGCGAAGACTCGGACGACATAGCCTGTCGCCATTCGCCGACATTTCGTTCATCACTCTTCCGAACACGCTTATGTGAAAGAAGGCTATGCGACATATTGCATCGACTCGACGGCGCGTCGAAGGTGTTTCCATGGAGGCGCCGGCGCGACAACCTGCGGGCATTCCAAGAAAATTGCTCACGTCAAGCCGCCAGCGCCGGGCCCGCCGCAGGACCCATCCGCGATCCGGATGGCATCGGGACCCGGTGTGCATTGCACATAAAAGTGTCGCTGATCGCCGACGCGCATCGCTTTCGGGCACAGCCCCCCGAATCCGCGTTATGTGAGGACCGTCACGGTTTACGAAAATCCTGTTGCCGGTTTCGCCGAGCGCTTCACATACTCCTGCGAACTGAAAACGGCAAACCCATCGAAAGGTGGGGACGCAAAGCCACCGGTCTAAGGGACATCGTTCCTAGGACAGCGGGGTTGCCAGGATTCCAGGAGCGGGCTCCCAGCGCCGGCTCCCGACGTCACAACCGGACGTCCAGTGCAACCTGCAGCTTCCGCCGACGCCAGTCGGCACGCATCGGTCTCGCCTTGCGCCTCCCCCGACGGTGGGTGCTGAAAGGACCGCAGAGGAGTTGCAGGCATGGCGAGCACGTACTCGATACGCAAATTGATGATCGTCGCGTTTTTCGGCATCGCGACGACCGGCTGTCTGTCGGAGTCGGACGGCGAGGACACTTTATCCCTGGATCCCGGCAGCACGGCCGGCGGGTCCTCGTCCGGCGGATCCTCCTCCGGCGGGTCCTCTTCCGGCGGGTCCGATTCACCGCCCCCGCCGCCGCCGTCCGGTGACTCCAGCGGCAAGGTCGAGCCCGTCGTGCTCTACAGCTACGACCCCGAACTCGTGGCCGCGGCGCCGGTAGATGGCGCCGAAGCCGATCCGGCCCTCGCCTATTTCTATCTCGAGCCGAGCGAAGAGTGGCAGCAGCGCGGAATCGAGACCATCACCTATTACTGTTGCGAGGCCATCGAGGGTCCGGATGCCGGCACACCGCACGGCCCGGCCATGTCCGTGAGCTACGAGCCCTGGTCGCTGGCCATGGACCTCTCGGCCTACCCGGCGGGCAGCGTGCGGCGCCTCGAGGTTGTTGCAGCATTCGATGACGGCTCCATCAGTCGGCGCGATTTCCGCTTCAATATCGCGGGCGGCGAGCAACCGAATATTCCTCCCGACATCAGCGGTACGCCGCCGGCGAAGGTCGTTGCCGAAAAGACCTATTCGTTCACGCCGGATGCCGCGGATCCCGACGGAGACACGATCGCCTTCTCGATCACCAACAAGCCCTCATGGGCGAGCTTCGACACCGTGACGGGACGGCTGACGGGAACGCCGGGAATCAACGACATCGGAGAGTATGGCGATATCACCCTGTTCGTGAGTGACGGCCAGAGCAGCGATTCGCTGGGTCCCTTCTCGATTACCGTCGAGTCCATCGGTATGGGCTCCGTCACGCTCTCGTGGACGCCGCCCGCGACACGCGAGGACGGCAGTCCGCTGACCGACCTCGCCGGGTATCACCTGTTCTACGGCCAGTCCTCCAGGGAGTACACCGAGGACATCCGGATCGACAATCCCGGCGTCACGAGCTACACCATCGAGAACCTGAACAGCGGCGACTGGTATTTCGCCATGAAGTCGGTGGACAGCAGCGGCCTGGAGAGCGACTACTCGGCCGAAGCCCGGCGCACCGTGCCCTGATCTGCCCTGTTGAGGCGCCCGCCGCGGCGGGCGCCTCAGAGCACCTTACCCGGATTCATCAGCCCCTTCGGGTCCAGCGCCGCCTTGATGGCCCGCATGGCCGCCAGCGCCTCCGGGTCCTTGTAGCTGGCCAGCTCGCCCTTCTTCAGCTTGCCGACGCCGTGCTCGGCGCTGAAGCTGCCGCCCAGCTCGGCGGCGAGGTCGTGCACACACCTCGACAGCGCCGCGCCGTGCTCGCGCTTGAAGCCCTCCGCGTCCGCGCCCTCGGGCGCCAGCAGGTTGTAGTGCAGGTTGCCGTCGCCGATGTGACCGTAGATGGAGTAGCGGCACTGAGCAATATCCGCCAACCGCTTCGGCGCCTCGGCCAAATACTCCGGGATGCGGTCGATGGTCACGGAGACGTCGTGCTTCACCGAGCCGCCTTCGTGCTTTTCCGACTCCGGGATGGACTCGCGCAACCGCCAGAGCTGCTCGCGCTGCTGGCCGGACTCGGCGATGACGCCGTCGGTGATCTCGCCCTCCTCCATGCCGGTCATGAGGATGGCCTCGCTAACCTCGCGGAGCTGCTCCTCGCTCTGGCCAGAGGAGAGTTCGAGCAGCACGTAATGATCGTGGGGACTATCCGCGGGCTCGTACAGCGGATCGACCAGGCCGTCGGCATGCCGGAAGGCCAGCTCCAGCGCAGGCCGGGTGACGTATTCGAAGGAGGTGACGCAGTCGCCGCTCTCCCGGCGGGCGCGGCCCAGCAGCCGGCAGGCGGATTCCGCGTCGGCCACGGCGAGCCAGGCGGTCTGGCGGGACTTCGGCCGGGGGAATAGCTTCAGGGTGGCCGCGGTGATGATGCCCAGCGTGCCCTCGGCGCCGCAGAACAGCGATTTCAGGTCGAAGCCGGTGTTGTCTTTTCTCAGGCCGGTGAGGCCGTGGATGATGCGCCCGTCCGGCAGCACCACCTCCAGGCCCAGGCAGAGTTCGCGGCCGGTACCGTAGCGCAGCACGGCCAGGCCGCCGGCGTTGGTGGCCAGCACGCCGCCGATCTCGGCGCTGCCTTCGGAGGCCATGCTGAGCGGGAACAGGAGGTCGTGTTCGGCGGCGGCCTGCTGGGCGTTCGCCAGCACCACGCCGGCTTCTGCCGTCATCGTAAAGCCAACGGGGTCGATCGTGCGGACTTCGTTCATGCGTGAGAGCGAGATGAGCACCTGGCTGTCGGCATCGTCCGGCGTGGCGCCGCCGCAGTAGCCCGTGTTGCCGCCCTGGGGCACGATGCCGAGGCCGACCTGGTAGCAGGCGGCCATCACCTCCGCCACCTCGGCGGTGTTCGCCGGACGGACGATGAGGGCGGCTTCGCCGCGGTAGAGGCGGCGCTCGTCGATGAGGTAGCCCTCGGCGGCGTCATCCTCCACCAGGCCTTTCGGGCCGACGATCTCGCGGATGCGGTCCAGTGCCTCTTGCCGATGGCCGTCGCTCATCAGTGCAGGAGCCGCGTACGGATCGTGCCCTCGATGCCCTTCAGGCGGTCAGCCAGCGGCTTCGCGTCGTCCAGTTCGACGTCCATGACCACGTAGCCGATGCGGGGCGAGGTCTGCAGGTACTGGGCGGCGATGTTGACGCCCTCCTCCGAGAAGATGTGGTTGATCTGCTCCAGCACGCCGGGGACGATGCGGTGCACGTGCAGGATGCGCCGGTAGTCCACGTTGTAAGGCAGCGAGACCTGGGGGAAATTCACGGCCTGGGTGGTGGAGCCGTTATCCGAGTACTTGATCAGCTTGCCGGCCACCTCCAGCGCGATGTTCTCCTGGGCCTCCTGGGTGCTGCCGCCGATGTGGGGCGTGAGCACCACGTTGTCGAACTTCG
>CAYRZI010000113.1:0-8776 GCA_964428605.1 uncultured Woeseiaceae bacterium
AAGAACATGCAGAAGATCACCAAGGCCATGGAGATGGTCGCGGCGAGCAAGATCCGCAAGGCGCAGGACCAGATGGAGGCCTCGCGGCCCTACGCCGAGCGCATCCGCCGGGTGGTCGGGCATCTCTCCCAGGCCAATCCGGACTACCGCCACCCCTGGCTGGAACAGCGTGAGGCCCGCCGCGTGGGCTTCATCATCATCTCCACCGACCGCGGCCTTTGCGGCGGCCTGAACGTGAACCTGTTCAAGCGCACCATCCAGGAACTGCAGCGGTGGCAGGAGCAGGAGGTGGAGTTCGACCTGGCGCTGGTGGGCGCCAAGGCGGTGCAGTTCTTCCGCAAGGTGGGCGGCAACGTCGTGGCCACGGCCAGCCACCTGGGCGACTCGCCCCAGATCAACGATCTGCTCGGTTCCATCAAGGTGATGCTGGACGCCTACAGCGAGGGCCGCATCGACCGCCTGTTCCTGGTGCACAACGAGTTCGTGAGCACCATGAGCCAGAAGCCGGACGTGAAGACGCTGCTGCCGGTGAGCGAGATCGAGGAAGGCGACAACGAGGAGCTGCAGAGCCACTGGGACTACATCTACGAGCCCGACCCGGTGGAGTTGCTGGACGACGTGCTGCAGCGCTACATCGAGTCCCAGGTCTACCGCGGCGCCGTGGAGAACTTCGCCTGCGAGATGGCGGCGAAGATGATCGCGATGAAGTCCGCCACCGACAACGCCGGCGATATCATCGACAGCCTGCAGCTGGAGTACAACAAGGCCCGGCAGGCCGCCATCACCCAGGAAATCTCCGAGATCGTGGGCGGTGCGGCAGCCGTGAGCGGCTAACGCAATTCAAATGTAGGAGGGCCTTCAGGCCCGACAAAAGGACGTAGGAGGGCCTTCAGGCCCGATTCGAATGACGAGGAAATACGCATGAGCACCGGAAAGACCGTGCAGATTATCGGCGCCGTCGTCGACGTGGAATTCCCGCGGGATGCCATCCCGAACATCTACGACGCGCTGGAACTCGAAGACGGCGGGCTGACGCTGGAAGTGCAGCAGCAGCTCGGCGACGGCGTGGTCCGCACGATCGCCATGGGCTCCAGTGAGGGCCTGCAGCGCGGCATGAGCGTGACGAACACCGGCAAGCCCATCTCGGTGCCGGTTGGCTCGGGTACGCTCGGCCGCATCATGGACGTGCTCGGCAACCCCATCGACGACGCCGGCGACGTCTCCACCGAGGAGCGCTGGCCCATCCACCGCAAGCCGCCCGCCTATGAGGACCAGGCAGCCGCCACCCAGCTGCTCGAGACCGGCGTGAAGGTGATCGACCTCATCATGCCCATCGCCAAGGGCGGCAAGGTGGGACTGTTCGGCGGCGCCGGCGTGGGCAAGACGGTGACCCTGCTCGAGCTCATCAACAACATCGCCAAGCAGCACTCGGGCCTGTCCGTGTTCGCGGGCGTCGGCGAGCGTACCCGCGAGGGCAACGACTTCTACTACGAGATGAAGGAGGCGGACGTCCTCGACAAGGTGGCGCTCGTCTTCGGCCAGATGAACGAGCCGCCGGGCAACCGCCTCCGCGTGGCGCTGACCGGCCTCACCATGGCGGAGTACTTCCGCGACGAGGGCCGCGACGTGCTGATGTTCATCGACAACATCTACCGCTACACCCTGGCGGGTACCGAGGTGTCCGCCCTGCTGGGCCGTATGCCCTCCGCGGTGGGCTACCAGCCGACACTGGCCGAGGAGATGGGTGTGCTGCAGGAGCGCATCACCTCCACCAAGACCGGTTCCATCACCTCGTTCCAGGCCGTGTATGTGCCCGCGGACGACCTCACCGACCCGTCGCCGGCCACGACCTTCGCTCACCTCGACGCCACCCTGGTGCTGTCCCGCCAGATCGCCGAGCTCGGCATCTACCCGGCCGTGGACCCGCTGGACTCCACCTCGCGGCTGCTGGACCCGAACGTGATCGGCCAGGAGCACTACGACTGCGCTCGTGCCGTGCAGGCGGTGCTGCAGACCTATAAGGAGCTGCAGGACATCATCGCCATCCTCGGCATGGACGAACTCTCTGAGGAGCAGAAGCTCACCGTGAACCGGGCGCGCAAGGTGCAGCGCTTCCTGTCCCAGCCGTTCTTCGTGGCCGAGACCTTCACCGGCCAGCCCGGCACCTACGTGACGCTGAAGGACACCATCCGCGGCTTCCAGGGCATCGTCGACGGCGAGTACGACCACATCCCGGAGCAGGCCTTCTACATGGTCGGCACCATCGAAGAGGCGGTGGAGAAAGCCAAGACGATGCAGTAGGCATCCGCCCGCGCATCGGCACACGAGGCTAACGAGCAATGGCAACCATCAAAGTCGACATCGTCAGTGCGGAAGGCGAGATCTACTCCGGCACCGCCGCGATGGTCTTCGCGCCGGCGTCCGAGGGCGAGGTGGGCATCGCCCCCCGCCACGCGCCGCTGCTGACGACGCTGCGGCCGGGCATGTGCCGGGTGGAGGACGAGGAAGGTGCCGAGCACAATTTCTACCTCACCGGTGGCGTGCTCGAGATCCAGCCGCACATGGTGACTATCCTGGCCGACACCGCGCTGCGCGGCGAGCAGCTCGACGAGGCTGCCGCGCTGCAGGCCAAGGAGGCCGCGGAGAAGGCGCTGGAAGGCGCCGCCGAGGAGACCGACCTCGCCCAGGCCCAGCAGGAGCTGGCCGAGGCCGAGGCTCGCTACCGGGCGGCCCAGCAGCTCAAGGGCAAGTCCGGCTGAGCCGAACTTGACCCGGTCTGCGCCCCCGCGCAGATTAATGGCCTCTCACAGGAGGCACCCCATGCGCCATCGCGCGACACGACGGGCGGCCGCGCTGCTGCTGGCCGCCGGCGTCATTCTCAATGCCCTGCCGCCCGCCGTCGCCGAGTCCCGGGCGGCTGAGGTAACCGTCGCGGTCGCCGCCAACTTCCTGGCCACGCTGGAACAACTGGAACCGGCTTTCGAGCGCCGCACCGGCCACGAACTCACGCTGGCCGCCGGCTCCACCGGCAGCCTCTATGCCCAGATCGCGAGCGGCGCGCCCTACGACGTCTTCCTGGCCGCCGACGAGGCCCGCCCGGCCCGCGCGGTTGCCGAAGGGCATGCCGTGCCCGGCAGTGAGTTCGTGTACGCCGTCGGCACCCTGGTGCTCTGGTCCGCCGATCCGAAGCGGGTCCGCGGTCCCGAGGCGCTGGACGGCGACTTCCACCACCTGGCCATCGCCAACCCCCGCACCGCGCCCTACGGCGCCGCCGCGCGGGAGGTGCTGACGGCGCTCGGCCGCTGGCAGCCGCTGCAGGCACGCATCGCCCGCACGCAGAGCGTCGCCGGCGCCTGGTCCGCCGTGGCCTCCGGCGCTGCCGACCTGGGATTCGTGGCGCTGTCCTCGCTGGTCACGGACGCCGAAAGGGCGGCAAGCGGCAGCCGCTGGCAGCCGCCGCAGGAGCTCTATACTCCCCTGCGCCAGTCCGCGGTGCTGCTGGCCCGCGGCGCGGAGAACCCGGGCGCCGCAGCCTTCCTGCAGTTCCTGGCCGGCGCGGAGGCCCGCGCGGTCATCCGCCGGGCTGGCTACGGCGTCCACTGACATGCTGTCACCGGCCGACTGGGACGCCGCCCGCACCACGCTCCTGCTGGCCGCCGCCACGGTGGTGATCCTCATCCTGGTGGCCACGCCCATCGCCTGGCGCCTCGCCTTCGCCCGCGGGCGCTGGGCCCGGGTGGCCGAAGCCGTGGTGGCCCTGCCCCTGGTGCTGCCGCCCACGGTCATGGGCTTCTACCTGCTGGTGCTGCTGGGCCCGGCCGGGCCCGTCGGCAGCTGGTGGGTGAAGCTCACCGGCGACACGCTCAGCTTCTCCTTCACCGGTCTGGTCATCGCCTCGTGTCTCCACTCCCTGCCGTTCGCGGTCCAGCCGCTGCAGAACGCCTTCGAATCCGTGGGACGCCGGCGCCTGCAGGCGGCCGCGAGCCTGCGGGCGAGTCCCCTGGACGCGTTCTTCTCGGTGGCATTGCCGCTGGCCTTGCGAGGCTACGTCACCGCGGCGGTGCTCAGCTTCGCCCACACACTGGGCGAGTTCGGCGTCATGCTGATGGTGGGCGGCAACATCCCCGGCCGTACCCGGGTGCTGTCCATCTCCATCTTCGAGCACGTCGAGACCCTGGACTACGCCGCGGCCCACCGGCTGGCGGCCGCGCTGCTGATCTTCTCCTTCGTGGTACTGCTGTCGGTGTATCTCGCCAACGGCCGCTACCGCACGCGGGTGGCCTGATGCGCCTGGTCCTGGACCTGCATGCCCGCCGCGGCGACTTCGAGCTGCGGGTGGCCGAGGAACTGGAACTGCGCGGCATCACGGCGCTGTTCGGCCCGAGCGGCGCCGGCAAGACCACGCTGCTGCAGGCGCTGGCCGGCTTCCTGCCCGGCACCGGCCGCATCGAGGCGGACGGCGTGGTCTGGCAGGACGACCGCCGCTCGCTGCCCGCCCATCGCCGCCCGGTCGCCGTGGTGTTCCAGGACGGCCGTCTGTTCGAGCACCTGGACGTGGCCGGCAACCTGGACTTCGCCGCCCGCCGCGCCGACCGGCGCGGCCCCGCCGTGCACAGCAGCGAGGTGGTGGCGGCGCTGGGCCTCTCCGCGCTGCTCGACCGCCGCGTGGATACTCTCTCCGGCGGCGAAACCCAGCGGGTAGCCATCGGCCGCGCCCTGCTGGCCCGGCCCCGCCTGCTGCTGATGGACGAACCGCTGGTGGCGCTGGACCGGGAACGCAAGGCCACCATACTCGCGATGATCGCCGAGCTGCCCCGCCGCTTCGGCCTGCCGGTGCTGTTCGTCAGTCATCTGGTGGAGGAGATCGCGCCGGTCGCCGACTGCCTCGTGGCCGTGCGCGACGGTGCCCTGGTGGGTCAGGGCCCGACGGTGGCGATGCTGGAGCGCCTCGGCGCCGACGTTACCGGCCACTTCGAGGCCGGCTCGCTGCTGGAAGGCCACGTCACCCGCCATGACGAAGAGCACGCGCTTACCGGTGTAGATGTGGGCGCGGGCCTGCTGTGGACCCCCGGCGCCTTGCACGCCGGCGTGGGGGAGCGGGTACGCATGCGGTTGCGTTCGCGAGATGTCGCGGTCTCACTGAAGCGTCTCGACGGAATCTCCATCCGCAATCAGCTGCCGGCCACGGTGGCCGAGATCGAGGAAGAAGCCGGTGCCTACGCCGAGGTGCGCCTCAACTGCGGTGGCGCCGTGATCCGGGCCCGCATAACCCGCCTGGCGGTGCGCGAACTCGGGCTCGCGCCGGGCCTGCCCGTCCATGCCCTCATCAAGACCGTGGCCTTCGACCGGCGCCTCGGCGCCTGAGCCCGGAAACGGCTCAGCGCAGCGAGCCGGTCATGCGCGCGTAGTTCCAGGAGCCGATGATACGGGTGCGCGGCCGATGGTCGTCCAGCCGCGTTGCGCGCCAGCGGTCGAACCCGCCCTCCTCCAGATCCGCCGGCCGGCGCCAGTCGTTGCGGGCGTGGTAGTGCCAGACGTACTCGTCCAGATAGCCTGCCTCCTGCACCGAGGCAAGGGTGTCGAGGTACTCGTCGCGCGCGTCCTTCAGGTGTCGCTGTTCCTGCCAGGTTTCCACCAGCGTCTGCCGGGCGCCCAGCTCGCAGTCCCAGGAGTGGTTGCGGGCCGGGTTGTCGCCGCCCATCATCAGCTGACAGGTGCTGCGGTCCAGGCTGTAGGCCACCCAGCTCTGCAGGTCGGCGCTGTCGTCGGCCAGCACGTAGGGTGGCAGGTAGAAGGTGTCGCCGTCGGTGACGCCGTCGCGCACGTAGATGCGCCCGTCGCAGGCTGCCAGCGCCGTCACCGCCACGGCGGCCGTCAGCAGGACGCCCGCCCGGCGCCGGGCGCGGGGTCGATCGGGGCTCTCCGCCATGTCTGTCCTCCCTCGGGAATCCGATCTGCCAAGTCTGCCACAGCGAAACTGAACGGACGCTGAGCACCGTCACGCGTGTGAACCGGGTAACATCACGGCCCCCGGCCCCTGCGCTATGATTCGACTTTAAGTAAAAAGACCGGATTCCAGGCCAACACCCGTGCCACTCAGCATCGTCATACTTGCCGCCGGCCAGGGCACCCGCATGCGCTCGGACCTGCCGAAGGTCCTGCAGCCGCTCGCCGGCCGGCCCCTGCTCGCCCACGTCATCGACGCGGCCCGCGCCCTGGGCGCGGACGACGTCTGCGTGGTCTACGGCCACGGCGGCGACCGGGTACGCGAGACCTTTCCGGACATCCAGCTGCGCTGGGCCCTGCAGGCCGAGCAGCTGGGCACCGGCCACGCCGTCATGCAGGCCCTGCCGGAGACCCCGGAGGCCAACCAGGTGCTGGTGCTGTGCGGCGACGTGCCCCTGATCCTGCCGCAGACGCTCGAGCGCCTCACCGGCGCCTGCGCCGACGGCAGCGTGGGCGTGCTCACCGTGGACCTGCCGGACCCCACCGGTTACGGCCGCATCGTGCGTGGCGCCGACGGCGACGTGCAACGCATCGTGGAGCAGAAGGACGCCAGCGGCGCCGAACTCGACATCGGCGAGATCAACACCGGCGTCATCGTGGCGCCGGCCCGCCGGCTGAAGGGCTGGCTCGAAGGCCTGAGCGCCGACAACGCCCAGGGCGAGTACTACCTCACCGACATCGTCGCCAGCGCGGTGGCCGACGGCGTGCCCGTGCACGGCGTGAAGGCCGATACCTGGACCGAGGTCATGGGCATCAACGACCGGCGCCAGCTGGCCGAGGCCGAGCGTGCGCTGCAGCGCCGGCTGGTGGATGAGGCCATGCTGGCCGGCGCCACCATGGCGGATCCGGCCCGCGTCGACATCCGCGGCACGCTCATCGTGGGCCGCGACGTCTTCATCGACGTGAACGCCGTATTCGAGGGCGAGGTGGTGCTCGGCGACCGGGCGCACATCGGCCCCGGCGCGGTCATCCGCGACAGCCGCATCGGGGCGGACTCGGTCATCCATCCCCACACGGTGATCGAGGAGAGCGTCATCCACGACGGCTGCCAGATCGGTCCGTTCGCGCGGCTGCGCCCCGGCGCGGAATTCGCGGACGGCTCCAAGGCCGGCAACTTCGTCGAGGTGAAGAAGAGTCTGATCGGCGAGGGCAGCAAGGTGAACCACCTCACCTACATCGGCGACACCACCATCGGGCGCAAGGTCAACGTGGGCGCCGGCACCATCACCTGCAACTACGACGGCGCCAACAAGCACCGCACCGTCATCGGCGACGGCGCGTTCATCGGCTCGGGCGTGAATCTCGTGGCGCCGGTGGAAGTGGGCGCGGGCGCCACCATCGGCGCGGGCTCCACCATCAGCAAGCCGGCCCCGGCGGACAAGCTCACGCTGGCCCGGAACAAACAGATCACACTGGAACACTGGAAGCGGCCGCAGAAGAAACAGTCCTGACGGGCTCGCGGACGCAGCAAGGAGAACACTATGTGCGGCATCGTCGGCGCCATCGCTGAACGGAACGTGGTCCCGGTCCTCGTGGAGGGCCTCAGGCGACTGGAATACCGCGGCTACGACTCCGCGGGCGTGGCCGTGCTGCAGCCCGGCGGCGACATCGGCCTGCGCCGCACCGTCGGCAAGGTGGCCGAGCTGGATGCCAAGCTCGAAGCCGATCCGCTGGAGGGCCGCCTGGGCGTGGCCCACACCCGCTGGGCCACCCACGGCGGCGTCACCGAGGCCAATGCCCATCCGCACCTTTCCGGCGACCGGGTGGCGGTGATCCACAACGGCATCATCGAGAACTACCAGGAGATCAAGGAAGAACTCGAGGCCAAGGGCTACGAGTTCCTGTCCGAGACCGACACCGAGGTGGCCGCCCATCTGGTGCACGACCACCTGAAGGAAGGCTGCGACCTGCCCGAGGCCGTGCGCCGCTCCGTGGCCCGCTTCACCGGCGCCTTCGCCCTGCTGGTGTTCGACGCCACCGACCCGGACCGCTTCGTGGTCAGCCGTGTCGCGAGCCCGCTGGTCGTGGGCCTCGGCATCGGCGAGAACTACGTGGCCAGCGGCGTGCCCGCCCTGCTTCCTGTCACACAGCGCTTCATCTATCTCGAGCAGGGCGACCTGGCCGAGATCAAACGCGACGCCGTGAACATCTTCGACGTGGACGGCAACGCCGTCGAACGCAAGGTGCACGAGACCCAGTGGAGCAGCGACTCCGCGGAGAAAGGCCCCTACCGCCACTTCATGCTGAAGGAGATCTTCGAGCAGCCGAGCGCGCTGGCCAACACCCTGTACGGCCGCATCGAGAGCGGCAAGGTCGTGAGCGACTCCCTCGGCCCCCAGGCGGCCGAGATGCTCAGCGGTGTAGAGCACATCCACATCATCGCCTGCGGCACCAGCTACCACGCCGGCTGCGTGGGCAAGTACTGGCTGGAGTCGCTCGCCGGCGTCACCTGCCAGGTGGAGATCGCCAGCGAATACCGCTACCGGAAGGTGGCCGTGCCGCCCAACACCCTGTTCCTCACACTGTCACAGTCCGGCGAGACCGCCGACACCCTCGAGGCGCTGCGCATCGCCAAGCAGTCCGGCTACGTGGGCAGCCTCACCATCTGCAACAGCGCCCACAGCTCCATGGTGCGGGAATCAGACCTCACCATGATGACCCAGGCCGGCCCCGAGATCGGCGTGGCCAGCACCAAGGCGTTCACCACGCAGCTGCTCTCCATGCTGCTGGTCACCCTCATCCTCGCCCGCCAGCGCGGCATGAGCGAGGA
>CAYRZI010000114.1:0-8745 GCA_964428605.1 uncultured Woeseiaceae bacterium
GACCTCACGGAAAATAACCAATACACCCTGAGCCGGGCCACCAAAAATATCCTGCCGTTGTTCTGTTCTTCCCCTGGTGAAGTCTGATACCATGCTGCGAATGAAACAGTAGACTTCCATCAAGTTTCATCAGAAGAAAAGGAGGGAACATGAACAAACTCAGAGCACTCACCGTATTGGCATGCGCCGCCACTGTTTTCGCGGGCGTCGCCCTGGCGCAGCCCGAAGGCGCGGTCGGGAACATTCGCGGCGCTTGCCGGGAACTGCCTAGCCATTCAGCGTTTCGGGCAGCATTGGATGCGGTGGTCGATGTGGGCAACTCCGATGCCAACGGCGGACTCGCGAACGATATGTGGGGCACGCTGGTTAACCGGGACGGAATCGTATGCGCGGTGGTATTCACGGGCGATGACCGCGGCGATCAGTGGCCGGGCAGCCGGGTCATCTCGGCACAGAAAGCGAATACAGCCAATGCATTCAGTCTGCCTTCCGGCGCCGGTGGCATCGATGGGCTGGCTCTTTCGACGGCGAATCTGTATTTCCCAACCCAGCCGGGCCAGAGTCTGTTTGGACTTCAGTTCAGCAATCCGGTGGATCCCGATGTCGCCTATGCCGGTAATGCGCGGCGGTTCGGCACCGTGTCCGACCCCATGGTTGGCCAGCGGATCGGCGGCGTCAACGTGTTTGGCGGCGGACTGGGCCTGTATGACGCGAACGGAACCCTAATCGGGGGCCTGGGGGTGAGCGGAGACACCTCCTGCACGGACCACATCATCGCCTGGAAAACACGCGCCAGCCTGGGACTGGACAACGTCCCCGCCGGGGTCGGCAGCCCGGGCGACAATATCATCTTCGACCTTGAGGTGGATCCCGTAACCGGTGAACTGCAGAGCCCGTCGGGGTTCGGCCATCCGGAGTGCGATCCGACGGCGACTGCGATCGCGGAAGGGTTCTAGGCTACTCGCTGAGAACCAGGTCGGCCAGCTCTTCCATGCGGTCAACCAGGATGTCCGGGGGGTTCTCCTCGAATCCCTCGGGCTGGAATCCATAGGAAACGCCGCATACCCGGATCCGGGCGTTCCGGGCTGTCTGGACGTCGACGGCACTGTCGCCGATCATGAGGGTGCGTTCCTTCACGCTTTCCGCTTCTTCAACCAGTTTTTCGATCCCCATGGGGTGGGGTTTCTTCTCATCGAAGCTGTTGCCGCCATAGACCCGGAAGAAGTGGCCGGCGAGATCGAGGCCCTTGATCAGGTCGCGGCTGAAGCGGACCGGCTTGTTCGTCAGGACAGCCATTTTCTTGCCGGCGGCGTGAAGGCGGTCCAGCGATTCACGTACGCCCGGGTAGAGGTAAGTGGTGTCGAGCATGTGCTCGCGGTAATAGGCGCGGAAGTACTCGAGAGTATGCGCGGCGACCTCTTCCGGCGAAGGCTCCCAGACGCCGTACAGGCCCTTGTCGATGGCGGTCTCCACCGGCTGCAGCTCGCACTTGAAGATGCTGCCCTTGAACGGGCCGCCGGCGACGATGCGCGAGGTGGAGTAGGGCGGGAAGCGCTCGGTGCACACGCCCTTCGGCTCGCCGTTCAGGATGCCGTCCCAGACGTCGTCGCCCGCGGCGTACTCGCTGCCGTCCTTGTTGAAGCAGCGATCCACCGCCAGAGGCGGCTTGGCGCCGGCGACACCGAGATGCGGGTTCTCGAGCAGGTTCGTCATCCACTGGTCGATCACCTGGAACGCCTCCGGCGTCTGGTCGAACTCGGGCCCGTCCGGTCCGATGTCGGTCATCCAGATCACCTGGTTATCGGCCGAACCCTGGCCGTCGATCATGCGCTGGCGTGCGGCGAACGACTGATGCGAGTTGTGCATGTCGAGGATCGGCTCCTGGTAAGGGCGCCAGTCGATGGTGGGAATCTCGTGATCGCCCATGAACACCAGGCCGGCCTCGTAGGCGCGCTGCATTGCCAGCAGATCACCCTCCTTGCGCGGCGCCGGGTTGTCCGGATCCAGGCTGTAGATCTGATTGCGGGAACTCCACGGATCATAGTCGAGGGGGTCGAAAGCGCCGGGGAATGGGTAGAACGGGGTGCCTTCCTGCACCATGTCCGATTCCGTCTTCCATGCGCCGATGGTTGAGTTGATCTGCAGGAACTCCTGCGGCGTGATGTCGCCGTCGGCCACGGCCTCGAGTCCGTACTGCACGCCCACGTTGTCCCAGAAGTTGCGGGCGTAGCCGTTTTCGCGGGTGCCGTAGATGTTCACCAGGTCGCCGAAGTGTGTCCACTGAATGGAAGCGATCGCCGTTTGCGGCTCGTAATACTCCTGGAAGTCCGCGGCACCGTAGAGCGGATTCAGCACCAGCGGGGAGAGCCCCCGCCAGCCATTCACGCATTCGGAGAGTCCCAGCGACTGAGTGAACTCGTTGAACAGGTCGTCCTCGGCATTCATGCCCTCGATCAGCGTCCGGTTGGACCACGTAGCCCAGCGCTGATTCCCGGCATCGAGCACGTCCATGTAGAACTCGATCAGCTCGCAGTCGCCCACGTGGATGGCCTGGGTGACCATGTCGGGGTAGGAGAGCTGCGGGATGGCCGCGTCGAGCAGTCCCTTGTGGTTCTGGCCGTAGACATACTGCTGGATGCCTCCGCCGGAGCCGCCGACGCCCACCGTGTATACCGGCGTGTCGTAGAGCTCGACGAAGCGCTCCTTCACCATCAGCGCCGTCTCGCCGCCGAGCTGCAGGTTGTAGTGGGTGCCGGTCTTGGTGCCCGTCGAGTAGGCGATGGCGTAACCCTGGGACAGGCCGTAGTCGTACAGCATGCGGCTGTTGCTCGGATCGCCCTGGGTGTGGCCGATGGCCACGCCGCCCTGGAAGTAGTAGATGAGCTTGCCGTTCCAGGACGAGGTCTCGAGCCCGTCCGGGTCATCGCTGAACGGTGTAAGCATGGCGATGCTGTAGATGAAGCGGTTGATCGTGCCGCGCTCCCAGCGCACGAAGTAGTCGACCGTCTTGCCGTCCATCGTGGTGGTGGTGGCCATATCCGCGGGTCGCGGATCCCCCGGCGTGTATGGCTGGAAGCCGCCGCCGGTCGAGCGGTAGACGTAGGTGACCAGCGTCTCGGCACTGCAGTCCTTGCTGTAGCCGATAATCTCGCCATCGTCGAAACCGTTCGCGAAGACCGGGAAGCCCTCGCTGGCGTTGTCCGGGATGGCCTGGCCGAGACCCTCGTTGTGCACGGTGCAGACGAACGGATCCTGATGCGGTCCGGAGAAGACGGGGCCGGTGATGGGATGGTTGACCAGCGTCAGGCTGACGTCGTCGGGACGGCCGCGTCCCTTGCCGTTCGGCTTCACGGTCAGCGTGTTCTCCCCGAGCACCAGTCCGTCGATCACCCCGGACAGCGTGCGGGTGTCCGGCAACAACTCGAAGTGATCGGCCTGGTTCTCGCCGTTCACCAGCACCCGGACCTGATGCGGGGGTACCGTGCGCGGCACGTCGATATGGATGCGGGCGTCGCCGCCGGTTACCTGATCCGCCGCGCTGGATACGACGCTGACGGCGAATTGCGGGCGGTCGCCGTTCGGCACGCCGCGATTGGAGTTCTTGCCCTTCGCCAGGGCTGCCTGTCCCGGCAACATTGCGGCGCAAGCCAGCAATGCCAGAGACGCGCAGACGACGCGACTGAATCGCTTATCGCTCTTCATGCTCTCCCCCTCGTTGTTATACCGACCAGGCGGTCGGTTTCTTTCTACAAGTGAAATGACAAAAATCGCAGACGACCGCATCGGATGCAAGCCTTGAGTTTGCGGGAACATCTGACCCATTCATGGTGACGCCATCGAATTTGACGTAATGCGGTTGCGAATCGACGTTGCGGTATCTGGGGAGTTCGTCACGCCGCCAGGTCGGAAGTGATGCGATGGTTCTTTCATGCGATGCCTTCTGCTGACACTGACCATTCTTGCCACGCTCACCGCCTGCGGCCCCGGCGCCGACCGCACCCTGCAGGTCTCGGCCGAGCGCCGCGCGGAAATCCGGGCGAAACCCTACATCGGCGGCAACGGCCCCGGCGGTTTCGCCACGGCGCGGCTGTCCGGCATAGACGGCAATCACTGGCCCGCAGGCATCCACTTCACGGGTCATGGCCCCTACCTGCACGAGATGGGCTTTCTGCCGGACATGATGATCACCGCCATCGACGGTGTCGGTGTGGACGAGATCTTCGCGGAGCGCTGGCGCGGCATGCGGCTGCAGGACCCCACGGCCTTCGACCACATGCACTACAAGGACCTGGTCGAGTACCTGTTCCTGGAGGGAGAGCGCAGCGCGGTCAGCCTGACCGTGGACCTGGATGTCTCCGTCTACGATATGGAGGCCGGCGAATACCGCCCGCGAACGGAGACCTGGCGCCTCGAACTAGACCGGTAGGAGGGCCTTCAGGCCCGATTATTTGATGGATCGGGGATAAATCCCCTCCTACATTCCTCTTGCTTCCTTGATGAGGTCGTAGGCAGCGTTGATTTCGCGGGAGCGTTCCTCGGCCACCGCGCGCATGCTCTCCGGCAGGCCGCGGGCGGCGAGCTTGTCCGGGTGGTTCTCGCTGATCAGCTTCCGGTAGGCGCGTTTCACCTCGGCGTCGCTCGCCTCCTTCGAGACACCCAGTGCCGCGTAGGCATCGTCCAGCCGCCTGCCGGCCGGCGGGCCGCCGGGCACGCCGGAGGGCCCCGCCGAGGCCGCGCGCAGCAGCGCCTCCAGACGGGCGACAGCGTCCTCGCCCACACCGAGCCGCCGCGCCACCCGCGCCAGTGCCTCGTGCTCGGCGGTATCCACCTTGCCGTCGGCCGCCACCGCCATCACCTGCAGCTGCAGGAAGAGCTGGATCAGCGGCGCCTGGCGCCGGCTGAGCTGCGCGAAGGCGTCCACGGCAGCGTCCAGGTCGAAGTCGGGCCGCTTGCCCCGGTTGAACGCGGCCTTGGCGTCGCGGCGCTGGTCCGCGCCCAGCTGCAGCATGTCGAAGATGCGCTCGGCCGCGTTGATCTCCTCCCGGGTGACCACACCGTCGGTCTTGCACAGCGCACCCATCACCGCGAACGTGGAGTCGAGCAGCTGGGACTGCACCACGTTCAGCTGGCCGATCAGCCAGCGCTGGATCGCCCGCCCGGCCAGCCAGCCGAGGGCGGCGCCGATGAGGAGGCCCTTCAGGCCGCCGAAGAGCCCGCCGAGCAGGGTGCCGATGATGACGAACAGCATGCCGCGAGTTTACCAACGTAGGAGGGGATTTATCCCCGATCCGGTAGACTCTCTGCACTACCACGAACGGTCCCGTCGCCGAGGATAAGAAGATGAAACACCCTGTTGCGGCCTTACTCGCCCTCGTCCTGATCACCTGGACCGCCGGTTCGGCCCGCGCCGGCGACATCCAGGGCATCACCGAACACCCCATGATCTCCCGCTACCCCGGCCAGGAGATTCGCTGGCAGCAGATCGAGAACTACATGCCCTACCGGGTGCCGGTGGGCCCCGTCACCGGCTACCGCGCCATCGGCGACTGGATCGATACCGAAGGCCGTGTCACCCGCACCTTCTACCGGCTGCAGGGCGAGGACCGCTCCTTCTCCGAGGTGTACAGGAACTATCTCGACTCACTGAAAGCGCAGGGCTTCGAGATCCTGGCGCAGGGGATCTCCGAGGATCGCAAGGGTGTGGCAGCCGGCAGCCGCCAGTGGATGGAGGTGCTCTACCGCGAGAATCCGCCGGGCAAGCCCGGCGAAGTGGGCACGCTGTTCGCCGGTACCTCGTCCGCCGGGGGCGCGGGATCCATCGTCGCACGCAAGGAGCGGGCGGCCGGCACGGTTTACGCCGTCATCAGCGTCGAGCAGCACGCCGCGGACTACGTCGGCACGCTCGTCGACATCATCGAGGTGGAGGCCGCGGAGACCGGCCTGGTCACGATCGACCCGGAAGCCATCGGCTCCGACATCGACGAGTACGGCAGGGTGGTCCTTGACGGCGTCTTCTTCGATCACGACAAGGCGACGCTGAAGGCGGAGTCCGCAGAGGCGCTCGCCGCCATTGCGGCCTACCTGACCGACAACCCGGATAAGTCTTTCTACGTGGTCGGGCACACCGATTCGGTGGGCACCTTCGCCTACAACCGCAAGCTGTCGGCCGACCGGGCGCGCGCGGTGGTGGACGCGCTGCGTCTCGACCACGGCATCGATTCCGCCCGCATCGAGCCCCACGGTGTGGGCCCCCTGGTGCCGGCGTTCGCCAACGCCACCGAGGCCGGCCGCGAACGCAATCGCCGGGTGGAACTGGTGGAGCGCTGACAGAGCGAAGCAGGAGGGCTTTAGCCCCGGTTCCCGGTGGACCTTACGTCTTGAGCGCCTCGGCCTCCGCCAGGTCCCGGGTCTGCAGCACTGCGGCCTTGACGATGTCCGCCCAGGGCGCCTGCTCGGCCGGATGGCCCGGTTCCCTGGCCTGCCAGTGCATGGTGATGTCGAGTTCCAGGCCATCGCGGTCGTCCAGCGCGGTGTTGGTGACGAAGCCGCTCCAGACGGGGTTGTCGATCATCTTGAAGACGATGCACCGGGTGTGGATGTCATGGGTGATGATCTCCCTTACCGGCTGTTCGCCGGAGCCGTCGTCCAGGTACATCAGCCGTTCCACCGTATTCGCGCCGGGCCGGTCAAGGATCTCGGATCGGGTCACCTCCGCGATGAACCTCTCGGGGTTCTCCACCTTCTCCAGCAGGTGCTGCCACAGCACCTCGAAAGGCGCATCGACCTTCGTCCGATAGCTCACGAGTGCCATGCCGGCCTCCTTGTCGGTATTACAGTAGTGGATGCAGCAGGGCCCTCAGGCCCGGTCAGCATGTTACATCGGAAAAAACATCGCGGACAAATTCCCTCCTACATTGGTAGGATTCCCCCATGCGCTTCCTCCACACCTCAGACTGGCAGCTCGGCATGACCCGGGCCTTCCTCACGCCCGAGGCCTCCGCCCGGTTCAGTCAGGCGCGCATCGACGCCATCGCCGCCCTCGGCCGGCTCGCCGCCGAACACGACGCGAAGTTCATCGTCGTGGCCGGCGACGTCTTCGAGTCGAACCAGATCTCCCGGGAGACGCTGGTGCGCACGCTGGAGGCGCTGAAGCAGCTGCCCGTCCCGGTGTTCCTGCTGCCGGGCAATCACGACCCGCTGGACGGCGCCTCCCTCTTCGCGACGAAGGAGTTCCGCGACGCGCCCGAGCACGTCGTCGTCATCCGCGACCGGTTGCCGATCCCGGTGCCCGGCGCAGACGGGGTCGAGGTGGCCGGCGCGCCCTGGCGCACCAAACACCCGAACGCGGACCTCTGCGCCGAACTCGCGGCCTCTCTCGACCCGGCACGCGCCGGCGTCACCCGCATCGCCGTCTGCCACGGCCAGACCGACAACCTCTCGCCGGACGCCTCGCAGCCGGCCATCGTCGACCTCGCCGCAGCGGAGCAGGCCATCGCCGACGGCCGCTTCCACTATCTCGCCCTGGGCGACCGCCACTCCGTCACGCCGGTGGGGGACAGCGGCCGCATCTGGTATTCCGGTGCGCCGGTGGCCACCGACTTCGTGGAGGAGGCCCCGAACCAGGCGCTGCTGGTCGACATCGACGCGGCGCGCTGCGAGGTCACGCCGCTCACCGTCGGCGACTGGCACTTCGTGGCCGAACACTTCACCGTGAACGAGCCCGACGACGCGGAGCGCTTCCGCACCTGGCTGGACGACCTGCCGGCCAAGGAGCGCACGGCGGTGAAGGCGGGCTTCACCGGCAGCGTGAGCCTGGCCACCGCCGCGGCGCTGGACGAGGTCATGGAGACGCGCAGGGAGCTCTTCGCGAGCCTGAGACTGCGGGAGCGGACCACCGACCTCGCCATCGTCCCCGACGAGCCGGACCAGGACTCGGTCTCCCTGGCCGGCTACGCGAAGGCCACCTGGGACGAGCTGCTGGCGCAGTCGCAGGCGGGCGACGAGACGGCCGGCGACGCGCTGCGCCTGCTCTACCGCCTCTCGAGGGCGCGGTAGGAGGGCCTTCAGGCCCGATTTTGTAAGGGGTCGGGGCTAAAGCCCCTCCTGCGTGCGGATCAGGCGCCGTCGTTCAGTTCGGCGAGCTCCTCCCGCAGCCGGCTCGCCAGCGCCTCGTCGCCCAGTTCCTCGGCCAGTTCGGCGTACTCCTCCAGCAGCGGCCTGAAGGTATACGGATAACTGCCGTCCCGGCGCGCCCGGCCGAGGCCCTCTTCGAACCGGGACTGCGCCGCCGCGTAGTCCCCCCGCTCGCGGTGCAGCCGCCCCAGTTCCCGGTAGGCATAGACCACTTGCTGATGATCCGGCGGCAGGCTGTCCTCGGCGAGCGAGAGAGCCTCGTCGAATCGCGCTGCGGCGCCCTCGTGGCGGCCCTGCTCGAGGCGTATGGAGCCGAGCGAGTTCAGCGTGTAGACCCGGTAGGGATGATCGGCCCGCAGACTCTCGTCGTAGACGGCCAGCGCATGGCGGTACTGTTCTATCGCCGCCTCCGGCCGTCCGCGCTGCCGCCAGAGGAAGGTGCCGAGATAGTGATGGGCGAGGCCCACTGCGGGGTGATCGGCTCCCAGCGCTTCGGTTCGCACGGCGATCGCTACCCGGATGTCCTGCTCCGCCTCGTCGTTGCGCCCCAGCATGCCCAGCAGGTTGGACCGGGCCAGCCGCGCACCCGCGTAGTCCGGATGGCTGCTGCCC
>CAYRZI010000115.1:0-8744 GCA_964428605.1 uncultured Woeseiaceae bacterium
GAAGATGGATCGGCTGCGGCTTCGTGGCCTGAGTGGCGCGCGGGATGAGTTCCTGCTGACCGCCACCGCACAGAATCTCAGACGACTGGCGAAATACCTGGGCACGGATCCGCCCAGAGTGCAGGAATCACCGGCCGGTTAAGCGGAATCCGAGGGCGAATCGAACGAGTTCAACGTGATCGACCGAAATCCGGCAACCGCCGGACGGAGATGATCAACGCCGCGAATGTGGCGACGTCAGTTCTGCGTGAGAAGCGAGTTTTTCAACACAATAGGCCGTTAGCGACCCTGCACGCAGTCGATACTTTGAATTCCGCGGTCGGCCGTCTGGGCGGTCGTCGAACCGGGTTGAGCCAACCGGGGTTGGGTGGCGATGAGAACAAGAGACGGTGATATCCAACCTGTCGGATCGGTCTCATGCACGCTGTGACCCGGGACCTTAGCGCAGCCGGCGCACCCAGACCGCCATGGCGATGCACACGGCGGCAAGCGACCACAGCGGGTAGCGGTAGTCGCCCGTGGCATCCACAAGCACGCCGAAGAGCACCGGCCCCAGCACACCCCCGACCTGGGCCGCGGTGAAGAACAGCCCGCCGGCTGCTCCCATGTTGTCGCTGTTGATGCGCCGGCTCTCCATCAGCAGCAGCATGGCGATGGGGAAGATGCAGCTGCGGGAGACACCCTGCAGGATCAGGCTCGTGGTCATCAGCGCGCGGGACTCGCTGTAGAGGGTGACGAGCGACACGGCGCCGACGACGCAGAGTAGTGCGAACAGCGTGACCCGGCGCGGCCCCACGGCCAGCCGGGGGATGACCAGCGTGGCGACGATGCCGACGGCCACGGGGACTGCTGCCCAGGCACCGGCCGCGGCGAGGCTGTAGCCCAGCGAGTGGATGGTCTCCGGCAGCCAGGCGCCCATGGAATGGGCGAACAGGAAGACGCCGGCGGCCAGCAGGAGCACGTTGCGCACGGAGGCATAGCGGACCAGTTCGGTCGCCAGGCCGAAGTCGATCATCGCGGCAGGCGCCACGCGGCGCTGGCCCAGCCGGCTGGTCGGCCGGCTCATGATGGCGAACCAGATCAAAGCGGCGGCCAGCAGGACGGCGGCGTAGACGAGAAAGACCGTCCGCCAGCGGTAGTCGACCAGGGGCATCAGCACCGCGTTGCTGAGGGTGAGGCCGAGGATGCTGCCGATGGCGGTGCTGGAAGTGTAGATGCCCATGGCGAGCCCCCGGGAGGCGTCGTCGAACCACCGGCGCACGAGCTTGGGCGCACCGATGGAGATGAGCGGGCCGCCGACGCCGTAGATCATCATGGCGAACAGCAGCGTCCAGTAGCCGTCTGCCAGCGCCCGCAGCGCCGCCGAGGCGGCGAGGATGAGCGCGGCGGCCAGCAGGCAGGGGCGCAGACCGAAGCGGTCGAGCAGGGAGCCGGCCGGGATGGCGGTGAACAGATACACGAACTGCCAGGCGCCGAGGATGGTGCCCATCGCCGCACCTGACAGGCCCAGGTCCGTCCGGATGGGCGTCACCAGCGCCGCCGTGGCCGCCATCAGCAGTCCGAAGCAGGCGTACAGCAGGGAGACGCCGGCGAGCATCACCCAGCGGAAGCCGCTGCGCTCGGGGGCGTCGGCCGCGGGCGACGTTACGGTCGGGTTTCCGGCTTCGGGTGATTTCAGGGTGGGGGGATCCGCATCGATGGCGGCCCCATGATAGCGGGGACGGCGCAGCCATGCCGCCGGCAGGCCGGCTTCCCCCTATTTATCGGCGCGGTCACGGTATGCCACAGTCGGTTCGTCGTGGATGAGGGAGTAACCGCCCATGGCCTACCGGCTGCTCGGAAACGAAAGCACGGAGGAATTCCTGAAGCGCGTGGCCAGCGAACAGGTGGCGAAGGCGCTCCGGGATCTCGAGGGCGCGGATACCGACCTGCACGAGGCCGTGCACGAATTCCGCAAGCGTTGCAAGAAAATCCGCGGCCTCATCCGGCTGCTGCGGCCGGGTTTCCCGGACTATTCCGCCGAGAACGCCTGGTTCCGGGATCTGGCCGGCGAACTCTCCGCCATCCGGGATGCCACCTCGATGCAGGAGTCGCTTGCCGCCCTGCTGGAGCGCTACGCGGACGATCTGGACGACGACGCGTTTGCGGCTGTCCATGCCTGGCTGGGCGAGCGGCGCGAGAGCCTGACGGAGGAGCGTGACGCACGGGAGAAGATCGACGTCATCCGCGCCGAACTGCCCGAGGCGCTGGCACGCATCAAGCGCTGGCGGCTCGACTCTGCCGGGACGGACGCGCTGGAGGCGGGGCTGACGAAGACCTACCGGCGGGCCCGCCGGGCGATGGCCGTGGCCGCAGACGACGGGACGTCACGGGATTTTCACGAGTGGCGCAAGCGGGTTAAATACCACCGCTACCACCTGCGCCTGCTGACGCCGGTCTGGCCGAAGTTGATGAAGGCGCGCTACAAGGCGACGAAACACCTGAGCGACCTCCTCGGCGACGACCACGATCTGGCCGTGCTGCGCGCGACCCTGGAGGAGGAGGCCGGGGGCGGTGCCGACGAGCGGGCCGCGCTGATCGCGCTGAGCCGGCGGCGCAGCGCGGAGCTGCGCGCGGCAGCCTGGAGCCTCGGGCGCCGGCTGTTCGTCGAGACGCCGGAATGCCATGCCGGGCGCATGCGTGCGCTGCTGGAGATACGTAACGAGGAGTCGCAGCGCTGAGTTGTGCTGCCTCCGGGTCTGCGCAGGCCGCCGCGGTGCTGCCACGGAGCATGATCGTCCATTACCGCCCATTACCGCCCATTATCGCCGGCCGCCGAATTCGGTAGACTGACAGCCATGGGAAGCGCACAGCCTGCAACCGAAGGGGTGCCATGCGCATCGCCGTAGTCGGGACCGGATTCTCCGGCCTCTGCATGGGCATCAAACTGCGGGAGGCCGGCTTCGAGGATTTCACCCTGTTCGAGAAGGCCGATGCCATCGGCGGGACCTGGCGGGACAACACCTATCCGGGTGCCGAGTGCGACATCCCCTCGGCCCTGTACTCGTATTCCTTCGAGCCGAACCCGCGCTGGACCCACAAGTGGTCGCACCAGCCGGAGATCCTGCGCTACATGGAACACTGCGCGGCGAAGTACGGGCTGTATCCGCACATCCGCCTGAACACCGAGGTGACGAAGGCGCGCTGGGACGACGGGGCGGCGCACTGGGAGCTGACCCTGGGGGACGGCACGGAGGAGGTCTTCGACGTCTTCATCACGGGCGTCGGCCAGCTCAGCCGGCCCTACGTTCCGGACATACCGGGGCTGGACGATTTCGCCGGTGCCTCGTTTCACTCGGCGCGCTGGCGCCACGACGTGAATCTGGCCGGCCGCGACGTCGCCGTGATCGGCAACGCGGCCAGCGCGGTGCAGTTCGTGCCGCAGATCGCGCCCGAGGTGCGCTCGCTCACCGTCTTCCAGCGCACGCCCAACTGGATGCTGCCGAAGAACGACCGGGAGTACACGGAGTTGGAGAAGTGGCTCGGTCAGCGTGTGCCGTTCCTGCAGCGGCTCTATCGGCTCCGCATCTGGCTGATGAGCGAGCTGGTGCTCTACCCGATGATGGGGCTGAACCGGCTGTACAAGTGGTGGGGGCGGCGCCAGACGCGCAAATACCTCGAGGAGACCATACGCGACCCGGCGCTGCGCGAGAAGCTCGTCCCGGACTACCCGTTCGGTGCCAAGCGCATCCTGTTCTCCGACGACTACTACGAGGCGCTGGACCGGGACAACGTGAGTCTGGTGACCGAGCCCATCGAGCGGGTGACGGCGAACGGCGTGCGTACCGCCGAGGGCCGGGAGATACCGGCCGACGTGCTGATCCTGGCCACCGGCTTCCGCACCAACCCCTTCCTGGCGCCGATGGAGATCACCGGCGCGGGCGGGCGGCCGCTGCGCGAGGCGTGGAGCGAGGGTGCCGAGGCGTATCTGGGCATCACCGTGGCCGGGTTCCCCAACCTGTTCATGACCTACGGCCCGAACACCAACCTCGGCCATTCCTCCATCATCATCATGATCGAGTGCCAGGTGCGCTACATCGTCGAATGCCTCGAGCTCATGCGTGCGCGGGGCGCCGAGCGCGTGGAGGTGCTGGAGGCGGTACAGCGGGAATACAACCAGCAGCTGCGCCGGCGGCTGGAGCGTAAGGCCTGGGCCCTGGTGGGGCGCAGCTGGTACATGGATCATGGCCGCATCACGAACAACTGGGCCGGCAACACGCCGGAATACTGGTGGCGGACGCGCCACTTCGACGAACGCAATTACCGCCTGGCCGACTGAGCGGACCGCACCGCAGAGGAACAGCACATGAAGATCAAGATCGAATTCGACCTGACCCCGAAGGAATTCCGCGACAGTCTCGGCCTGCCGGACGTGAGCGGACTGCAGAAGAAGGCGGTTGACGCCCTGCAGAAGCGGGTGGAGAACGACATCAAGAACTTCGATGCGACGAAGCTCTTCAACGCCTGGGTGAGCCAGGGCCTGGAGACCTCGGCGCAGGTGCAGCGCTTCCTCGGCAAGGCCGTGGGCACGGCGCTGCGCGGACGCCAGACCGGCGAGCCGACGGTGGAGACGGAGGAGGAGGAAGAGGTCCCGACCTCCCGCCGCACCACGAAGAAGAAGAAATAGCGCGCTCGCCGGGCGCGGGTTCCGGCGCCGCCCGCAGCGCTTTCTGCCGCGGTGTGCGCGAAAATAGTGCTGGTGCGGCGCTGGCACCGGGAGTAAACTCATCCGACGTATGACGGTTTCCCGTGCTTCCACGGCCCGGCCTGCGTGGTGTCTGAAGGCCGATTGCCGGCCGGATTTCCGTCAGAAGCTCGGCGGCCTGGCCCCCCTGACGGTGTCGTTCTACGGGCCGCAGAGTGAATGAAAGATGACGAATATCTATGTCGGTAACCTGGCCTACAGCGTGACCTCCGACGACCTCCGCGACGTCTTCGCCGAGTACGGTGAAGTCTCCAGTGCCAACGTGATCATGGACAAGTTCTCCGGCCGGTCGAAAGGCTTCGGCTTCGTCGAGATGCCCGATTCCAGCGCTGCTTCGGCAGCCATCGAGGCGCTCAACGAGCAGGACCTGCAGGGCCGCAACATGCGTGTGAACGAGGCCCGTCCGCGGGAGGAGCGGCCGCCGCGCCGTGACCGCTACTGACGGTTCGCGCCCGGCGCGATCCCGTGACGAGAAAGGCCGCCTGCAGGCGGCCTTTTTCGTCCGTTTCGTGTAGGAGGGCCTTCAGGCCCGACTGCTTGATGAATCGGGGCTAAAGCCCCTCCTGCATGCCCGTTGATGGTCAATCGTGTTCCACGTAGGTGGAGCGCGAGAACGTGCGGATGTACTCGTCCAGGATGGCCATGCCCTGCTTCGGCCGCAGCACCCCCGCGTTGATCTTCTCGCGCACGAGTTCGCTCATACGCCGCTCCAGGTCGTTGGCGAAGTACTGCACCTGCCCCAGGATCTCCTGCACCCGGGTTCCCGGGATGATCTTCTCCATCCAGTAGTTGCCGGACTCCTCGTCGTCGGCGTAGACGTGGGCCTCTGCCACCCGGCCGAACAGGTTGTGGGCGTCGCCCATGATGTCCTGGTAGGCGCCCATGAGGAACAAGCCGATGAAGTAGCGCTCTCCGGGGCGCTGGTCGTGCAGCGCCACGTAGGTCTTGTCCGCGTTGGCGGTGACGTAGTGGTGGATCTTGCCGTCCGAGTCGCAGGTAAGGTCCACCAGCACCGCCCGCCTTTCCGGGCGTTCGTCGAGCCGCGCCAGCGGCATCAGCGGAAAGGTCTGGCCGATGGCCCAGTGGTCCAGGATGGACTGGAACACCGAGAAGTCGCACAGGTGCTGGTCCACCAGCGCCTCCTCGATCATGCCGAGCTCTGCCGGCGGCGGCTCCAGGTCCGCGGCGCGCAGGCCCTCCGCGATGAGCGCGCACGCACTCCAGAACAGCCGCTCGATCAGTGCCTGCTGCTCCAGCGGCATGTATCCCAGGCGGAAGCTCGCCTCGGCATCCCGGCGCACGTCCCGGCACTCGTGGTAGGCCTCGGTCAGCAGCGCCGGCCCGGCCTTGCCCCGCGCGGCGCGTCGGCGCAGCCGGTCCAGCACCCGCCAGAGTTTGCGCACCAGCGCATGGTCCTCGTCGGCGGGGCGGAAGTCGTCGGCGATCATGTCCTTGCCGTAGCTGCCCAGGGATTCCACCACCAGCACCGAGTGATGGGCCGTGATGGCGCGGCCGCTCTCGGAGATGACGGTGGGGTGGGGCAGCGACTGTTCCGTGCAGACATCGTGCACCGCGGAGATCACGGCGTTGGCGTACTCCTGCAGGCTGTAGGTGATGCCGGTCTCCTCGCCTTCGTCGTAACGCACGCCGAGGCCGCCGCCCACGTCGATGTAGCGGATGCCGATGCCGCGGCGCACGAGCTTTGCGTAGACCTGGGTGATCTCCTTCACCGCGTTGCGCAGCACCTGCACGTCCGAGACCTGGCTGCCGACGTGGAAGTGCAGCAGCGCGAACGCCTCCTCGCGGCCGCTCTCGCGCAGCCGTTCGAGCAGCGTCACCAGCTCCGGTATGGAAACGCCGAATTTGGAGCGGTCGCCGCCGGACTCCGCCCAGCGGCCTGCGCCGGCGGTGGTCAGGCGTACGCGCACGCCGAATGCCGGCACGGTGTCGCTGTCTGCGGTGAGCGCCATCCAGTGCTCGAATTCGCCGAATTTCTCGATCACCGGGATGACGTTCTTGCCGAGGCGCTGGCCGGCGTGGATCAGCGACAGCATGCTGTCGTCCTTGACCCCGTTGCAGATCAGCAGCGTGTCGTCCCGGGTCAGGTGGGGCAGGGTGGCGACCAGCTCGGGTTTCGAGCCGCACTCGAGGCCGAGGCCGTAGGGCTCGCCGGCGTCCAGCACCTCCTCGACCACCTCGTGCAGCTGGTTCACCTTGATGGGGTAGACGCTGCGGTACTCGCCCTCGTAGCCGTAGCGCTCGATGGCCCGGCGGAAGGCCTCGTTGATGCGGCGTACACGGGAGCGCAGGACGTCCTGAAAGCGCAGCAGTACGGGCGGCTCGATGCCCCTGTCCGCCAGGTCCGCCACCACGTCGGCGATGCGCACGGCGATCCCGCTCTCCTCGTCCGGGCGCACGGCGGCGTAGCCGTCCGCATCGATGAGGAAGAAGCCGTCGCCCCAGACGTCCACCCGGTAGAACTCGGCCGTGTCCGCCGTGGTCCAGGCCGCGGCGTTCTGCGGCAGCGGCCGCGCTTCGCCCTTGTCGTTCACGGCGCGGGCCTCAGATGCCCAGCACGCAGGCGAACACGAGCGGCGCGACGATGGTCGCGTCCGACTCGATGATGTACTTGGGCGTATCGGCCGAGAGTTTGCCCCAGGTGATCTTCTCGTTCGGCACGGCGCCGGAGTAGGAGCCGTAGCTGGTGGTGGAATCGCTGATCTGGCAGAAGTAGCCCCAGCGGGGGATGTCGGTCTTGCCGAGATCCTGCTCGATCATGGGCACCACGCAGATGGGGAAGTCACCGGCGATGCCGCCGCCGATCTGGAAGAAGCCGATGGAGGCGTCCGCACAGGTCTTCTGGTACCAGCCGGCCAGCGCGATCATGTACTCGATGCCGCCGCGCACCGTGTGCACGTTGCCGATATCGCCGCTGATGCAGTGAGAGGCGAAGATGTTGCCCAGCGTCGAGTCCTCCCAGCCGGGCACGAACAGGGGCAGGTCGCGCTTCGCGGCCTCCACCAGCCAGCTGTCCGCCGGGTCGATCTCGTAGTGCTCCTCCAGTTCGCCGGAGAGGATCAGCCGGTACAGGAACTCGTGGGGGAAGCAGGACTCGCCCGCCTGGTCCGCCGTCTGCCATTCCCTCAGCACGGCATCCTCGATGCGCCGGATGGCCTCGTCCTCGGGGATGCAGGTGTCGGTGACCCGGTTCAGGTGGCGCGCCAGCAGCTGCTCCTCGTCCTCCGGCGTCAGGTCCCGGTAGCCCGGGATGCGCACGTAATGGTCATGGGCCACCAGGTTGAACAGATCCTCCTCCAGGTTGGCGCCGGTGCAGCAGATGGCGTGCACCTTGTCCTTGCGGATCATCTCGGCCAGCGAGAGGCCCAGTTCGCCGGTGCTCATCGCGCCCGCCAGCGTCATGAACATCCTGCCGCCGGTGTCGACGTGGCGGCGGTAGCCGTCGGCGGCATCCACCAGCGCGGCACTGTTGAAGTGGCGGAAATGGTGATGGACGAAGTCCGTGATGGCAGTCATTGGAGAGACCTCCGGGAAGTGGGCGCGCCCGGCACGCGTTGCGGGGCTGCCGGGACGCGGAGAGTAGGGCGAAAACCCCATGCTAACAAGGGAAATCCGTTGCCGCAGGGGTTGCCGCGGCGAGGGCCGCCGGCCTAGCGGGGTTCGGTCCAGGGCAGCGGCTGCTCGTCCATGAGGGCGGCCTGTTCGCGCAGCGCGAGGATGTGCTCGCCCCAGTAGCGCTGGGTGTTGAACCAGGGGAAGGCCACGCGGAAGGCGGGATCTTCCCAGCGCCGTGCGAGCCAGGCCGCATAGTGCATCATGCGCAGCGTCCGCAGCGCCTCGACGAGACGCAGCTCCCGCGCCTCGAACGGCCGGAACTCGGTGTAGCCGGCCAGCAGCTCGGCCAGCTGGGGCGTCTGCTCGGCCCGGTCGCCGGAGAGGAACATCCACAGATCCTGCACGGCGGGCCCCAGGCGCGCATCGT
>CAYRZI010000116.1:0-8552 GCA_964428605.1 uncultured Woeseiaceae bacterium
ACGTTGTCTGGAGCGGGAAACCGGGCTCGAACCGGCGACCTCAACCTTGGCAAGGTTGCGCTCTACCAACTGAGCTATTCCCGCCTGATCGCGAAGGGACGCAATTCTAGCGACTCCCGGGGACCTGTCAAGGCGGGGCGGCCGGCCTTTCGCGGTCAGCTGTTGGCGTTCAGCACCGGCCAGGCCGCCTTCAGGTAGGCATACATCGACCAGAGCGTCAGGCCGGCGGCCGCCAGCAGGAACACGAATCCCGCGTCGTAGACCGGCAGGCCCCCGGTGCCCTGGTGCCACACCATCAGGGTGAGCCCGATCATCTGCAGCGCGGTCTTCACTTTCCCCACCATGGACACGGCCACGGTCGTGCGCTGGCCGAGCCCCGCCATCCACTCCCGCAGGGCGGAGACGGTGATCTCCCGGCCGATGATGATGCCCGCCATCAGGGCGAGCGAGATGCGCTGATCGGTCTGCACCAGCAGCACCAGCGCGACGGCGACGATGAGCTTGTCGGCGACCGGGTCCAGGAACTCGCCGAAGGGAGTGATCTGGCCGAGTTTCCGTGCCACGTAGCCGTCCAGCCAGTCGGTGATGGCCGCGAGCATGAAGACCGCCGCGGAGGCCGGCCTGCCCCACTCGGCCGGCAGGTAGAACAGCACCACGAACAGCGGGATGGCCGCGATCCGTATCCAGGTCAGTGTGTTGGCGGTGTTCAGCTGCACGGCAGATGTGTCAGTTCGATTGCTTATCGCCGGCCGTCCCGGTCTCGGCGTGGAGTACAGTATAAATGCGCTCGGCCAGTACGCGGCTGATGCCGGGCACCTTGGCCAGATCGTCCATGCCCGCCGCCGACACGCCCTTCAGACCACCGAAGTGGCGCAGCAGGTCCCGGCGCCGCTTGGGACCCAGTCCCGGGATATCCTCGAGCACGGAACCGCGGCGGCTCTTGGCGCGGCGCGCCCGGTGGCCCGTGATGGCGAACCGGTGTGCCTCGTCCCGGATGTTCTGTATCAGCAGCAGCGCGGGAGAACCGGGCGGCAGGCGGCGGGGATAGGACTCCTCATCCACCCAGAGCTGCTCGCTGCCCGGCCGGCGGGCCCGTCCCTTGGCGACCGCCACCACATTCAGGAATTCCAGGTCGAGGTCGGCCAGTATCTCCAGCGCCTGGGTACGCTGGCCACGGCCGCCGTCGACCAGCACCAGGTCGGGCAGCGGCACCTCGCCCCGTTTCACGCGCTGGTAGCGTCGCTCGAGCACCTCGCGCATGGCGGCGTAGTCGTCACCGGCAGACGAGCCCCGGATGTTGAACCGGCGATAATCGGATTTCATCGGCCCCTCGGGGCCGAACACGACGCAGGAGGCCACCGCGGCCTCGCCGCCGGTGTGAGAGATGTCGAAACACTCGAGGCGCTCGGGCACGTCGTCCAGCTCCAGCGCCTCTGCGAGCGCCTCCAGCTGGCGCCGCACACCGGCGTTGCCGGCAGCGCGCAGATCCGCGCCCTGGCGGGCGTTGGTCGCCGCCATCTGCAGCCAGCGCGCCCGGTCGCCCCGTACCCGGTGGCGGATTTCCACCCGGTGCCCGGCCCGCCCGGTCAGCGCCTCGCCCAGCAGGTCGGCGTCCTCCACCGCCTGCTCCACCAGGATCTCCCGCGGCGGGGCGGACTCCAGGTAGTACTGGCCGAGGAACGACGACAGCACCTCGTCGTCCGGCGTGTCGGGCGCCACCTTCGGGTAATGGGAGCGGCTGCCCAGCAGGCGGCCGTGACGCACGAACAGCACGGCCACGCACACGATGCTGCCCCGGCGGGCCAGCGCCACGGCGTCCACGTCGGTGGCGTTCTCCCGGGAGACCACCTGCTCGGCATCCACCCGCTTCAGCCGCGCGATCTGATCGCGGAACTGGGCGGCCCGCTCGAACTCCAGCGCCTCGGCGGCCGCCTCCATGCGCTCCACCAGGCCGTCGATCACGGCCTGGTTGCGGCCCTCCAGGAAAGCGATCGCGTTCTGCACGTCTCTGGCGTAGTCGGCCTCGCCGATGTGACCGACGCAGGGCGCCGAACAGCGGCGGATCTGGTACTGCAGGCAGGGCCGCGAGCGGTTGGCGAAGAAGGTGTCGGTGCAGTTGCGCAGCAGGAACAGCTTCTGCAGCTCTCCCAGGGTGCGGCGCACGGCACCCGCGCTCGGATAGGGCCCGAAGTAGCGGCCCCGGGCGCTACGCGCGCCCCGGTGAAAGGCCAGCCGCGGGTAGGCATGTTCCGTCACGTGGATCCAGGGATAGCTCTTGTCGTCCTTCAGCAGTACGTTGTAGCGGGGGCGTTCCCGCTTGATGAGGTTGTGCTCCAGGATGAGCGCCTCGGCCTCGGTGTTGGTGACCGTCACCTCGATATCGCGGATCTCGGCCACCAGCGCCATGGTCTTCGCGTCCTTGGCCTTGCCGCTGAAGTAGCTGCCGACGCGCTTGCGCAGGTCCCGGGCCTTGCCCACGTAGAGGACCGCGCCGTCGCCATCCAGCATGCGGTAAACGCCGGGCCGGTGGCTCAGGTTGGCGAGGAAGCGACGGTGGTCGAATGCGGCGTCGTCCATGCTGTCTAGGATAACGGACCCGGCCTCAGGCGCCGACGAGCTCCCGCGCCCGCCCTATGACGGCGCGGAACATATCCTCGGTGAGGCGCCGGGTCTGGGTGTTGTAGCGGCTGCAGTGATACGAGTCCAGCAGGGTGCGGCCGCCCGGCAGACCGTGTTCCGCGGCGTGAGCGAAGCCGTTGGTACTCTGTTTCATGCCCAGCGCCTTCAGCACGGCCCTGTGGGCGATGGCGCCCAGCGCCAGTACGACGCCGCCCTCGCCCACCGTCTCGAGCTCGGCCTGCAGGTAGGGGTTGCACTCGTCGATCTCGCCGGTGGTGGGCTTGTTCTGCGGCGGCAGGCACTTGACGGCGTTGGTGATGCGGCAGTCGGTGAGTTCCAGGCCGTCGTCGGCGGAGACGGATTCGGGACGGCTGGCGAAACCGGCCTCGTAGAGCGTGCGGTACAGCAGGATACCCGCGTAGTCGCCGGTGAACGGCCGGCCGCTCCGGTTGGCGCCGTGCATGCCCGGCGCCAGGCCCACGATCAGCAGGGTCGCGTCGGGATCGCCGAAAGGGGGTACCGGCAGGGCGTGATAGTCGGGGTGCTTCTCCCGGATCTCGGCCAGGTGAGCGGCCAGGCGCGGACAGCGGGTACAGTGCGGGTCGTACTGGTCCCGGGGGATGGCCTTCGCCGACATGCCGGTCAGTCGTCCATGTGCCGGATGACGGCCTCGCCGAAACCTTTCGTGCCCACCAGGGTGGCACCGGGGATCAGCTGGTGCAGCTCCTCCTCCACGTCCTCTTTACCGTGGGGGTGGCTGCCGGCCGGGCGCTTCGGCTTGCGGATGGCCTCGCGCAGGCGGGCGAGGTCGAAGGTGAGTTCCTTCGCGGCGATGGTGTTCGCCACGCCCTTGATGATCAGGTCGGCCGCCTCGGTCCAGCCGAGGTAGCGCAACATCATCTCGGCCGAGAGGATCAGCGAGCCCGGGTTCACCCGGTCCTTGCCGGCGAAGCCCGGGGCGGTGCCGTGGGTGGCCTCGAAGACGCCGACGCCGTCGCCGATGTTGCCGCCGGGGGCGATGCCGATGCCTCCCACCTGGGCCGCGAGCGCATCCGAGATGTAGTCGCCGTTCAGATTGAGCGTGGCGATGACGTCGTATTCCTCCGGGCGCAGCAGGATCTGCTGCAGGAAGTTGTCCGCGATAACGTCCTTGACGATGATCTCCCGCCCGGTGCGGGGATTCGGGAAGGCGTGCCACGGGCCGCCGTCCTTCGGCTCCGCGCCGAACTCCTGCCGGGCCACCTCGTAGCCCCACTGGCAGAACGCGCCCTCGGTGAATTTCATGATGTTGCCCTTGTGCACCAGGGTCACCGAGCCGAAGTCGTTGTCGATGCAGTAGTTGATGGCCTTGCGCACCAGCCGCTCGGAGCCCTCCCTGGAGACGGGCTTGATACCGATGCCGGAACTCGACGGGAAGCGGATCTGGGTGGCGCCCAGTTCGTCCTGCAGGAACTTGATCAGCTTCTGCACCTCCTGGGAGCCGGTGGGATACTCGATGCCGGCATAGATGTCCTCCGTGTTTTCCCGGAAGACGACCATGTTCACGAGGTCGGACTCTTTCATCGGCGTGCTCACGCCCGGGAAATACCGGATGGGCCGGACGCAGGCGTAGAGGTCCATGGTCTGGCGGATGGAGACGTTCAGCGAGCGGATGCCGCCGCCGATGGGCGTGGCCAGCGGCCCCTTGATGGAGACGATGTACTTCTGCAGCGCGTGCAGCGTCTCCTCCGGCAGGAAGTCGGCGCTGTCGTAGACCTCGCTCGCCTTCTTGCCGGCGTAGACCTCCATCCAGGCGATGCGCCGCCCGCCGTCATAGGCGCGGCTTACGGCCGCATCCACCACGTCCTTCATCACCGGCGTCACGTCCGCGCCGATGCCGTCGCCCTCCACGAAGGGGATGATCGGCTCGTCCGGCACGTTCAGCCGGAAGTCCCGGTTCATGGTGATGGCGTCGCCGCGCTCTGGCAGCTGGATTTTCTCGTACTGCATCGTCTGGTCCTGCCTGGTCCTCTCGGGGCGCAAAGAAAACGGCGCCCGCGGGGGGCGCCGTTCCTGGGATACTCCCGGGCGGATTACTCCGACGGGGGCTCAGCTGGCCTCGTCGAACTGGTCCTCCTCGGTGGAGCCGGAGAGTGCGGTAATAGAGGACTCCGCGCTCACTGCCTGGGTGACGGCATCGAAGTAGCCGGCACCCACCTCGCGCTGGTGACGAGTGGCGGTATAGCCGTCTTTCTCCGAGCCGAACTCGGCCTGCTGCAGCTCCACGTAGGCCGCCATCTGACGTTCCTTGTAGCCCTTGGCCAGCGTGAACATGCTGTAGTTCAGCGCGTGGAAGCCCGCCAGCGTGATGAACTGGAACTTGTAGCCCATGGCCGCCAGCTCCTTCTGGAACTTGGCGATGGTCGAGTCGTCCAGGTTCTTGCGCCAGTTGAACGACGGCGAGCAGTTGTAGGCCAGCAGCTGATCCGGGTACTCCTTGTGCATGGCTTCGGCGAACTCCTTCGCCTGCTCCAGGCTGGGCGTGGAGGTCTCGCACCAGACCAGGTCGGCATAAGGCGCATAGGCCAGTGCCCGGTCGATGGCCTGCTCCAGGCCGGGCTGCACCCGGTAGAAGCCTTCGCTGGTGCGCTCGCCGGTGATGAAGCGGTGGTCGCGCTCGTCGATGTCGGAGGTGAGCAGGTTGGCGGCATCGGCATCCGTGCGGGCCACCACCAGGGTGGGCACGTTGCAGACGTCGGTGGCGAGCCGCGCCGCGGCCAGCTTGTTGACGGCCTCCTGGGTGGGCACCAGCACCTTGCCGCCCATGTGCCCGCACTTCTTGGCCGAGGAGAGCTGGTCCTCGAAATGCACGCCGGCGGCACCCGCGTCGATCATGCCCTTCATCAGCTCGAAGGCGTTCAGCACGCCGCCGAAGCCGGCCTCGGCGTCCGCGACGATGGGCTGCATCCAGTCGATGGAGTCGTCGCCCTCGGCATGGTGGATCTGGTCGGCGCGCAGCAGCGTGTTGTTGATGCGCCGCACGACGGCCGGCACCGAGTCCGCGGGGTACAGCGACTGGTCCGGATACATCTCGCCGGCGAGGTTGGCGTCACCCGCCACCTGCCAGCCGGACAGATAGATGGCGTTCAGGCCGGCCTTCACCTGCTGCATGGCCTGGTTGCCGGTCAGCGCGCCCAGCGCGTTGACGAAATCCTTCTCGTGGATGTACTTCCACAGTTTCTCCGCGCCCTGGCGCGCGAGGGAGTATTCCACCTCTACCGTGCCGCGCAGCCGTACGACGTCTTCTGCACTGTAGGGGCGGGTTACGCCTTTCCACCGCGGGTCGCTGTCCCACGATTTCTGAAGCTCCTCGGCTGACATGACACTCATGATTCTCTACTCCTCGCTGACACGCCGTTGTCGTTACTGGATCGGTTGCGGATGGTACCCGATGGTCACGGCGACACCACTGGTACTTTGGTCTAATGCCGACGAGCCGGCCCGGGCCCGCCTCAGTCGATCTCCCGGTACGCCTCCAGGGTGAGGAAGCTCTCGAAGTCGTCCTCACGGGTGATCTTGTCCATCAGTTCGGCGGCCTTCTCGTAGTTACCGCTCGCGTAGGCCTCCTCGCCCACTTCCTCGCGGATCTTCTCCATCTCCTCGGAGAGCACGGTCTCGAACAGTTCCAGAGTCACCGGCCGCCCGTCGTCGAGCACGCCGGTCTCGTGATGCACCCACTGCCAGACCTGGGCACGTGCGATCTCCGCCGTGGCCGCGTCCTCCATGAGGTTGTAAAGCGGCACGCAGCCGTTGCCGCCGAGCCACGCCGCCATGTACTGCACGCCCACGGAGATATTGTTCCTGAGACCCTGCTCGGTGATGCGCCCCTGGGGCACCTGCAGGAGATCCGCGGCGGTCACCTCCACGTCGTCGCGCTGGCGGTCCACCTGATTCGGCTGCGGCATGTGCCGGTCGAAGATCTCCATGGCTATGGGCACCAGGCCGGGATGGGCCACCCAGGTGCCGTCGTGCCCGTCCGTGGCCTCGCGCTCCTTGTCGGCCCGTACCTTGGCGATGGCCTCCTCGTTGGCATCCGGGTCGTCCTTGATGGGGATCTGGGCCGCCATGCCGCCGATGGCGTGCGCGCCGCGGCGATGGCAGGTCCTGATGACCAGCAGCGAGTAGGAGCGCAGGAAGTGGGTGGTCATGCCCACCTCGTTGCGGTCCGGCAGCACGAACTCCGGGAACTTCCGGAATTTCTTGATGAAGCTGAAGATATAGTCCCAGCGCCCGCAGTTCTGGCCGACGATGTAGTCCTTCAGCGCGTAGAGGATCTCGTCCACCTCGAACGCGGCCAGGATGGTCTCGATGAGTACCGTGACCTTGATCCTGCCTTCGCCCACCACGCCGGCCTTCTCGGCGAAGCGGAACACGTCGGTCCAGAGCGCCGCCTCCCTGTGGCTCTCCATCTTCGGCAGATAGAAGTACGGGCCGCTGCCGCGGCTCTCGAGTTCCCTCGCGTTGTGGAAGAGATACAGGCCGAAGTCCACGAAGGCACCCGGCACCTCCTCGCCGTCCACCTTCAGGTGCTTCTCGAACAGGTGCCAGCCCCGGGGACGGACGATCAGCGTGGCGATCTTCTCACCCAGTTCGTAGTGCTTGCCGTTGGGCGCGTCGAAACTGATGCTGCGGTTGACCGCGTCGCGCAGGTTGATCTGCCCCTGGACCACGTTGTACCAGTTGGGCGTCATCGAGTCCTCGCAGTCGGCCATGAACACCTTCGCGCCCGAGTTCAGCGCGTTGATGACCATCTTGCGGTCGGTGGGGCCGGTAATCTCGACCCGGCGGTCCTGCAGGTCGGCCGGGGCCTCGGTCACCTGCCATTCCGCCTCGCGGATTTCGCGGGTCTCCTCCAGGAAATCCGGCATCTCGCCGGCGTCGATGCGGGCCTGGCGCTCGTCCCTCGCCGCGAGCAGCTCATGTACCCGGGGAGTGAATTCCCGGTGCAGGGAGGCAATGAACCGGAGCGCCTCCGGTGTCAGTATCTCCTCGAAACCCTCGTGCATCGTCCCCGACAATTCCATGCCTTCTACGGGGGAAGTCTGCGCAGGGTCGCTCATAGGTCACTCCAGTCCGGTTGATGGGTTATGGCCGGTAATAGCCATCGAATCAAGCGGTTACAGGGCCGATACGGTCGCTGAGACGCTTGCGGTCGCCATTTTTTTGCGGTGCATCATGATACCGGCCGACAACTGCCGCTGCAATCCGGAACGCCCGCGACGGCGACTGTCGGCCGCGCCATCGTGACTGTTCCGCGGACCGCGCCGGGGGTATGGTCCCGTCATGCCGCTCGTCCTCCTGAACAAGCCGTTCCGGGTACTCTCGGCGTTTACCGACGAAGGCGGTCGGGACACGCTGGCCCGCTACGTGGATAACCCCGAAGTCTACCCGGCCGGCCGGCTCGACTACGACAGCGAGGGCCTGCTGGCACTGACCGACGACGGCCGCCTCCAGGCGGCCATTGCCGAGCCGCGCCGGAAGCTGCCTAAGACCTATTGCGCCCAGGTGGAGGGCATGGTCGACGACGACGCCCTCGCCCGCCTGCGCCGCGGCGTCCTGATCCGCGGACGCGCCGCGCGTGCCGTCGAGGCGGCGGCCATCGCCGAGCCGGACTGGCTGTGGGCCCGGCATCCGCCCATCCGGCACCGGGAGAGCGTGCCGGACTCCTGGCTCAGGATCACCATCGACGAGGGCCGCAACCGCCAGGTGCGGCGCATGGGCGCCGCCGTCGGACTGCCGGTGCTGCGACTGATCCGCACCCGCATCGGCAACGGGCGCCGTCGTATTTTCACTGACTTCCACCTCGTCGGTAGCCGTACAGCCCGTCGCCGTGTTGGTCACCGTCAGGGTGTATACGCCGGCTACATCTACTTCCGGACTCTGTGCATCCGTGT
>CAYRZI010000117.1:0-8547 GCA_964428605.1 uncultured Woeseiaceae bacterium
AGGGCAGGTTCTCCACGCCGCCGGCGATGCCCATGGTGTCGCGCACCGGCCTGAGCACGCTGTAACCGGTGAACAGGCAGAAGATATAGACGAACGCCGCCAGGCAGGCGGAGAGCTCCCCCGGCTGCGCGCCGATGGCGAAGCGCATCGCGGCGGCCAGTCTCTGCGTCGGATTCCCTGCCATGGCCCGTCTCTCCCCGTGCTTGCGCCGCAACGCGCCCGAACACGCCCCGCCGTGCCGCGCCGTACCGCGACGTGCCCAACCCGGGCAAGCCTAGCGCATCCCCGCCCGCCGTCACAGGCTCCACCGGCGCCGCCTCCGCGCTACACTGTGCGCCGGTGAAAACAGGAGTGACCCTCATGAACCGCCGCCAGCCTGATTCCGGTCCCGCCCGTCGGCTCGCCCTGCGGGCGAATCGGCCCCTGCCCACCATCGTATTCGTCCTCGCCGGCCTGCTGCTCGCCGCGGCTGCGGTCGCGGCACCCGTGCCGGATGCCGAACGGGTGGACATCGACCTGCGCCGCACCACGCTCGTGGTCCGCGACATCGACGCCTCACTCGCCTTCTACCGCGACGCGCTGGGTATGGAGGTGATCTACGACCGGGCCATCCGCACGCCCCGGGACGCGACCACCGACGAGGAGGCCGATATCGCCCGGCGGCTGGTGTTCCTGCGGGCCAACGACGACTACGTGGGCATCATCGGCCTGCTGGAGTACATCAAGCCGGACAAGCCGCCGGCGAACCAGGGACTCGAGCCCTTCACGCCGGGCAGCATGGTGCTCCTGTTCAACACCGACGACCTGGCCGGCAAATTCGAGGCGGCCCGGAAGGTCCTGGGTGTGCGGGTGCTGAGCGAGCCGCGGGAGATCAGCTATCCCTCCTACGACGGCGAGGGCACCATCCCTGTGCTCGTGAGCATCCTCACCGACCCGGACGGATTCGTGATCGAGCTGAACCAGCTCCTCGGCGAGCTGCACTGACGCCGCGGCGCCCGCCGCCGGCCCTGCCCGCAGGGCCTACTCGATGTAGTCGGGCACCGGCAGCCCGGGCAGCACCAGCACCTCGAAGTCGGCCGCTTCCTCGCGCAGCGGCAGGATCTCGTTCTGGTAGGTGTTCGAGTACCAGAACTCCCGCGCCGCCTCCAGACAGGGGAAGCGGGAGATGACGACGCCCCGTCCGGGCGGCGGGTCGCCCTCGAAGACCTCCAGCGCCGGCGTGATGGCCTCGTAATAGCCCTGCACCTGCTCGTACAGCCCGGAGGCGAAGATGGCCCGGGGGTAGGCGGCGAAGGCTTCGCGGTCGTGGATCTCGCCGAACACCACCATGCGCACCGGCTCGTTGCAGGCCTCCGTGCCGCCTTCTTCGGCCACGGGGCGGAAGCGGTAGCCGCCGGCCTTCGGGCCCCATACCACCCGGCCGTCGGCGGCGATGCCCCGGTCCCAGTTCAGCATGACCTCGTCCGTGAGCACTGAGCGTGAGACCACGTAGGCGGCACCCCGGTAGCTGTTGCGGCACTGCCGGCCGTGGGTGGTGCCTTCGAAGCGGCGCTCGCCCGCGCGTACCAGCGTGACGTCGCAGCCCTCCACGGCTTCCAGGTCCGCCGGTGACAAATCCCCGAGCACGGACGGATCTTCCCAGGCGCCGACGTAGGGTTCCGTCTCCGGCAGGCGGTAGCCGCGGGCCAGGATGCTGCCGTCCTCCGCCACCGTCAGCCGGGTGATGCGCTGGCGGTACGGCTTCTCGGCCTCGCCGAACCAGTTCTCGGCGTACAGCCAGCGGCCGTCGTCCCGGCCGGGCCAGATCTCGGCGATGTGCCAGAGCGCCACGCCGTAGCGATCGTCGGCGGCGGCCTGGGCCGCCGAGCTGAAACTGCCGGTGGTCATCTCCACGTAGAGCGCCACGTCGTCGTCGGCGCGGACGGCGGAGACGCAGAGCAGCAGGGCGAGAACGAGAGTCGTGATGCGCATGCCTTATCCCTCCGGGCGCGGCCGGGACGCGGGCCGCGACCGCCGGATAGTAGCAGAAGCCGCGCGGAACGCCCGCCGTAAACGGGCGGCGCATTGCACGGTATCAATGCATCTTCCTGCATTGCCTGTCATACAATTGCAATAATCAAGAAACATTGCCGTTACATTGGCGGCGCGGCCGGGTCGGCGCGCTGCTCCGAGGAGATCAGATATGCGAGCTATGTTGCGAGGGTGCATGGTGTTCGGACTGGTGCTCGCGCCTGCGCTGTCCGGCGCGGCCGCCGTGAGCCAGGAAGAGATACGGGAACTGCGGGCGCAGATCGCCGCGCTGAGTGCGCGGCTGGCGGAGCTGGAAGCCCGCGCGGGCGTCGAGGAGACGCCGGCGCCGGCGGCGTCCGAGGCCGGTCGGGCGGCAGCTCCGTCTGAGCCCGGCCCGGCACCGGCGCCCCAGCCGGCCATGGCCGACCGGGGCGATCACTGGACCGACCGGGTGGACCTGAAGGGCGACTTCCGCTACCGCTGGGAGACCATCGACCGGGAGGGCAGTGACAGCCGGCAGCGCCACCGCCTCCGTGCCCGGCCCACGCTCACCGCTCGCGTGAACGACACCGTGCAGGTTGGCTTCGGGCTGGCCACCGGCGGCGACAACCCGGTCTCCGGCAACCAGACCATCGGCGACGGCGGCGCCAGGCTGGACATCGGGCTGGACCAGGCCTGGTTCGAGTGGACGGGGCTGCCGGGCACCCGGCTGATCGGCGGCAAGTTCAAGAACCCGCTCTTCCGGCCTGCCGGCCACGGGCTCGTCTGGGACAACGACTGGCGGCCCGAGGGTTTCGCGGTGGATTATTCCACCGGCGGTTTCTTCGCGACGGCGCTGGCCACCTGGCTGGAGGGCGACAGCCGGGACGGCGACGAGCTGGCCGTCGGCCTGCAGGGCGGCTATGCCCTGCCGCTCGGCCGGGACGACACGCTGACGCTGACCGCCAGCCACTACCGCATGGACCTCGCCGGCCGCGAGACGCTGTTCGACCCCGACGACGCCTTCGGCAACAGCGTGAACCCGGACGGCACCTACCGCTACGACTTCAGCCTGGTCGAGTTCGCGGCCGAATACGACACCCGGCTGGGCGGCCTGCCGCTGGCGCTGTTCGCCGACTACGTCCGCAACCTCGATGCCGGCGACTACGACACCGGCTGGGCCGTGGGCGGCGCGCTGGGCAAGGCGAGCACGCCCGGCACCTGGCGCGTGCGCTACGTCTGGCAGGAACTCGAAGCCGACGCCGTGCTCGGCCTGCTCACCGATTCCAACTTCGGCGGCGGCGGCACCGACGCGCGCGGCCACTTCTTCTCGGCGGACTATGCGCTGGCGCCGAACGTGGGTTTCCGGCTGACCTATTTCAACGACGTCACCAACGAGGACGCCGTGGACCGGGGCGACCCGGGCGCCGCGGAACTCGACTACGACCGGCTGATCCTGGACCTCAGGTTCAAGTACTGATGCCGGCCGCCAGATAAGTTGGCACACAAGTCGGCAGACAAGTCGACGGATAAGCCGCCGGAAAACAACAACGCCTCTGCCGCACCGTGCACCCCCGCCGGTTTTACCGGTGCGACGGCCAGGGTGTACGGTGGGCACTGGATATGACGTACGCGAACACAACGCGTCGGGCGGATCCGGTCCAGGGCCTGCCGAGAACCCTGCGCGAGGCGGCAGTGGCCCACCGGGAGGGGCGCGTCGATGATGCGTGGCCGCGCTACCGGCAGTTCCTGGCGCGGAATCCGGAGCATCCCGTAGCGCTGGAATTGTGCGGTCTGCTGTTCTCGCGTTTCACCGGGGCGGAGTCCGCGTTTCGCCGGCAGATCGAGTCCGGCCGCAACCAGGCAACGGGCTGGTTCAGCCTCGGTAACGTCCATCAGCGCAGCGGCGACCACGACGTTGCCATCAGGTGCTACGAGCGGGCCCTGGCGGCGCGTCCGCGCCTTGCGCGCGCGCGTCACCGGATGGGTCAGTGCCTGCGCATGCGAAGACGGCCTCACGCCGCCCTGCGCGAATATCGGAGAGCCTCCTCCCGGGGCGTCGACCGTGCGCAGCTGCACCACGACGTCGGCCTGGCGCTGGTGGACGTGCGCGAGATCGACGCGGCCATCGCCGCGTTCCGCGCGGCGTTGCGGCGCGACGCCCGGCATATACCGAGCCACCGGGCGCTGAACTCCCTGCTCTGGCAGCAGGATCGCGTCGACGAGTACCTGGCGTCGTACCGCCGCTCGCTGCTCCGCCATCCGCGGGAGCAGGGACTACGCTGCGCCTACGCCACGGGCCTGCTGCATGCGGGGCGGGGCGCCCGCGCCGAGCGCATCCTGCGCGACGGGCTCGCCGGGGCGCCGGATTCGGCCGCCCTGAACAACGCGCTGGCCGCTGCGCTCGAGGCGCAGGGCCGCTGGCGGGAAGCTCTCGAGTACCATGCCCGGGCAGTGGCCGCCGGGACGGCCGGCCCGGCGCACCACGTCGACTACGCGCGGGCGCTCCTGGCCGGCGGCAGACCCCGGGAGGCGCTGGGGCATGCCCGGCTGGGCGCGGAGCGGATGCCGTCCGATCAGCGGGCGCTGGCGTATCTGGGTCTCTGCTGGCGCCTGCTGGGCGATGACCGCGATGTCCGCCTGAACGACTACGACAACCTGGTGGTGACCCGTGACCTGCCGGTACCGCCGGGCTATGCCGATATCGCTTCTTTCAATGCACCGCTTACCGACGCGCTGGACCGGCTCCATACCGGCAAGCGTCATCCGGCGGAACAATCCCCCCGGCTCGGCATCCAGACGACCGGCGATCTGCTGGGTTGCCGCGAGCCCGAGATCGAGGCGCTGCTTCCCTCGCTGCGGCGATGCGTCGCGGATTACGTCGCGGATCTGCCCGATGATCCGGAGCATCCGTTGTTCGCGCGGCGAAGCGCGGCTTTCGAGTTTTCCGCCTCCTGGTCGGTGAAGCTCGAGCCCCGCGGCTATCACGAGATGCACGTGCACCCCAGGGGCTGGCTCAGCGCCGTCTATTACGTGCAGGTGCCGGACGCCGTCGCCCGCCGCGACGACGCGGGCGGCGCCCTTCAGTTCGGCGTGCCGGACATCGACGTGGGCGAGCACGGCGAGGCCAGGCGGAGCATCCGGCCCGCAGCCGGCAGGCTGGTCGTCTTTCCCTCCTACCTGTGGCATGGCACGGTTCCGTACGTGACCGAGGGACATCGCACCACCATCGCCTTCGACGTCGTCCCGCACGCTTGAGTCCTGCGCTGCTGCAGGACCGGCGGCACCGGCCGGCCGCCGGCTGACCTCAGGCGGGCTGTGGCAGGCGCCCGTCCACCAGGAACTGCTCCCGGGGAAACCACGTGAGCTCGCGGCCGAAGCGGAACTGCACGCCCTCCGGCCGGGTCTCGCAAAGGCCGTTGACCGGGTTGCGATGGCGGCGCGAGCGCAGGGCCGCCGGCCGCAGCAGCGCGATATTGCACTCGCGCCCCGGCGCCCGGGCGGAGAGGTAGGTGAAAGCGGCGGTACCCGATGCCCTGAGCACCGTGCCCAGGGCCTGGCAGGGTCCGTACTGCGCCGGGTGGCGAAGGACGGCCTCGTGGCGGGAGAACGGTGCTGCGTCGAGGCGGCGGCCGTCGTCGGTCTGGTAGCGGGCCTCGAAACGGGTGTGCTGGCTGATCACCCGCTCGGCGAACGGGGTCTCCATGCCTTCCAGGAAGACCAGCCGGTAGTAGGCGGCCTCGGCGAGCAGCGCCATCCCGCCGAGCGAGCCGTAGAAGATGCCGGGCTCGAAGCGGCGGCCGAAGCGCGAGCCCCAGGGCAGCGGCGGGTAGCGCCAGGGCGCGCGCAGCAGATAGTCGAAGCGGGCGGTGCCGGGCGCCGGCGGCGGCTTGGAGGCCTCCAGCAGCTGCTCCAGCACCTCGTGCTCGTCGAGATCGTCCACCAGCGGCACGGTGACCTTCTGCTCCTGGTTTTCCACCAGGCGCAGCAGCGTCCCCATGAGCGGCGTCTCCGGCGCCCGGGCGAGGACCCGGCGCCAGAAGGCCTCGTCATAGCTTGCCGCGGATGGCATCCAGGTAACCGGTGACGGTGACCAGGCCCGCCACTTCCTGCAGCTGTTCGCGGGGGACGCCGCCGGTGTGGCGGTTCGGCGTGCCCAGCCAGGTGCGGATCTGGCCCTCGTCGTCGTCCACCAGCACCGCCAGGGAGCGGTAGCAGCGCAGCAGCAGCCGGGCGAGTTCGCCGGGCTTGGAGTCCGGGGCGATACCCGAGCGCGAGATGCTGGAGCGGTCGCGGCCGATGACGGCGGAGAGTTCCTCCCGGGACAGTCCCATGCGCGCGGCGGCACGCAGCGTCGCCTTGCCGAGCACGGCGGCGGGGTCGGGGGCGGAGCGGGGGCGCGGCTTTCTCACATCGGCATCCTGCTCTGCATCGTACGCCCTTGCGCCGGCCATTGCAAATGCACAGTATTGCAAATATTCGTGCATATGTGTTGCTCAGGTGCCGGGGAAGTCCGGGATGGGGCGGCGCCGGCGGGCATGATATGGTCGTCGCAGGCTTTGCAGGAGGCATTTCATGGAGGAGTTCTCACTGGTCTGGTTGCTGATCGGCGCGGTCGCCGGTCTCGTTCTCGGCGGCGCCGGAGTGTTCGCGTGGCTGCGCTACGGCGGCGGGGAGGCGGCGGGAGGCTCGGCCCGGCGCCGGGAAGAGGCCTACCGCGAGGAGGTGGCCGATCACTTCGTCAAGACGGCCGAGCTCGTGAACCAGCTGACGGACAGCTACAAGGAGGTGTTCGATCACCTGCGCGACGGCGCCGGCAACCTGGTGGACGAGAAGATACTGCGCGAGCGTCTCGCCCATCGGGACGACGAGAAGGTCACCCTGCGGCGCATCGGCTACGTCGGCGGGAACGAGGGCGGGTCCGAGACCGCAGACGCGCGCCGCGAGGAAGCCGGGGGCGCCGAAGAACCACGCCAGTGAACCGACAGTGAAGCGCCATCCCGACCCCTACGCCCACTTCCGGGACTGGTTCGCGCAGGCGGAGGAATCCGAGCCCGCCTTTCCCGAGGCCTTCGCGCTGGCCACGGCCGACCGGGACGGCGTGCCCTCCGTGCGCATGATGCTGCTGAAGGGCTTCGACGAGCGGGGTTTCGTCTTCTTCACCAACCTGGAGAGCCGCAAGGGCGGAGACATCGACGCGAATCCGGTGGTTTCCATGTGCTTCCACTGGAAAAGCCTGGAGAAGCAGGTGCGCATCGAGGGGCCGGTGGAGCCGGTGACGGGGGAGGAGGCCGACGCCTACTTCGCCACCCGGCCGCGTACCAGCCAGCTGGGGGCCTGGGCCTCCCGGCAGTCGCGGCCCCTCCAGAGCCGTTTCGAGCTGGAGGCGGAGGTGGCCCGTTACACGGCGAAGTTCAACGTGGGCGAGGTGCCCCGGCCGCCGCACTGGTCGGGCTTCCGGCTGCAGCCCCGGCGGGTGGAGTTCTGGCGCCAGTACGCATTCCGGCTGCATGACCGGCTGGAGTACCGGCCGGTCGCCGAGGGCTGGGAGTCGCGCTACCTGTTCCCCTGAGCGGCCCGCGGGGCGAGATCCGCATCGCCCAGGTGATCCAGCCGGTACCAGATCTCCCCGCGCACGAGTTCCCGCGCGGCCCGGGTCTCGGCCATCACGTCCTCCACGGAGCGCTCCGGATGCACCTCCGGGAACAGCAGGGCGGGGTCGCGTTCGGCGTCCTCGAACGAGTCGTAGACGTTCACCGTGGCGTAGTCGTAGGGCTTGTCCGTGCCCAGCGGGTAGCGCACCTGGTACAGCCCCCAGCCGCGCATGAGGCCGCGCTCTATGCGCTCGGCGTGCACGGCCTTCCAGGTCTCGCGCTCCAGGCGCTCGTAGGCGGCCTTGTCCGCCGGTTTCACCTGCATGAAGTCCACGACGTAGATGAGCGGGTCGTCGCGCCCGGCGACGGCGACGGAGGTGGTCACTCCTGCGGCGAAGCCGGCAACGAGGAGTGCGAGACCGATGACGAGACGATTGAAACTCATACCTGATCCTCCCTGGTCGATTATCCCTTGCTGATTGCGGGGTCTGGCCGATCCGGGGCTAGCGCTGGCGCCACCAGTCGACGAATTCGTCGAAGGCGATGGAGCCATCCTGGTGTGTATCGAGCTCGCGGAAACCGATCCGCGCCTCTTCCTGGCTGACCCCCGCCTCGAGCTCCTCCAGCATGTTCAGGAATTCATCGAACTCGATGCGGCCGTCGCCGTTACGGTCGTTGTAGTCGAAGCTCTCGCGCAGTTCCCGTGCGTCCTCTTCGCGCGGAGTGATGGGTTTGTCCATGGATGCCTCCTCGTCGATGGCTCGTTCCGCGGTCCGATTCTCGCACGGAACGCGCCCGACTCGTAGGAGGGGCTTCAGCCCCGATTAGCGTGCGGCCACCGCGGGCGAGGATCGGGGCTGAAGCGCCTCCTACAGGTCCAGGCGGCGGAGGCGCAGCGAGTTGCCGATGACCGACACCGAGCTCAGGCTCATCGCCGCCGCGGCGATCATCGGGCTCAGCAGTA
>CAYRZI010000118.1:0-8541 GCA_964428605.1 uncultured Woeseiaceae bacterium
CCGGCGCGGCACTGGGCGCCGCCTCCGCGTATGCGGCACGGCGCAAACAGAAGAAGGCGCAGGAGGCAAGCGAATGACACTGCTCGAATTTGCCCGCGGACCCGGCTTCCAGATCGCCCTGGCGCTCCTGATCGTCGGCATCGTCTGGCGGATACTGGGCGCCGTCGCGATCCGCTTCAGCAAGGACCTCTCGAAACCGCGGGGCGGCAAGCAGAGCATCCGCGGCGGACTGAAGGCGGTACTCACCTACTCCGCACCGCCCCACGAGCTGGAGAAGAACATCAAGTTCCAGCACTACACGGGCTACGCCTGGCACATCGCGCTGTTCGTGGTGATCTTCCTGTTCGGACCGCACGTGTTCTTCTTCGAGAACATCCTCGGCTTCGGCTGGCCGTACCTGCCCAACGCCGTCGTCATGGTCACCGGTATCGTCACCATGGCCATCCTCGTCACCCTGCTGGTACGCCGCATGATCCACCCCGTGCTGCGGGTACTGAACAACGCGGACGACTACATCGCCTGGACGGTGACCTTCCTGCCGCTGCTGACCGGTACGCTCGCCTTCTACCACCTGGGCGCGCGCTACGAGACGCTGCTCGCCCTGCACATTCTGAGTGTGGAGCTGCTGATGATCTACATCCCCTTCAGCAAGCTCATGCACATGTTCATGGTCTGGCCGTCCCGCTACCGCACGGGTACGGACTTCTCCCGCAGAGGTGTCGAAGCATGAATGCGACCACCGTCGAAACCCTCGAGACGATGAGGAAGAAAGCGAAGGATGCCGCGGAGCCACGGCAGCTCTCCGACGAGGAACGGCTCGAGCGCGCCAAGGAGGCCTTCCTCGCCAATCTGGACAGCGAGATGGCCACCCACCTGGAGTCCTGCATCCACTGCGGCATGTGCGCGGAGGCCTGCCACTACCAGACCGGCACCCAGGATCCCCGCTACACGCCGATTCACAAGGTGGAGCCGCTGAAACGCTTCTACCGGCGGGAGGTGGATCCGCTGCGGGGCATCAGGCGGCTGTTCACCAAAAAGCTGACCTTCCGGGACCTGGAAGCCTGGAAGCCGCTGGTCTACGACGGCTGCAGCCAGTGCGGGCGCTGCAGCATCCTCTGCCCGATGGGCATCCACATCCAGCAGCTGATCTACGTGACCCGCGCGGGCATGGCCGCCGCCGGCCTCGCGCCGGAAGAGCTGCAGGGCCCGGCGGACGAGCAGCTGCGGGACAACACCCTGTTCGGTGCCGGCAGCGAGCAGCTCCGGGAGAAGGTGGAGGAGCTGCGCGGCAAGGGCCACGACGTACCCCTCGACAAGGACCAGGCCGACGTGCTGGTGCTCTCCACGGCCCACGACTTCATCGGCGACTCGGACACCCTCGAGGCCACGGTGAAGGTGCTGAACCACACGGGGGTCGACTGGACCATCCGCAGCGACGCCTTCGAGTCATCCAACTTCGGCTTCCTGTCGGGCGACGAGGCGGCCAAGAAGAAGATCAGCGAGCGCATCGTGAACGCCGCCGTCGACGTCGGCGCGAAGCGGGTGATCATCTCGGAATGCGGCCATGCCTACCCCACGCTCCGGTGGGAGGCGGCGAATCTGCACCGGAAGGCGCTGCCGTTCGACGTACAGAGCATCTCCGAATTTCTCGCCGCGGAACTCGAGGAGGGCCGCCTGAAAGTGGAGAAGGACGACGGGGGCAACCGCACCTGGGCCTACCACGACTCCTGCAAGATGGGCCGGCTCGGCGGGGCCATCGAGGAGCCGCGTGCGGTGCTCCGTGCCATGGGCATCGAGATCAAGGAGATGGAGTCCCACGGCCGCACCAACCTGTGCTGCGGCGGTGGCGGCGGCGTGATCCTGATGGAAAGCGCCCAGGGGCTCAGACGCAAGGCCTTCACGCTGAAACGCGAGGACGTGGACAACACGGGCGCCACCGACGTGGCCGTGAGCTGCGGCGGCTGCCGCACCACGCTCGAGACCGGCAAGGCCGAGACCAACTGGAACATCAATATCCACAGCCTGGTGGAGATGGTCGCCGACCGTCTCGCCAGTTAAGGGGACAGCAAAATGGCTGAAGAACGAGTCGTAGTCGATCCGATCACCCGTATCGAGGGACACCTTCGTATCGAAGCCCAGATGTCCGGACAGGACATCGCCCAGGCCTACTCTTCCGGCACCATGGTGCGCGGCATCGAGATCATCCTGCAGGGACGCGACCCGCGGGATGCCTGGGCCTTCGCCCAGCGCATCTGCGGTGTCTGCACGCTGGTGCACGGCATGGCCTCGGTGCGCTCCGTGGAAGACGCCCTGGATTACGAGGTGCCGCGTAACGCCGAGCTGATCCGCAACATGATGATCGGCGCCCAGTTCGTGCACGACCACATCATGCATTTCTACCACCTGCACGCGCTGGACTGGGTGGACGTGGTGTCGGCGCTGCAGGCGGACCCTGCGAAGACGGCGGAGCTCGCGCAGAGCATCAGCAACTACCCGAAGTCCTCCCGCGGCTACTTCTCGGACATGAAGAAGCAGCTGCAGCGGTTCGTGGACCAGGGCCAGCTCGGCATCTTCGCGAAAGCCTACTGGGGCCACCCCGCCTACAAGCTGCCGCCGGAGGTCAACCTCATGGCGGTCTCGCACTATCTGGAGGCGCTCGCATGGCAGCGGGACGTGGCCAAGCTGCATGCCATCTTCGGCGGCCGTAACCCGCATCCGAACTTCGTCGTCGGCGGCGCACCCTGCCCCATCGACCTGGATTCGGACTCGGCCATCAACAGCAAGCGGCTGAACCAGGTGCAGAGCATCATCGACCAGATGAAGATGTTCACGGACCAGGTGTACGTGCCGGACACGCTGGCCATCGCCGGTTTCTACAAGGACTGGGCGGAACGCGGCGAGGGCCTCGGCAACTTCCTGTGCTTTGGCGACCTGCCGGCGAAGAGCATGAACGACGTGGACAGCTTCTTCCTGCCCCGGGGCGTCATCCTCGACCGGGACATCTCGAAGCTCGAGGACATACGCATGGACGACCCGGAGGGCATCCAGGAGTTCGTCGCCCGCTCCTGGTACGACTACTCCGGCGGGAAGGAGGCGGGACTGCATCCCTGGGACGGCGAGACCGAGCTGAATTACACCGGACCCGAGCCGCCCTACCAGCACCTGAACGTGGAGGATTCCTACTCCTGGCTGAAGTCGCCGCGCTGGAAGGGCCACTCCATGGAGGTGGGACCGCTCGCCCGGGTGCTGATGCTCTACGCCACGGGGCACGACCAGACCCGGGAGCTGGTGCAGATGACGCTGAACCAGCTCGACGTGCCGGTGCAGGCGCTGTTCTCCACTCTCGGCCGCACCGCCGCCCGTACGCTGGAGACGAAGATCATCGCCGACCAGATGCAGGTCTGGTACGACGAGCTGGTCACCAATATCGGCGCCGGCGACACCCGCACCTTCAATGAGCGGCGGTGGGATCCGGGTAGCTGGCCCCGTCAGGCCAAAGGCGTGGGTATCATGGAGGCGCCGCGCGGTGCGCTGTCACACTGGATAGTGATCGAGAACCAGAAGATCGCGAACTACCAGGCGGTGGTGCCCAGCACCTGGAACGCGGGCCCCCGGGATGCCAACGGCGTGCCGGGCGCCTACGAGGCCGCGCTGCAGGACAACCACCAGCTGCACGACCCGAAGCAGCCCATCGAGATCCTGCGCACCATCCACAGCTTCGACCCCTGCATCGCCTGCGCGGTGCACGTCACCGACCCGGACGGCGAGGAGCTGATCAAGGTGAAGGCGCTCTGAGGAGCGCCGCCGCCTAGCTGCGGCCGGCCGGCCGATCGGCCTCGTCGCCGAGCTCCAGCCGCAGCTGCAGCAGTTCGCGCAGGTCGTCCACGGAGACGACGCCCAGCAGCCGGCCGTCCTCGACCACCAGGCGCTGGCGGCCGGCGCTGCTGCCGAACAGGCTCGAGGCGAGATCGGTGAGTTCCTCGTCGGGGCCGACGGTGTTCTCGTCGGAGCAGGAAGAGACGATGTCGGCGATGGCCGTCTGCTCCCACTCCTGCTCCGGCACCTCTTTGACCCGCTCTACAGTGGCGCAGCCTTTCAGCTCCCCGTCCTGCACCACGGGAAACAGCCGGGAGCGGTAGCGGTAGACGTAGTCGTCGACGAAGTCGCGCAGGCTCAGCGAGCGGTCCACCGTGACCGGATCGGTATTCATCACGTCCCGGGCCGAGCGCCCCTCCAGCAGCTGCTGGACGATGAGCTGACGGTAGGACCCCTTCGCCGCGCCGCGCACGAACAGGCCGATCAGCACATACCACATGCCGCCGACGAAGAAGCCCTGGATCAGCGACAGCACGCCCAGGAAGATCAGGATGAGGCCGAAGCCCGAACCCATGTTGCTGGCGATTCGCGTCGCGTCACGGATGTCCTTGCGCCAGGCCCACAGGGCGGCTCTGAGCATGCGCCCCCCGTCCAGCGGATAGGCCGGGATCAGGTTGAACACGGCCAGGGCCACGTTGATCACTGCAAGGTAAAAGAGCACGCCGGTCACCGGCGTCGGCAGGCCCGCGCCCTCCGCGCCGGCGTGCAGCACCCAGCAGATCCCGGCCAGCACCAGGCTCGACAGCGGCCCGGCTCCGGCCATCAGCAGCTCCATCTTGGGCTCTTTCGGCTCGTGGCGCATCTCGGCCACGCCGCCGAAGACGAACAGTGTGATGCCGCCCATCCGCAGACCGTAGTAGCGCGCCACCAGGGAATGGGAGAGCTCGTGGAAAACGATGGAGAAGAGAATGCCCACGGCTCCCGCGATGCCCATCCACCAGCGCGTCTGGGTCGCCAGGTCCGGGTAGCGCTGCGGGAAGAAGCCCTCGGCCAGCGTCCAGGTGATGAGCAGAGCCAGCAGCAGCCAGGTGAGATTCAGCTTCACCTCGAAGCCGAAGATGGTGAACAGGGGGAAGCCGCGCGCGATCAGGGGTTTCTTTTCAGCCATGGCTGCACGTTACCAGATGGGAGCGCGTTCCCGCTGCCGTGGCAGCTACATATGGCTTCGCGCAGGTGTCACTGGCCGTCATACGACCAGGGCACGGCAGCCTCGAGCTCATAGGCCAGCTCCAGCAGCCGCCGTTCCTCGCCGAGGCCGGCGGCAAACTGGACCCCGATAGGCAGCCCTTCCACGCTCTGGCCGAGCGGCAGGGAGACGGCGGGTGTGCCGGCCACGTTCTGCACCGGCGTGAATGCGGCGTAGTGCATCAGCCGCTCCGCGGCCGTATCGAAGTCGATATCCAGCGCCAGGTAGCCCAGTGGCACCGGCGGGCGCGCCAGCACCGGTGAGACGATGACGTCGCAGTCGGCGAAACGGCGGCGGTGCTCCTCGCCGAAACGGCGAAGGCGTCGGATGGCGCCCGGGCTGCGCCAGATGCGCCGCAGAAAATGGCGGCTGAGCTGGCGGGTCAGCGGCTCCAGTTCGCGGCGGTCGAACCCCTTGCCGAAAGCGAACCGGCCCAGGTAACGGATGACCGTGGCCATGCGTGCCCAGTAGAGGAAGAAGTCCTCGGCCATGCGGGCATCGGCGAGCGCCGGGATCTCTTTCACCCGGTGTCCCAGCCGCCGGCAGACGGCGGCGGCGTTCTCCACGGCGGCCACCACTTCCGGGTGACAGGAGGCCCCCAGCGGGTGGCGGGTGGTGTAGCCGATCCTGAGCCGGGTGGTGGCCGGCCCCTGGACGTGACCGATGGTCGGCAGGCCCTCCCCTGCACGGTGCTTTTCGGCCTCGGCGTAAAAGGCGGCCGTATCGCGCACGCTGCGGGTCAGCACCCCTTCGGCAATGATGTCCACGGGCAGCTTCTCGGCGAGTTCCACCGTGAGCAGTCGTCCGCGGGACGGCTTCAGCCCGACCAGCCCGCAGCAGGACGCCGGAATACGGGTGGAGCCGCCGCCGTCATTGCCGTGGGCGATCGGTACCACGCCCGCCGCCACCAGCGCGGCGGAGCCGCCGGAGGAGCCGCCCGTGGAATGACGGGTGTTCCAGGGATTGCGCGTGGGCGGGCCCCAGCTGCGCTCCGTGGTGGCGGTCAGGCCGAACTCCGGCAGCGTGGTCTTGGCGATGGTCATGAGCCCGGTGGACCGGAACTGGGCCGTGATGGGGCTGTCCGCACCGTAACGGCGTTCCGGCGTCGCGCGGGACCCGTAGCGGGTGGGCAGGCCGGCCAGATCCACGTTGTCCTTGATCGCCGAAGGCACCCCGGCGAGCAGGCCGCCGGCCTCCTCCGTCGGCAGGCGCCCGGCCTCCTTCCTGACCTGATCGTAACGGGTGACCGCCACGGCATTGAGCACCGGCTCGACGGCGGCCAGCCTGGCGATGGCCGCCTCGACGGCCTCCGCCGCGCTGATGTCCCGGGCCGCTATGCGCTCGGCGATGCCGACGGCATCCAGCTCGCCGAGGACGTCATCCGTCGGCGCGTGTACCTGCGGTCGTGGACTCATGCAGCAGCTCCCGGACTTCCTCGTCGCTGGTCTGGCCGAAGTTCCTGTACCAGTAACCGACGGCCATGTAGGGCGACGGGGTATCGAGGCAGACGACTTCGTCGGCTTCCCGGCCGAGATCGGCCGCAGCCTCGTCGGATGCCGTGGGTACCGCCACAATGATACGGCTGGCGCCCAGCTTGCGCACGGCTTTCACGGCCGCGAGCATACTCGAGCCGGTCGCCATGCCGTCGTCGGCCAGTATGACGGTCCGGCCGCTCACATCCAGCGGGGGCCGATCGCCCCGGTAGGCCTGCTCCCGTCGCCGGAGTTCCGCCTGTTCGCGCTCGACCACCGGCTGCAGGTCGTCCTCGTCCAGGCCCGTCATGCTCATCACACGGTCCGAGAGCACCTGTATGCCGCCCGAGGCGATGGCACCCGCAGCCAGCTCCGGCTGGCCGGGCACGCCGACCTTGCGGACGACCAGCACGTCCAGTTCGCCGCCGAGCTCCCGGGCGACCTCGGCGGCCACCGGCACGCCGCCCCGGGCCAGTCCCAGCACGAGCGGCGAGTTCACCTCCGGCCGGCGGGCGAGCTCCTCGCCCAGCGCGCGGCCGGCCTCCCTGCGATCTGCGAATACGGTCATATCGCTCTCCTTGCTCCGTATGGCTCCAGTGTGGCGCCCCGTGCCGCCGGTGCAAATCCGTAACCGCCCCGATCGGGCCCATAATCCGGCCTATAATGGCGCCGTGAACCCGCCACCGGACGACGAAGGGCCCCGCCTGCAGCATGTGCAGGAGCAGCGTTCCGCGGACGCCGGGCGCAAGCTGCGCTTCCTCGCGGATCCCGCGAGCTATCCCGGGTCCGTAACGGCCGTCGAACCGGTCGAGACCCACTTCGCCTGGGTCTTCCTGACCGACGAGCACGCCTGGAAGATGAAGAAGGCCATCCGGGCCCAGGTGATCGACTACCGCCGCCTGGAGGACCGGGAGCACTACTGCCGGGAGGAGCTGCGGCTGAACCGGCGTCTCGCCGACTGGGTGTACCTTGACGTGGTGCCCCTCACCGAGGATGCCGGTGGCCGCCTGCATATCGGCGGCGACGGCCGGGCAGTGGACTGGCTCGTGCAGATGCGCCGGCTGCCCGAGGAGGCGATGCTCGAGAGCCTGATCGCCCGCGGACCGGTGGCCGACGAGCAGCTGGCCCGGGTGGCCCGTCACCTGGCGCCGTTCTATGCGGGGCTGCCTCCGGAGCCGCTGGGGGACGAGGCCTACGTGTCGCGGCTGCTGGCACAGACCGACACGCAGCGCCGGCACCTGGAGGAGATCGACGATGCCCTCACCGGCGACCCCTGGCGCAGCATCCTCGACGACCAGCTCCGCTATGTCCGTGCGAACCGGCGGGCCGTCGGCGCCCGCTCGGCAGCAGGCCACGTGGTCGAGACCCACGGCGACCTGCGCCCCGAGCACGTCTACCTGGGCGACCGGTTCGCCGTGATCGACTGCCTGGAGTTCTCCCGCGATCTGCGCGTGCAGGACAGCGCCGAGGAGATCGCCTTTCTCGCCCTGGAATGCGAGCGGGCCGGCGGCCGGGAACTGCGCGAGCGCCTGCTCGCGGCCTGGCAGGCGGCCAGCGGCGACGTGCCGGAGCCCTCGCTGCTGGCCTATTACTTCAGCCGGCGCGCGATGGTAAGGGCCGTCCTCTCGGCCTGGCACCTGGACGATCCCGCCTTCGACCGGGACCACTACATCGCCGAGGCGAGGCACTACATGGCGCTCGCCCGGGAATTCGTCGACTGTGCCCTGGCGGACCGGTCCGGCGGGCGCTAATCCTCGTCCTCGCCCAGCAGCCGCACCAGCGAACCGTCCTCGTTCAGGCAGCGGATGGCGTCGCCGACGAGCGGCGCCACGCTCAGGGTGGTGAGTCTGGCGGCGAAGGCATCGGAGATTCGGCCCAGGGGCGCCACGCTGTCGGTGACGATCACGCCCTCCAGCTCCGGCACCGCCAGCTTCTCGCTCGCAGGGTCCACCAGCAGACCGTGGGTGGCGGCCGCGAACACGCGCCGTGCGCCGAGTTCCCGGCAGG
>CAYRZI010000119.1:0-8522 GCA_964428605.1 uncultured Woeseiaceae bacterium
GGTGACCAGCGAGATCGAGTACCTCTCGGCCATCGAGGAGAGCCAGTACGTGGTGGCCCAGGCCAATGCGGTGCTGGACGCCAAGGGCCGCTTCTCCGACGAGCTGGTCTCCGTGCGCCATCGCAACGAGTTCACGCTGGCCGACCCGAGCATCATCGACTACATGGACATCTCGCCCAAGCAGATCGTCTCCGTGGCGGCCTCGCTGATTCCGTTCCTGGAGCATGACGACGCCAACCGGGCGCTGATGGGCTCGAACATGCAGCGCCAGGCGGTGCCGACGCTGCGCTCCGAGGCGCCGCTGGTCGGCACCGGCATGGAGCGTGCCGTGGCCATCGACTCCGGCGTGACCGTGGTCGCCGACCGCGGCGGCGTCGTGGACTCCGTCGATGCCTCGCGCATCGTGGTGCGGGTCAACGACGAGGAGACCGAGGCGGGCGAGTCCGGTGTGGACATCTACAACCTCACCAAGTACACGCGCTCGAACCAGAACACCTGCATCAATCAGCGCCCGCTGGTGAATGCCGGTGACGTCATCGCCCGCGGTGACGTGCTGGCCGACGGCCCCTCGACCAACCTGGGCGAGCTGGCCCTCGGGCAGAATCTGCTCGTGGCCTTCATGCCCTGGAACGGCTACAACTTCGAGGACTCCATCCTGATCTCCGAGCGGGTGGTGCACGAGGACCGCTTCACCACCATCCACATCGAGGAGCTGACCTGCGTGGCCCGCGACACCAAGCTCGGGCCGGAGGACGTCACCGCCGATATCCCGAACGTGGGCGACTCGGCGCTGGCCAACCTGGACGAGTCGGGTATCGCGTTCATCGGCGCCGAGGTCGGGGCCGGCGATATCCTGGTGGGCAAGGTCACGCCTAAGGGCGAGACCCAGCTGACCCCGGAGGAGAAACTGCTGCGCGCCATCTTCGGCGAGAAGGCGTCCGACGTGAAGGACACCTCGCTGAGGGTGCCGCCGGGCATGGACGGCACGGTGATCGACGTGCGCGTGTTCACCCGCGACGGTGTGGAGAAGGACGCCCGCGCGCTGTCCATCGAGAAGATGGAGCTGGAGAGCGTGCGCAAGGATCTGGACGACCAGCTGCGCATCCTCGAGGACGACATCTTCGAGCGCATGGCGCGCATGCTGCTCGGCAAGGTGGCCGAGGGCGGGCCTAACCAGCTCTCCGCCGGCAGCAAGATCACGAAGGCGTATCTCGACGAGACGCCCCGTGAGAAGTGGTTCGAGATCCGGCTGAAGAACGAGGAGGCCAACGAGGAGCTCGAGCGCACCGCCGAGCGGCTGAAGGCCCAGCGTGAGGACTTCGACCGCCGTTACGAGGAGAAGAAGCAGAAGATTACCGCCGGCGACGACCTCGCCCCGGGTGTGTTGAAGATGGTCAAGGTCTACCTGGCCGTGAAGCGCCGGGTGCAGCCGGGCGACAAGATGGCCGGCCGCCACGGTAACAAGGGCGTCATCTCCACCATCGTCCCGGTGGAGGACATGCCCTACACCGAGGACGGCACGCCGGTCGACATCGTGCTGAACCCGCTCGGCGTGCCGTCGCGCATGAACGTCGGGCAGGTGCTGGAGACCCATCTCGGCTGGGCCGCGAAGGGTCTGGGCAAGAAGATCGGCGACATGCTGCGCGCCCAGGAGGCCACCGCGAAGATCCGCGGCTTCCTCGAGGAGGTCTACAACAAGAGCGGCGGCAAGAAGGAGCAGCTGGACGAGTTCTCCGACGAGGAGATCGTCGAACTGGCCGGCAACCTGGTCAACGGCGTGCCCATGGCCACGCCGGTGTTCGACGGCGCCGACGAGCCCGAGATCAAGGGGCTGCTGGAGCTGGCGGATCTGCCCACCAGCGGCCAGGCCGCGCTCTACGACGGCCAGACCGGCGAGGCCTTCGGCAGCACGGTGACCGTGGGCTACATCTACATGCTGAAGCTCGCCCACATGATCGACGACAAGATGCACGCCCGCTCGATCGGCCCCTACTCGCTGGTGACGCAGCAGCCGCTGGGCGGCAAGGCCCAGTTCGGCGGCCAGCGCTTCGGCGAGATGGAGGTCTGGGCGCTCGAAGCCTACGGCGCCGCCTACACGCTGCAGGAGATGCTGACCGTCAAGTCCGACGACGTGCAGGGCCGCACCAAGATGTACAAGAACATCGTGGACGGCACGCACCAGATGCAGGCCGGCATGCCGGAGTCGTTCAACGTCCTGGTCAAGGAAATCCGCTCGCTCGGTATCAACATCGAGCTGGAGGCCGAATGATATGAAAGACCTACTGAAGCTCTTCAAGACACAGGCGCCGACCGAGGATTTCGACGCCATCCGCATCGGCCTCGCCTCGCCGGACATGATCCGTTCCTGGTCCTACGGCGAGGTGAAGAAGCCGGAGACCATCAACTACCGGACCTTCAAGCCGGAGCGTGACGGGCTGTTCTGCGCCAAGATCTTCGGCCCGATCAAGGACTACGAGTGCCTGTGCGGCAAGTACAAGCGGCTGAAGCACCGCGGCGTGGTCTGCGAGAAGTGCGGCGTCGAGGTCACCCAGACCAAGGTGCGCCGCGAGCGCATGGCCCACATCGAGCTGGCGAGCCCGGTGGCGCACATCTGGTTCCTGAAGTCGCTGCCCTCGCGCATCGGCCTAATGCTCGACATGACGCTGCGCGAGATCGAGCGGGTGCTCTATTTCGAGGCCTTCACGGTCATCGACCCGGGCATGACGCCGCTCGAGCGCTGCCAGCTGCTGTCCGACGAAGCCTATCTCGAGGCCATCGAGCAGTACGGCGACGAGTTCGACGCCCGCATGGGCGCCGAGGCCGTCTTCGAGATGCTGAAGACGATGGATCTGCGCGGCGAGGTCATGAAGGTGCGCGAGGAGATCGACGGCACCAACTCCGAGACCAAGATCAAGCGCCTGTCCAAGCGTCTGAAGCTGCTGGAATCGTTCCTGGAGTCCGGCAACCGCCCCGAGTGGATGGTGCTCACCGTGCTGCCCGTGCTGCCGCCGGATCTGCGTCCGCTGGTACCGCTGGACGGCGGGCGTTTCGCCACCTCGGACCTGAACGATCTGTACCGCCGGGTGATCAACCGCAACAACCGGCTGCGCCGCCTGCTGGAGCTGAACGCCCCGGATATCATCGTGCGCAACGAGAAGCGCATGCTGCAGGAGTCGGTGGACGCGCTGCTGGACAACGGCCGCCGCGGCCGTGCCATCACCGGCACCAACAAGCGCCCGCTGAAGTCGCTGGCCGACATGATCAAGGGCAAGCAGGGCCGCTTCCGCCAGAACCTGCTCGGCAAGCGCGTCGACTATTCGGGCCGTTCGGTCATCGTGGTGGGCCCGACGCTGAAGCTGCACCAGTGCGGCCTGCCGAAGAAGATGGCGCTGGAGCTGTTCAAGCCGTTCATCTTCTCCAAGCTGCAGCTGCGCGGCGAGGCGGCCACCATCAAGGCGGCCAAGCGCCTGGTCGAGCGCGAGGGCCCGGAGGTCTGGGACATCCTGGAGGAGGTCATCCGCGAGCACCCGGTGATGCTGAACCGGGCGCCCACTCTGCACCGCCTCGGCATCCAGGCCTTCGAGCCTGTGCTGATCGAGGGCAAGGCCATCCAGCTGCATCCGCTGGTATGCACGGCATTCAACGCGGACTTCGACGGCGACCAGATGGCCGTGCACGTGCCGCTGTCCATCGAGGCGCAGCTCGAGGCGCGCGCCCTGATGATGTCGTCGAACAACATCCTCTCGCCCGCCAACGGCGACCCCATCATCGTGCCGTCCCAGGACGTGGTGCTGGGCCTGTACTACATGACCCGTGCGCGGGTTAACGCCGCCGGCGAGGGCATCTACTTCTCGGACGTGAAGGAGGTGCACCGGGCCTACGAGGCGGGCGTCGCCGATCTGCAGGCGCGGGTGAAGGTCAGGCTCACGGAGACCGTGGCGGACGACGACGGCGAGCTGGTCACCCGCACCCGTCTGGTGGATACCACCGTGGGCCGGGCGCTGCTCTCCGAGATCCTGCCGCGGGGCCTGTCTTTCGACCAGGTCAACCGGGATATGAACAAGAAGGCCATCTCCAGCGTCATCAACAGCTGCTACCGCAACGTCGGCCTCAAGGAGACCGTGGTCTTCGCCGACCAGCTGATGTACATGGGCTTCCGCTACGCCACCCGGGCCGGCGTCTCCATCGGCGTGAACGACATGGTGGTGCCCGAGATCAAGCAGGAGATCCTCGCCCGCGCCGAGGCGGAAGTGAAGGAGATTCAGGAGCAGTACTCCAGCGGTCTCGTTACCGACGGCGAGCGCTACAACAAGGTGGTGGATATCTGGTCGCACACCAACGACCAGGTGGCCAAGGCCATGATGGACAAGCTCGGCACCGACGAGGTGACGGCCGCCGACGGCAAGGTCGTGGAGCAGGAGTCTTTCAACTCCATCTATATGATGGCCGACTCCGGCGCCCGTGGCTCCGCCGCCCAGATACGTCAGCTCGCCGGCATGCGCGGCCTGATGGCCAAGCCGGACGGCTCCATCATCGAGACGCCCATCACCGCGAACTTCCGCGAGGGCCTGGACGTCCTGCAGTACTTCATCTCCACCCACGGCGCGCGCAAGGGCCTGGCCGACACCGCACTGAAGACGGCCAACTCGGGTTACCTGACCCGGCGTCTGGTCGACGTGGCGCAGGATCTGGTGGTGACGGAGGACGACTGCGGCACCCGCGAGGGCATCGACATGATCCCTCTGGTGGAAGGCGGCGACGTGGTCGAACCCCTGCGCGAGCGCGTGCTGGGCCGGGTGGTGGCCGAGCCGGTCATGGTGCCGGGTACCGACAAGGTGGCGCTGGACGCGGGCTCCCTGCTGGACGAGAAGAGCGTCCAGCTCCTCGAGGAGCTGTCCATCGACCACGTGAAGGTGCGCTCGCCCATCACCTGCGAGACCCGCTACGGCGTCTGCTCCCAGTGCTACGGGCGCGACCTCGCGCGCGGCCACCGCATTAACGTGGGCGAGGCCGTGGGTGTCATCGCGGCGCAGTCCATCGGCGAGCCGGGCACACAGCTGACGATGCGCACCTTCCACATCGGTGGTGCGGCTTCGCGTTCCGCCGCGGTGAACAGCGTCGAGATCAAGACCAAGGGTGTGGTGCGTCTCAGCAACATCAAGACCGTCCATCACGAGAAGGGCTACCTGGTGGCCGTCTCCCGCTCCGGCGAACTCTCCGTGATGAACGAGTACGGCCGTGAGCGCGAGCGCTACAAGGTGCCCTACGGCGCCATCATCTCCGTCCAGGACGGCGATGCGGTCGACCCGGGCCAGGTCGTGGCCACCTGGGATCCTCATACCCACCCGGTGGTCAGCGAGGTCTCGGGCACCATCAAGTTCGAGGACTTCGTGGAAGGCGTGACCATCACCGAGCAGGTGGACGAGATGACCGGTCTCACCAGCACGGTGGTCACCGACCCGAAACAGCGCGGCGGCTCGCGTGACCTGCGGCCGCTGGCAAAGCTGGTGGACGAGAACGGGGAGGAGGTCAACTTCGCCAACACGGACATCCCGGCAGTGTATGCCCTGCCTGCGGGCGCCATCGTGAACATGCGTAACGGCGACCGGGTGACCGTGGGCGACGTCATCGCCCGTATCCCCCAGGAGTCTTCGAAGACCCGCGACATCACCGGCGGTCTGCCCCGGGTGGCCGACCTGTTCGAGGCCCGCAAGCCCAAGGAGGCGGCGATCCTGGCCGAGCACACCGGCACGGTCAGCTTCGGCAAGGAGACCAAGGGCAAGCGCCGCCTGATCATCACGGACGAGGACGGCGAGAGCCACGAGGAGCTGATTCCGAAGTGGCGCCATCTGAACGTGTTCGAGGGCGAGCAGATCGAGCGGGGCGAGGTCATCGCCGACGGCGAGCCGAACCCCCACGATATCCTGCGCCTGCAGGGCGTCGAGCAGCTGGCGGACTACCTGGTGCGCGAGATCCAGGACGTCTACCGCCTGCAGGGCGTGAAGATCAACGACAAGCACATCGAGGTGATCATCCGTCAGATGCTGCGCAAGGTGATCATCAGCAACCCGGGCGAGACCAGCTATCTGCGCGGCGAGCAGATCGATTTCGCGCGGGCGCTGGAGGCCATCGAGCAGATGGAGGCCCAGGGCAAGGAGCCGCTCACCTACGAGCCGCTGCTGCTGGGTATCACCAAGGCGTCGCTGGCGACGGAGTCGTTCATCTCCGCAGCCTCCTTCCAGGAGACCACCCGCGTGCTCACCGAGGCGGCGGTACGCGGCCTGAAGGACGACCTGCGCGGGCTCAAGGAGAATGTGATCGTCGGACGCCTGATCCCGGCCGGCACCGGTTTCGCTCACCACGCGGAGCGCCGGCGTACCCGGGAGCAGGAACTGGCCGAACAGCTCCAGGAACTGGAGAGCGGCGCGGCGGAGGCCGAGGCGGAGGAAGCCGGCGCGGCCAATGCCACCGAAGAGGGCGCCGAGGAGGCCGGAGCGGAGGAAGAGACCGCGACCGACGAGTGACCGGTAGCGGCGGGCAGGCCGGGCCTGCCCGCCGCTTGACACCCGTGGCCGGGACTCCATAAAATGCCCGGCCTTGCCTTGAGGCCGGCCGTTGCCGGCCTTATATAATTCTGGAGCCGGATGCCACGGCAGGCGTCACGGTTTCACGGCACGTCTGGCGGGTCGCTCGGAAGGGTACGGCACGGCAGGCGGCTTTTGCGCGTGAGTCCCGTGCATAGCGCGCATGCACATCGGATCTGGATTTTTTTTAGGACGGAAGTGGAAGGCCCATGGCCACGATCAATCAGCTAGTCAGGAACCCGCGCAAGTCGCGGCAGGAGAAGAGTGCGGTGCCGGCGCTGGAGGGAAGCCCCCAGAAGCGCGGTGTGTGCACGCGGGTCTACACGACGACGCCCAAGAAGCCGAACTCGGCCATGCGCAAGGTGGCCCGTGTGCGCCTGACGAACGGTTACGAGGTGACCAGCTACATCGGCGGCGAGGGCCACAACCTGCAGGAGCACTCGGTGGTGCTGATCCGCGGGGGCCGCGTGAAGGACCTGCCGGGCGTGCGCTATCACACCGTGCGCGGCACGCTGGATTGCGCCGGCGTCAACGACCGCCGGCAGGGCCGCTCCAAGTACGGCGCGAAGCGTCCGAAGTCCTGATCCACAATCCATAAAGATACTCATCACCCGATATCTCTGATCGAGACCGAACATGTCCAGACGTAGCCAGGCACCGAAGCGCGAAATCCTCCCGGATCCCAAGTACGGGAGCGAACTGCTCGCCAAGTTCATGAACATGGTGATGATCGACGGCAAGAAGTCCGTCGCGGAGCGCATCCTCTACGGTGCGCTGGACCGCATCGCCGAGCGCAGCGGACAGGCCGGCGACGGCTCGCTGGAGGTGCTGGAGACGGCACTGGAGAACGTCAAACCCGTCGTCGAGGTGAAGTCCCGTCGCGTGGGTGGCGCCACCTACCAGGTGCCCGTCGAGGTCCGGCCCCAGCGCCGGCAGACCCTGGCCATGCGCTGGGTCATCGAGGCTGCGCACAAGCGCAGCGAGAAATCCATGGCACATCGCCTGGCTCACGAGTTGATGGACGCTGCGGACAACCGCGGCGCCGCTGTCAAGAAGAAGGAAGACACGCACCGGATGGCGGAGGCCAACAAGGCCTTCTCGCATTACCGCTGGTGATCGGCCCCTGGCGGCACTGAGTCGACTCCCTTTCTTCGAGGAATTCCCCGTGGCACGTAAGACCCCAATCGAGCGCTATCGCAATATCGGCATCATGGCCCACATCGATGCCGGTAAGACGACGACGACCGAGCGCGTCCTGTTCTATACCGGCATCTCCCACAAGATGGGTGAGGTGCACGACGGTGCTGCGGTCATGGACTGGATGGAGCAGGAGCAGGAGCGGGGTATCACCATTACCTCCGCCGCCACCACCTGTTTCTGGCAGGGCATGGACCAGCAGTATCCGGAACACCGGATCAACATCATCGACACCCCCGGCCACGTCGACTTCACCATCGAGGTGGAGCGTTCGCTGCGCGTGCTGGACGGTGCGATCACCGTGCTGTGCTCCGTGGGCGGCGTCGAGCCGCAGACGGAGACGGTCTGGCGCCAGGCGAACAAATATCGGGTGCCGCGCATGGTGTTCGTCAACAAGATGGACCGCGCCGGAGCCGACTACCTGCGCGTCGTGCAACAGGTGAAGGACCGGCTGGGCGCGAACGCCATCCCGATCCAGCTTCCCATCGGCGCAGAAGACCAGTTCAAGGGCATTATCGACCTCCTCCGCATGAAGGCAATTTACTGGGAGGAGGACAACATGGGTGCCACCTACGATCAGACGGACATCCCGGACGAGCTCGCCGACCAAGCCGCGGAGTACCGGGAGCTGATGGTGGAGGCGGCTGCAGAGGCAAACGAGGAACTGCTGGACAAGTTCCTGGAAGAAGGCGATCTCACCAACGAGGAGATCATCGAGGGCTTGCGCGCGCGCACCCTGAC
>CAYRZI010000120.1:0-8479 GCA_964428605.1 uncultured Woeseiaceae bacterium
GAGGATCGGGCCTGAAGGCTTACCATCTCCTACAGCTGAGGCCCAATCCTTGAACGGCGTCACAGACTCGGCTGCGACGCCGCGCCAAGCTTCGTCATTATGTTCAGACGGGCTGCGGCCCGCGCGGAGGAGAGATGGGTTACGAGAAGGGACTGACTGCACTGGAGCTGCTGGTGGTCGTCGCGATCGTCGCGATGCTCGCCGCCGTGGCCGTGCCCCGTTTTTCCGTGCTGGACCGCGAGGCCCGGGAGCAGGCGGTGATCTCGCTTGCCGACGGGGTGAGGAGTGCGGCGGAGGTCACTCACCGCGTGTGGACGGCTGCAGGCCGGCCCGAGACGCTGACCTTTCACGGCGAGGAACTGCGCTTCGTGCACGGTTACCCCGCGGAGCAGGCGATCGCGCGTGCGGTGATCGGGCCCGGCGGCTTCCGTCACGGCAACGGCATGTGGGTGCACGAGGACGCGCGTTCGGCGCTGGACTGCGGGGTGGTCTACCTGCCGCCCACGGCCGAAGGCGTGCCCGCCACGGTCAACGCCTACACCGACGGGTGCTGAAGGAGCAGGCGCGCTCTGTCTAGACGCGCCGGGCGGCGCCGGTCTCGTCGCGCAGGAACATCGAGACCTTCTCCGGGTGCATGGGCCGGCTGAACAGGAAGCCCTGGGCCAGGTCGCAGTTGCATTCGCGCAGGAAGTCCAGCTGCTCGGCGGTCTCCACCCCTTCCGCGGCCACTTCGATGTCCAGACCCCGGGCCATGGCGATGGCGGCGCGCACCAGCCGCTGATGGTCCTCGTTCTCCTGCAGGTCCGCGATCAGGCTGCGGTCGATCACGAAGGTGTCCACCACGCCGCTGTCCAGTGAGCGGAACGAGATGTCCTGGGTGCCGAAGCGGTCCAGCGATATGCGCACGCCCAGCGCATTGAGCTCGGCCATGATGTGGGCGGGCATGCGCCGCCCGTGGTTCATGCCGGTGGCCATGATCTCCAGTTCCAGGCAGCCCGGGTCGAGGTTCGTATCCCCGAGCGCCTTGCCCACTGCCTCGACGATGCGGCCCCGGGCGAGCTGGGCGGGCGAGAGGTTCACCGCCACGGTGAGGTCCGGCAGGTCGAACTGGGTCTGCCATGCCTTCAGCTGGGCGGCGGCGCTACCGATGATCCACTCTCCCACCGAGTGGATAAGGCCGCTCGACTCGAGTATGGGCAGGAAGCGCTCCGGTGCCAGCAGGCCGAAGCGGGGATGCTGCCAGCGCAACAGTGCCTCGAAACCGATCAGCCGGCCGTTGCGCACGTCGATGCGCGGCTGGTAGTGCAGCAGCAGCTCGCGGCGCACCAGGGCGTGCCTCAGGCCGATCTCGAGTTCCTCGCGCTCCGCGATCTTGTGGTTCAGTGCCGCGGAGTGGAACTGGAAGCGGCCGCCGCCGTGGCTCTTCGCCTGACCGGTGGCGAGGGCGGCCGCCTTCACCAGATCGGCGGCATTGCTGCCCGCCTCCGGATACAGGGCGACGCCGATGCTCGGCGTCAGGTAGACCTCGTTGCCGCCCACGAAGTACTGCTCCTCGAGCGCCAGCACCAGTTTCTGCGCCACGGTGGCGGCGTCCTGGGGCGAGTCCACGTCCTCGATGCAGACCACGAACTGGTCAGCGTTCCAGCGGCCCACGAGATCGCTGATCCTGAGCTCGCGCACCAGCCGCAGGGCCACCTCCTGCAGCAGGCGGTCGCCGGTATCGTGTCCGAGGGTGTCGTTGACCGACTTGAAGCGGTCGAGGTCGATGAACAGGACGCCCAGCTCCCGCCTGTGCCGGGAGGCGCGGCTGATGGCGCGGCTCAGCTGCTCGGTGAACAGCCCGCGGCCCGCCAGTTCGGTGAGTGGGTCGTAGAGAGAAGGCCGGTCCTGGTGGCCGGCGCGGCGACGGCGGTCGGTGACGTCGCGGAAGGAGACGACTGCTCCCACCCGTCGGCCGGCCGCGTCGGCGAGGGACCGGCCGCTCAGGCTCAGCAGCAGCGGCGGCTGGCCCTCGGTCTCGTACAGCGCCTCCATGTCGCTGAACTTCTCGCCGGCGAGCGCCCGGGGCAGCGGCCGCGCCTCCACCGGCAGCGGCGTCTCCAGGCCGGGCGCGCTGGCGCAGAACTCGCGATGCCAGGCGAGGGTGGGGCGTTCCCGCGGGCCCAGGCCGAGCATGCTGCGGCCGGCGGGATTGATGGAGATGACCACGCCGTGCTCGTCGACGACGATCACCCCGTCGTTGATGCCGTGCAGGATGGTGCGCATGGCGTCTTCGGGCCGCTGCATGCGGCGGACGAACTGATGGCGGTCCAGGGCGTAGTGCAGGGCTTCGATGAGCGTGCCCGGCGTGATCTCGTCCAGGCACAGATAGTCCTGTGCGCCGTGCTGCACCGCCGCCATGCCGCGGTGCTCGTTCACCCGTGCCGTCACGGCGATCACCGGCAGGGCCGGCAGTTCCGCCAAGGCCGCCGCAGGCCTGCCCCGCTGGCGCCCGGCCTCGGTGAGCCCGACGTCCAGTATCACGATGTCCGGATTGATGCGCGCGACTTCTTCGCGGATGCCGGCCGGGTCGCCGGCATGGTGGATGCCGTCGATGGCTTCGAGCTGACGCAGCATCTGCAGGATGTTGCCGCCGGGCAGGGAATGGTCACCGATGTAGAGGACGCGGACCTGGCGGGCGAGGGGTTCCGGCGTATCGGCTGCGCTCATGCTCTTTCCCTCTGCGCGGGTGTTTTCGGGTTATCGTTGGTGGACACCTGCATCGCAGAATCATAGCAAAAGAGCCGCCGGGTGCCGATGGGCAAGATAATTCGCTGCCGGTTTCAAACCTGCGGCGACTTCCGCGCATCGAAAGATCAGACAAAGCATGAAGGGGACCATGGCGATTGCACGCGCCAGCCATCAACCAGCCGGCCGACGATGCGTCTGCAGAGCAACGCGGCATGGCCGCTGAGCCCGCCGATCTGGCCGTGCGGCGCGCGCGCAAGGGCGACCGCCGGGCCTTCGAGCAGCTCTACCGCAGCCACATCGGCCAGGTATACGGCCTGTGTCTGCGCATGACCGGCCAGCCGGCGGAGGCCGAAGACTGCGCCCAGGAGGCGTTCATCCAGGCCTGGAGCAAGCTCGCCCAGTTCCGCGGCGACGCGGCCTTCGGGACGTGGCTGCATCGCATTGCGGTCAACGCCGTGCTGGCCCGGCGGCGCCGGAGCCGGCCGGAGGACCCCCTCGACAACGCCGCTGAACCCACGGCCCCGGCCGGCAGTCCGGCCGACCAGAGCGATCTGGAGGCGGCGGTCGCCGCGCTGCCCGAGGGCGCCCGGCATGTCTTCGTGCTACTGGCCGTCTACGGCTATACGCACGAGGAGGCCGGAGGGATGCTGGGCATCGCGGCCGGCACCTGCAAGGCACAACTGCATCGGGCGCGGCGGCTGCTGGCAGAACGGCTGAGCGCCGGCCCGGCGCACACGGAGGAACGGAACAGTGACTGAGGAAGAGCGCAGGACGGAACGCGCGGAGGCGGAACTCGACCGCCGCATCGCCCGCTTGCCGAAGGCGGTGGAGCCGGGGCGCGACCTCTGGCCGGACATCGAGGCGCAACTGGACGCGGGCGCGGCCGATGGCGATGCGCGCACGGTAACCCGCTATGCGTGGTGGGGCGCCGCCGCGGCGGCGGTGTGCGCCGCCGCCCTGCTGCCCCAGCTGCTGCGCGAGGCGCCGGTGAGCGACGATCCGGTGCCGATGGCCACCGTGCCGGAGACGAGCACGACGGGCCTGGATACCGCGGGACAGCAGCTGCGGCTGCGCAATGCGGCGGTCACCTCGATGGAGCCCGGGCCCGAATATCGTGCGGCCCGGGCCGAGCTGCTCGCGCTGCTGGAAGGGCGCCTGGCGGAACTGGCCCCGGAGGACCGGGAGATCGTGGTGCGCAACATCGAGACCATCAGGCGCGCGCTGGAGGAGATCGACGGCGCCCTGCAGGACAACCCCGACGACCCCCTGCTGCAGGAGCTCATGCTGCAGACCTATCAGAGAGAACTTGACGTGATGGCCCGGGTGAACGGTCTCGCCGGCCCGGCCAGGAGGAGGACCGACCTATGAACGCGAAGACACTGACCCTGCTGCTGCTGGCCGCGCTGCCCCTGGCCGCCCAGGCCGCCCAGGCCGCCCAGGCCGACCAGGCCGACCGCGACTACGAACGAACGGTGGCCACGGACGGCGCGAAGGAAGTGCGCATCAGCAACACCGCCGGCTCCGTGGAGGTGGAAGGCAGCGACCGGGGCGATATCCGCATCACCGGCGTCCTGGAGGACGATGTGGAAGAAGTGCTCGTCGAGCGGGAAGGCAGCGCGATCGCCATCGAGGTGAAAGTGGACGACGGGGTGCGCAACTACAAGCGGGCCGCCGCGGAGCTGCGCATCGAGATGCCTGCGGCCATGCGGCTCAGCGTGGTGGGCACGAGTGCCGACATCGCGGTGGAAGGCGTGCGCGGCGAGCAGCGGCTGAAGAGCGTGAGCGGCGACGTGGCCACCGAGGTGTGGAGCGAGCCGCTGAATGCCGAGACGGTCAGCGGCGACGTTCGCGTGCAGGGGCACGGCGAGGTCTCGCGGGCGCGTCTGGCGGCGGTCAGCGGCGATCTCGGCCTCGAGTCGCTGGCAGGCGAGCTGGAGGCCGAGTCGGTGAGCGGCGACGTGATCCTGAGCGACTCCGTGCTGACCCGCGGCCGCTTCTCGACCACCTCCGGCGACGTAATCGCGGAAGTCGCGCTGGAGCGCGGCGGCAGCTTCGAGGCGGAGAGTGTGAGCGGCGACGTGGAGCTGGACATCGCCGGCGAGCCCGACGCCGAGGTCGACGCGAGCAGCTTCAGCGGCAGCATCGACAACTGCTTCGGCCCGAAGCCGCAGCGCGAGAGCCGGTACGCACCGGGTTCGGAGCTGCGCTTCACAGCCGGCGAGGGCCGCGGCGAGATCCGCCTGCAGACCCTGAGCGGCGACATCGAGCTCTGCACCCGATAACCGCGCGCCGCCCTGGCAGGAGGGGCTTCAGCCCCGATTCCGCCGCCACCCGCCCCCGTCCCGGCCGCTGCCCGCCGGCACGGGGGTTTTGCTAATCTACACGTCTCACCCGCGCTGCGAGGGACCTGCAATGGGGCGCTTCCTGAAAATCCTCCTGATCGGCCTCGCCGCCGTCATCGGGCTGCTCGTGGTGGTCGTACTCGCGGTCGCGCTGCTGTTCGACCCCAATGACTACAAGGACGAGATCGCAGCCCGGGCCGAGGCCGCCACCGGCCGTTCGCTGACGCTGGAGGGGGACCTCGAGCTCGGCCTGTTCCCCTGGCTGAGCGTGGATACCGGGCGCATCGTGCTCGGCAATGCCGAGGGATTCGGGCCCGAGCCGTTCGCCGAGCTGGACGGCGCCAGCGTCGCCATCCGCCTGTGGCCGCTGATCACCGGCAGCATCGAGGCCGGCCGGATCTCCGTGGACGGCCTGGTGCTGAACCTGCGCGTGGCGGAGGACGGCAGTACCAACTGGGACGACCTGGCCGCCGCAGAAGAAGCTCCGGCCGAACAGCCCGCGGAGCAAGCGGGCGGTGCCGGCATCGACGAGTTGCGGGTGGCCGGCATCAGCCTCACCGATGCGACCATCGACTGGCGCGACGCCGCGGCCGATGCCCACTACCGGCTCGATGCCGTCAGCCTGACCACCGGCGCCATCGAGCCCGGTCTTCCCTTCGACGTGGACGGCGGCTTCACGCTCGCCACGCTGCCGGAGGGCCCCGCCGGCGACTTCGAGCTGGCGGCGGTCGTCACGCCGGATCTGGCCGGCGAGCGCGTCGTGCTGGACGGGCTGCTGTTCGAGGGCCGGCTCGAGCCGGGCGGCGAGATGGAGCCTTTCGACTTCGGCGTGTCCGCCCGGCGCCTGGCCTACGCCATGGCCGGGCAGGCGCTGGAGCTGGACGAAGGCGTGCTGGAAATCGCCTCCCTGCGCATCGAGGCGGAACTCGCCGGCACCATGGGCGAGGCGATCTCTCTCTCCGGCCGCATCGAGGCGCCCCGATTCTCGCCGAAGGAACTGGCTGCGACCTTCGGTGCGCCGCTGCCCGCCACGGCCGACCCGGCCGTGCTCGGGCTCATGTCCTTCGACGCCGAGGTGGCCGTTACCGACGATAGCGTCGCGCTCTCGGGCATGAGGGCCCGCCTCGACGACACGGAGCTCACTGGCGATTTCTCGGTGCGGGATTTCGAGGCTCCCGGCTATCGCTTTTCGCTGAAAGGCGACCGCATCGACCTGGACCGCTATCTCGCGCCGCCCTCGGACGATGCCCCGGCAGAGGCCGATACCGCGGCACTGGATGCCACCGAGATACCGGTGGAGACGATCCGTTCGCTGGACGCGGAGGGCACGCTGAAGTTCGGCGAGATCGTGCTGGGCGGCCTGACATTCCGCACCATCGAACTCGGGGTCACTGCCGGCGACGGCCGGGTGCGGCTGCACCCCGTCGGCGCCCGGGTGCTCGAGGGCGGCTACGAGGGCGACGTGCGCATCGACGCGAGCGGCGCCACGCCCCGCCTGTCCGTCGACGAGCGGGTGGAGGGCGTGCAGCTCGCCGCCCTGGGCCGCGAGCTGTTCGAGACCGACAAGCTGAGCGGCAGCCTGGAAGGGCGCTTCAGGCTGGCCGGCAGCGGCTCGAATCTGGCCGAGATCCGCCGCGACCTGGGCGGCGACGTCGGCTTCGAACTGAGCGACGGCGCCTTCCAGGGCACCGACCTGTGGTACCAGATCCGCCGTGCGCGCGCGCTGTTCCGGCAGGAGCCGCCGCCGGAGGCCCCCGCGGATCCGCGTACGCCGTTCTCCACCGTCCGGGGTACCGGCACGGTCTCCGGCGGCGTCCTCAGCAACGACGACCTGTTCGCCGAACTGCCTTTCCTGCGGGTCACCGGCGCCGGTACGGTGGATCTCGCGGCGGCCACCCTGGACTACGGGCTGAGTGCCCGGGTGCTGGAGCGACCGGATTTCATAGAGGGCGCGAGCGACGAGGAGCTGGCCGAATACACCGAGGCGGTCATCCCCATCCGGCTCACCGGTCCCCTGGCCGACCCGTCGGTGCGGCCGGACGTGGAGGGCATGCTGCGCGAGGAAGTGAAGGGCCGCATCGAGGAAGAGAAAGAGCGCCTGGAGAAGAAGCTGCTGGAGCGGCTCGGCATCGCGCCGGACGACGGGGCAGCGCCCGCCGACGGCGAGGAGCCCGCACCGGAGGGCGAGCCGGCGGAAGAAGAGGAGTCGGTGGAAGAGCAGCTCAAGAAGAAACTGAAAGACCTGCTCGGTGACGGCTGACGGAGGCATCCGGATGCCGAACCGGTTTCACGGGCTGCGGCGCGGGGCATTACCGGCCCTGCTTTTCCTGATCGCGGTCCCTGCGCTCAGCGCCGACCTCCTGGACGTGAGCGTGGAGAAGGAGGGGGACCGCTACACCATGGCCTCGCGCACCTATTTCGAGGCGCCGCCGGATGCGGTCTTCCGGGTACTGTCCGACTACGACCGCTTCGAGCGCATCTCCAGCATCTTCGAGGACGTGCGCTTCATCGCGCCGGCCACCGACGGCACGCCCCGGGCCTACACGCTGGTTAAGGGCTGCGTGCTGTTCTTCTGCAAGACCATCGAGCGTATCGAGGAGCTGTACTTCACGCCCCACAGCCGCATCGTGGCCGAGGTGGAACCGGAGCACAGCGACTTCGCCTACGGCCGTACCGAGTGGCGGTTCATCCCCTCGGGCTCCGGCACCGAGGTGCACTACCGCATGGACATGGAGCCCGGCTTCTGGGTGCCGCCGCTGATCGGCCCCTACATCATGAAGCGTTCGTTCCGCAGCGACGCCGTCGAGGCGCTGGAGCGCATCGAGGCGCTCGCCCTGGCCGGGGACGAGGACCAACGCCGGGATCAGGGCCGGGAGCCGGCTCCGTGACGCCCTTTGCCGAGCGGCTGCTCGCCTGGTACGACCGCCACGGCCGCCACGACCTGCCCTGGCAGCGCGACCCCGTGCCCTACCGGGTCTGGGTCTCGGAGATCATGCTGCAGCAGACCCAGGTGAAGACCGTCATCCCCTACTTCGAGCGCTTCATGCAGCGTTTCCCGACCGTGGAGCACCTCGCCGCAGCCGCGGCGGACGACGTGCTGGCACTCTGGTCGGGCCTGGGGTACTACGCCCGGGCGCGCAACCTGCATCGCGCGGCGGGGCGCATCGTGGCGGAGTACGGCGGCGAGTTTCCCCGCGACCGGGCGGTGCTGGAGTCACTGCCCGGCATCGGCCGCTCCACGGCCGGCGCCATCCTGGCGCTGTCCTTCGGCGAGCGCCACGCCATCCTGGACGGCAACGTGAAGCGGGTGCTGGCACGCTATCATGCGGTGGCGGGCTGGCCGGGGCGTACCGCCGTCGCCAGGGAACTCTGGGAACTGGCGGAGCGGCACACGCCGTCCGGCCGGG
>CAYRZI010000121.1:0-8453 GCA_964428605.1 uncultured Woeseiaceae bacterium
TCCGCAGCGAAGCGGATTAGCGCCGGTATAAATTCAGGCATACGCTCTGGGGATTTCCAACTCCGCGAATACACTCGAGTATAATCTGCGATGCCGCGCTCAAGATCGGTTTTGCTCTCGAAAAAGACAACTTCGCTATCGGCTCCGATGCCGGCCTTGCGCTTCTTTCGCATAATGGTATTGCGCAGTCGCTTCGGCCGCTTCGCCATGTACTGGGTGAAATTGAGGCCTTCGACCGATGCATACCAATTCCAATTTTGGTGGCGAAGTCTAACCCTGTAGCCGGCTTGTCGGAACGCATGAGCTAGTCGTCCCGTCTGCGGCCTCTTCGCCTGAAGAAACCCCAGATCGATCTCGCTGTATCGGGGCCGGCACATTCGTATGAACTCGGCAAGTGATTCTAATGCGGAGTCCGAATCGGACAGCTCACCAACGGTGCCGGGATACTCAATAGTGTAGACATTCGAAAGGCCTGCAAGGCGTCGCCTGCGCGCATCTTCTACCAAACATAGGAGAGCGCCAGACAACGCGCCTCCCTCCTCCGACCCAACCCAAATCAGTCGCAATTCCGGCTGATTCGGAAAGCCATGCTCAGCTAGCAAGCGAAACCAATCGAGGCTGGAGAACGAAAAGCCCGTTTTACCTTCCTCAGCACGCGGCCGTTGTGGCTGAGGCAAGTCAGAAAACGTCCCGTATCGTCGCGGGCTTATCGACATACTGTTCTGGCACGCCCACTAGAATTAACTGGTTCCGACGACGAGACCAGGCACTTACTTGGAGTCCGGAGGTCTCGTCGACTGGTAGGCAACAATTTGCCACCCCGTGGGCTTTTGCACCCAAACCGATGTAAACCGTAGCACCAGGTATCGAGCATCTCCACGAACGTTTATGTCGAGTATGGACTTGCCCGTTATCACCGCAAGCGCCCCGTACGATCTCACTTCAAGATCCTCTGTTCGGATGGCTCTGTAATCGAGCCCCCCTGAAGCTAGGGCCTTGAGAAACGTCTCTTTGGAATCAATCTTTCCGCTTGCATGAGTAAAGATTAGCTCTTCCGCCAAAACAGCATCCAGCGCGGAGATATCTGCTCTCTCCATAGCATCGTACCGATCTCGTTCAAGGGACAGTATTTCAATGTCCGAAATATTTTCCGCTACAGCGATGCCAGTTAAGACACCAACGCCTACAAGGGCGATGCAGGCTATTATGCCGCTTCCCGATCTCATTCTCTTCTCTTGGTGACAAAGTCCAACGTCTTCTTGGCACGATGCATAATGGGATTATCCGGGTCCAGGGTCATAAATCGCGCAAACGAGTTCGCTGCTCCATCCAACAGCGCAAACTGGAGGCGACTCGTCTGCGGTATTGATACCTCGCCCCAAGACGGAGGTAGACGATAGTTCCACTTACGCATGAATGGGCCGTAACACGCTGCTGCGAGTCCGTAAATGTCCGGAGTATAGAATTCCGCAAACGGCTTTTCCTTGCCTTGAGTGCGATTGACATGCGGTATCGCGGCGACCTGCTCAACGCCGAGTCGAAGAAGAACCCTAGAAAAATCCTTCTGCAAATCCTCGAATCGGATTACGAAATCAAAATGCCGATCGCCAATGAGAAACCAATTATTGTACAGCCTCGCACGGAACTTTCGAAAGAATGTCGCAAAATCCACTTCATTATCCTGTATGAAGCGAAACTCTCGACGATGGTCCTCAGTGACGTGCCCCCCGTTTTCGATTCGTTTTGCCGGGTCTGTAAATTGACCCTTATGGTTATTTCTTAACTTCGCATAGTCCGTGGCAGTCGCATCAAGCGGGTTACGAACCGTAGCGAATTTGAAGTAACGCCGCTCTGCTGGAGTTGCTTGACCCAGAAATTGGGTAACGTTGGCATGCTTTCTGAGGATTGGCTCGCCGCCATAGTGAGCCGTCAACTGCTCGGAAATGGAATGCGATCCAGTGTGTGGAATCTCCACAAACAGGAAGCGGAATTTGTGACTGATTATCATGTGAAGCGAAACTCTTTTGACTTAGCATATGCCCATCCGCTCGTTTCGTAATGGCTTGACGAGGACCTTCGGGCATTCTAACTGTCGCTCTTTACAGACAGTGCAGAGCACCAAAATCTGTGACAGCATACGTATTCTCGCGACATTGACTAGTCCAGCATTTGGATAGCTTATGCGCTTGCCACAAAATTGCAACGATACGCCTGACTTAATGGTGAAAGTTATGAACGGTGTCTCACTCGGTAATGTTGATTTAGGCACCGCATACAGACGTTTTCGCGTTTCGATATGGCTGACCATGGTTCTTGCACTTCCGCTAAGCGCACCCGCGGCCACATATTTCGTAGATAACTCGGCCTCCGGTGATGATGGTAATGACGGCGTATCTCAAGATGCGCCCATCCAAACAGTGGCAAGAGCAAACACGATCAACTTGGCGCCTGGGGACACTATACTCTTCAAACGTGGTGGCAACTTCGAGGGAACGCTATCGCTCACCGTAGACGGTAATTCTGCTGAACGCATCCGAGTTGGCGCATGGGGCACAGGGGATGATCCAGTCCTCTATGGATTGGATATAAGCGGCGACTATGTTGTCGTCGAAGACCTTGTTATCGATCATCGCAAAGACGACTCGGACGCCGTTCGACTACGTTCCGCCCGAAACGTCACCTTTCGACGAATGATCATTCGGAACGGGACACGCGACGCCATTGATTTAGATCAAAGTGATGGACTGCTCGTGGAAGACATCGAGATCCACCATTTCCTTAACGGCAGTCTCGGAAGTGAGGACGATTCCCACGGACTAGCGATCACTAATACCAACGGCGTTACAGTCCGCCGAGCCAATATCCACCATGTGTCTGGAGACTCGGTGCAAGCGGACCCGAATCGTCGTCCAGGCCAAATCGCCACCAACATTCTGATCGAAGAATCGAAGCTCTGGACAGGACCATTGCTTGAAGACTTCAATGACGGCTGGGCCGCCGGCGATTCGCCGGGAGAGAATGCGATTGATACCAAAGTGCTTCAGTCCGGTTTTGAGGACGAAGTCCGGATGAGGATCAAGCTCAAGGATGTCGTCGCTCACGGTTGGACGGCGGTTCCCGAGATCAGTAATAGAGCTGCGTTCAATCTTAAAGAAAAGATCGCAGCTGAACTGGATAGAGTTAGTGTTTACAACTCCGAAATCGCTTTTCGAATACGCGGGGGGCTCGGTAACGCTGACACCATCATAACGAACGCGGTGGTATACGACGTGGCCACAGCTATTCGAGCGGAGGACAACCTAAACAACCTGCAAATATACAACACCACCTTTGGCGAAGAAGTCAGTACTTTTCTGGATCTTGCAGGCGGTGATGCCGGAATGGCCACGTGGGATTGGAGAAACAACGCATTCTTAGGCAGGAAGCCAGTGGTAGCAACCGATGCAAGCAATATTGCAGCTGTCGCCTCTGATTTTACAGATGTGGCGCAGCACGACTACCGTCTATCCGTGAATTCTAGACTTATCGACACGGGAGAAGCCATCGACGCGGTCGTATACGATCGCGTCGGGAAACTCCGCACACGTCCGTTTGATGCAGGGGCTTATGAGGGTCCGGCGACAGCACGGAAACCCGAGCCTCCAACCAATCTTGGATTCCGGTAGCGCGGATTACTGTAGTAAGCTCCGCCGGCTGAGCGACAGGTAGAGACTAGAGTCTTCTCGCAAGTTGCGCTTGGTCCCAGAGCAGCACAGTTTTTGACTGGTAGGACGCAGCTTTCTTGCCTCCGCTGTCAGTGCCGCGCGTAAAGTCCGGAGATTGCCGGTTTAAGGTGTCCCCCCAAGCGAGCTTTGGGATCATCCGATTGTGTGCTGCAAGCGGAGATCCTGATGCTCACTCAGGAGGACTACTGGATGATACAAGATAAGGTAAATAAAGGGGTTTATCAGAAGGACATCGCCGAGGAGCTGGGTGTCAGCGCAAGGACGGTGCGCCGGGCTGTGGCGAGGGGTGGCGCACCCTCGCCGAAGCGGCGACGCCAGCGCCACGCCAAGCTCGCGCCCTACACCGGGCAGATCGATGCGTTGCTGGCGGAGAACGTCTGGAACGCCAAGGTGATCTTCCGCGAGCTGCAGGCGCGGGGCTACCCCGGCGGCTACACGGTGGTGCGCGACTATATCCAGCCGAAGCGCGCCCTGCGCCCGGCGAAGGCGACGGTGCGCTTCGAGACCCGGCCCGGCGAGCAGCTGCAGCACGACTGGGGCGAGGTGTGGACGGAGGTGGGCGGAGAGCGGATGAAGGTCCACATTGCCGTCAACACGCTGGGCTACTCGCGGCGCTTCCACGTGATGGCGGCGCGCTGCCAGGACGCCGAGCACACCTACGAGAGCCTCGTGCAGGCCTTCGAGTGGTTCGGTGGCGTGAGTGCCACGGTGCTGGTCGATAACCAGCGCTCCGCCGTTCTGGAGCACACCCGCCGGGGCGTTCGCTTCAACCCGGGCTTCAAGGCCCTGGCCGGCCACTACGGCTTCGTGCCCAGGGCCTGCCGGCCCTACCGGGCGAGGACGAAGGGCAAGGTGGAGCGCATGGTCGGCTACGTCAAGCAGCACTTCTTCGTGCGTTACCGCTCGTTCGAGAGCCTGGCGCACCTGAACCAGCTGCTGGAGGCGTGGCTCCTTGCCGAGGCCGATCAGCGGCTGCACGGCACGGTCAGGGAGGTGGTGTCGGTGCGCTTCGCGCGCGAGGCGCCGGCGCTCACCAGCCTGCCGCCGAGCCGCTTCGAGACCGATTATCACCAGATCCGCAAGGTTGCCTGGGACGGCTACATCGATGTCGGCGGCAACCGCTACTCGGTGCCGGACGATCAGGCGGGGCGCCTCGTGCAGATCCGCCTCTCGCTGGACGGCGGGCTTCGCGTCTACGCCGATGAGCGGTGCATCGCCCGGCATCGGCTGGGCGATACGGCCGCCGGCTGGGTCAGCTGCCCCGAGCATCATCGGGGGTTGTGGCAGCGCCTCGCCGTCGAGCAGCGCGATCTCACGGTCTACGAGGAGGTGGCCTGATGACGCTGGATGCCCTGCTTGAGCAGCTCAAGCTCACGCACCTGTCGCTGCAGCTCGACGCCATCCTGGAACAAGCCGCCAAGCGGGATCTCGGCTACCGGGAGGTGCTGACCGAGGCGTTGTCCTGCGAGTGGGCGGGTCGTCGCCAAAAAGGCACCGAGACGCGCCTGGCGCAGGCTCGTCTACCCTGGCACAAGACCCTGGATCAGTTCGACTTCAGCTTCCAGCCCTCGATCGACCGCAAGGTCATCGGCGAGCTGACCACACTCGGCTTCGTCGACCGGGCGGAGAACGTCGTGCTGCTCGGCCCGCCCGGGGTCGGCAAGACGCATATCGCCATCGCGCTCGCCATCAAGGCGGCCGAGGCCGGTCACCGGGTGCTGTTCCTGACGCTGCAGGAGCTCATGGGGCGGCTGAAGAAGGCGCGTGCCGAGAACCGTCTGGACAAGCAGCTGCAGCAGCTGAGCTATCCGAAGGTGCTGGTGCTCGATGAGATCGGTTATCTGCCGCTCTCCCGCGAGGATGCGAGCCTCTTCTTCCAGCTCATTGCCAAGCGCTACGAGAAGGCCGCCATCGTGCTGACCTCGAACAAGAGCTTCCTGGACTGGGGCGAGGTGTTCGGTGATCCGGTGCTGGCTACCGCTATCCTCGATCGGCTCCTCCACCACGCCACCACCATCAACATCAAGGGCGAGAGCTACCGGTTGAAGGAGAAACGTCGTGCCGGGCTGCTCGACAAGAAATCCAGGGCTCAACCCGAGGAGGAGAAAGCGGCCTGAGCGGACTGGCCATCCGACAAAGAACCTAAACGGCAATCAGGGGACATCTTATCCCGGCAAAATGCGGACAATCTGCGGCGGCATTGACACCGCTGGTTGATGTTTGACCTTACCCATGAAGTTGGTCCGCGGCCTAGGTGTAGGTTTTAGCGACCGTCTTGCAGAGTCGGGCACCGAACCCAGTGTCGGTGTCCTCCCAGGGTTTGAATCGTGGTAGTTCGTAACGCGAGCAAGCGCGAGTAGCGCAACCCCAATCGGCCCGAACAGCCGCGAGGAAACCGAGATCTCGTACAAGTTCTACGTCCCGGAGATCATAGTCTCCGCCTCGCTTGCCGTTCGGGTAAGCAAAGAGAGTGGGTTCACGGCCTGTAACGTCACGAATCCATACGCGGCTATCCCCAATCTCTGCGCGGGCCTCACTATCATCGAGCATTTTGAGAATCGGGTGATTTACTGTATGCGCTCCGATATCGATACCGTAGTCGGAAAGATCATTAAGTTGGTCGGGTCGCATCATCTGACGAACATGTTCTCTATTGGCGACGGCCGCGTAAAGCGCCTCCGAAACCGCGAGGCGTGTTTTGGTCGGGAGGTACTGCGCTTTCGCCACAAGCCTTTTGGCAACGGCAAGGCGGGTCGTCGCCTGTACCTCCACTATGCCAAGCCCCAAGCCCCCGGTGTCTATAGTCTCGGATGCCGCCCTTACGGCCTCAATGATTAGGTCGTTCCACATTATTCCTCGTTCAACCGCATCGACTGCGACGAATATAGTTGCGGGAATCCTATATTTCTTCAGCAAGGGCGCCGCGACCTCGAGATTATTCGCGTAGCCGTCATCGAAAGTCAATGCGACCGCCCGGGATGGTAAGGTGCCTTCTATCAGCCGCTTCACGGCTTCCTCGAGGCGGAGCGGATTGCAGAATTTCCGTATACGCTGTAGCTGCCGTTCGAAACGATCGGCGGAAGGCGTACCAGGCAGCAAAGGGTCTTCCGAGGGGAGGACCCGGTGGTAGGGGAAGATCATCAGGCGCGCGCGTCTTCCCCGTGGGGTTAACGCCCCAAGCACGCTTCGCAGTGCAGCGCTCATGCCGCTCTCCAATGGATTAGGATGCAATGGAAGATCACTGGGAACAGAAGCGGAAGTATCACTACCGGCGGGACAGACCACATGAGGACGCAGGCAATCTTCTCGCTAGGGCATTCCCTCGCGTATCGCGATTCAGCGCCCTCGTAGTGTATTTCGTTCTCCGGACCATCGGCCAAATCGAACCAATTAGACCGTGCGGCCTCACTCCAGTCGAAGGTCAGAACGGATCCCGGTACATTCTCTGCGTCGCCAATGATAATTGGAATTACGCGCCCGGCGTCCGAGTCTACCAAATACCATTCTGACTCTTCAGATTGCCGGTTGCGATCGTATAGCGGTCTGTAGCAACAAAGCATGTTTCGATGCGAAGTTCGGAAAAGTAAGATAACAGTGCCAGCGGCCGCTGTTCCCAACGACATGTGACTAATTCCAGAGCGCGTTGACAGCTGCAGAATTCGTCGCCACGACCAGCATCAGGACTTAGATGGCTTCGCGATAAGAGCTCCCAGCTTTTCGTAGCAGGCACTCGCAATTGGTTATCGTCTAGACCATTCTCTGGACGCCTGCCGGCGATACGTGGGCAATAGCGGCATGGAATATACGTGTCGCGTCATCAACAAACTCATACGCCGGTCGATTCTCAACAGCGAGAGTGCCTAACTCCGCAATGGCAGACGAACATTCGTCGGTCATGGTTCGCAAAGTCGCGTAGCCATCAATATCACGATTACGCACGGGGACGACAAACCCCTCCATATCTAGCGACGCGCACAAACAACCCGCAAGCGCTGGAGCTAAAAATGCCCCCCGCGCCGCAGAAAAATAGACGCTCAAGATGAGGGCGAGCACGTAACGCCTGCCCATAGCCACTCATTGCAGCCCAGCAACCTAGCGCGGCACACCCAAAGCCCTCCGGAAGCGTTCTCATCATAGGCCGTTCTTCGACGCCTCTCAGCCGCCGCGATAGACCGCTACTCCATGGACATCCGGGCTTCATCAAGTTCTCGTTGGAGTCGGATACATGCTTCTCTGATCGCTGGAGTTAGCGTTACATCCTTACCCAACCCAAGGGAACGTTCACTAACATCCTCAAGACTAAGCCTTTTCGGCACTTCTATACCCAACCAAGCATACAGGGAATCAAGCTCGGGATTCTGAACGAACTCGTCATAACTCCAAAGGTAGATCGACTGATGATCCTGAAGACGTAGCTCGAAGAACAGAGCGTTACGGGCGTACCAAAATAAAGCCGCGGCGTCTTCTCGCGACATGGTTGGATGATAGTGCTCTTCCAACAACTTCTTAGCGGCTTCTGGGATAATCTCAGAGCGCCAGTCGTCGTACTCACCTGAGGCCATAATACGGCAGGTCTCGATTTGAGAGGCGAATTTGTTGAGGTTCGAGTTGACCACATCAAAAACGTCTCGGTACGTCCAGATCGCTCTTGATCCGTCGAACTCCGCAAGTAAACTCAGGACGTTCTGGCTTTCCACCAGAGGTTTCGCAATGATTACGGGTTCGGGC